>JAEKLF010000330.1 GCA_019509985.1 Burkholderiales bacterium | reverse complement strand
AACTCGAATCCACCCTCGCTTCGATCTGGTCGGAGCTGCTGGCCGTGCAGCGCATCGGCCGCCACGACCACTTCTTCGAGCTCGGCGGGCATTCGCTGCTGGCCGTGCAGCTCGCCTCGCGCATCCGCGCCCGGCTCGGCTCGGAAGTGCCGCTGGCGGACCTCTTCGCCCAGCCCACGCTGGCGAGCTTCGCCACACGCGTGGCAGCTGCAAGCTTCAGCGCCCTGCCGGCCATCGTGCCGGCCTCGCGCGAGGGCGCCTTGCCGCTGTCGTTCGCCCAGCAGCGGCTGTGGTTCCTGGCGCAGCTGGATGCGCGCGCGGCCGCCGCCTACGCCATGCCCGGCGGCGTGCGCCTGCGCGGGGCGCTGCACGTCGCCGCGCTGCAGGCGGCCCTGGACCGCATCGTCGCGCGCCACGAGGCGCTGCGCACATCGTTCGCCTCGCTCGAGGGCGAGCCCGTGCAAGTCGTCGCCGCGCCCGACGCGGGTCTTGCGCTGGCGCACATGGACCTGTCGGGCCACCCCGCGCCCGAGGCGGAACTCGAGCGTCTGGCCGCCAAGGAAGCGGGCGCGCCGTTCGACCTCGAACGCGGCCCGCTCATCCGCGCCCGCCTGGTGCGCCTGGCCCACGACGACCACGTGCTGCTGGTGACCATGCACCACATCGTCTCCGACGGCTGGTCCATGGGCGTGCTGGTCAACGAGTTCAGCGCCTTGTACGCCGCCTTTGCTCAAGGCCGGCCCGATCCGCTGCCGCCGCTGGACGTGCAGTACCCCGACTACGCCGTGTGGCAGCGCCGCTGGCTCGCCGGCACGGTGCTGCAGCGCCAGCTCGACTTCTGGCGCAATCACCTGGAGGGCGCCCCGGCGTTGTTGGATCTGCCCACCGACCGGCCCCGCCCGCCGGTGCAGGACTACGCCGGCGCGTCCTTCGCCTTCGCGTTCGATGCCGAGTTCAGCGCGAACCTCAAGGCCTTAAGCCAGCGCCACGGCAGCACGCTGTTCATGACGCTGCTGGCGTCCTGGGCGGCGCTCTTGTCGCGCCTGTCCGGACAGGATGAGGTGGTCATCGGCACCCCGGTGGCCAACCGCCACCGCGCCGAGATCGAGCCGCTGATCGGCTTCTTCGTCAACACCCAGGCGCTGCGCATCGACCTGTCCGCCTCGCCCTCGGTGGCCCAGCTGCTCGCCC
>JAEKLF010000154.1 GCA_019509985.1 Burkholderiales bacterium | reverse complement strand
TGCTGATCGACCAGGACAAGTGCCGCGGCTGGCGCATGTGCGTGTCGGGCTGCCCCTACAAGAAGATCTACTACAACTGGAAGAGCGGCAAGGCCGAGAAGTGCATCTTCTGCTACCCGCGCATCGAGGCGGGCCAGCCGACGGTCTGCTCCGAGACCTGCGTGGGCCGCATCCGCTACCTCGGTGTGCTGCTGTACGACGCAGACCGCATTGCCGAGGCCGCCGCCACGCCCAACGACAAGGACCTCTACCAAGCCCAGCTCGACCTCTTCCTGGACCCCTTCGACCCCGCCGTCATCAAGCAGGCGCGGGCCGACGGCATCCCGGAAAACTGGCTGGAAGCCGCCCGCAACAGCCCCGTCTACAAGATGGCCGTGGACTGGAAGGTGGCCCTGCCGCTGCACCCCGAGTACCGCACGCTGCCGATGGTCTGGTACGTGCCGCCGCTGTCGCCCATCAGCGCTGCGGCCAATGCCGGCCAGCTCGGCGAGGTGGGCGAGCTGCCCGACGTGAAGCAGCTGCGCATCCCCGTGCAGTACCTCGCCAACCTGCTGACCGCGGGCGACACCGTGCCCGTCGTCGGCGCGCTGGAGCGCATGCTGGCCATGCGCGCCTACCAGCGCGGCGTGCACGTGGACGGCGTGAAGAACCTGGCCGTGCTCGATCAGGCCGGGCTGAACGAAGCGCAGGTGCAGGAGATGTACCGCGTGATGGCCATCGCCAACTACGAGGATCGCTTCGTCATCCCGACGACGCACCGCGAGTACGCCGAGAACGCCTTCAACGTGCGCGGCGGCTGCGGCTTCAGCTTCGGCAACGGCTGCTCCGAGGGCGTGACCGAGACGAGTCTGTTCGGCTCGGAGAAGAAGCGAACCATCCCCATCAAGGCAACGATTTGAGGGCTGCCATGTTCAACAAACCCACCCACGCCCCTTACAGCCTGCGCGTGCTCGCCGCGCTGTTGCGCTACCCCGATGCGGCTTTGCGCGCCGCCGTGCCGGAGCTGCAGCAAGCGCTGCGCACCGAGGCCGCGCTGCCGGCGGCCCGCCTCGATGAGCTGTGCGCGCTGCTGGAGCATCTGCATCGCGATGACCCCTTCGCCGTGGAGGCCGACTTCGTCGATCTCTTCGACCGCGGCCGTGGCACGGCCCTGCACCTGTTCGAACACATCCACGGCGACTCGCGCGAGCGCGGCCCCGCCATGGTCGATCTGCAGCAGACCTACGAGCGTGCGGGCCTCTACCTTGCGCCCGGCGAACTGCCCGACCACCTGGCCGTGGTGCTGGAGTACGCCAGCACGCAGCCGGCGCGCGAGGCCCGCGACTTCCTCGCCGAGATCGCCCACATCACGCGGGCGATCTTCAGTTCGCTCAAGCGCCGCCAAAGCCCCTATGCGAGTGTGCTGGCCGCCGCGCTGGAGCTGGCGGGCGAGCGCGCCGAGCGCGTCGAGATTCCGCCCGAGCCCGAGCTCGACGAAGACTGGGCCGAGCCCGAGGCCTTCGGCGGCTGCTCGTCGGCCGGCCAGTCGCGGCCCGAGCAGCCGCAGCCCATCCACATCGTGCGTAAGCCCAGTGCGCATCTACCGGGAGCCCAGGCATGAACGCCGTCCACAACTTCCTGTTCGTCGTGTATCCCTACATCTGCCTGGCCGTCTTCCTGATGGGCAGCCTGGCCCGCTTCGATCGCGATCAGTACACCTGGAAGAGCGACAGCTCGCAGCTGCTGCGCAGCCGCGGCGTGAAATGGGGCAGCAACCTCTTCCACGCCGGCATCCTGTTTCTGTTCGTTGGCCACACGGTGGGCATGCTGACGCCGCACGCCGTCTACGAGCACTTCATCAGCCCTGCAACCAAGCAGATGCTGGCCATCGTCGCTGGCGGCGTGGCCGGCACGTTCTGCTTCATTGGCCTGTCGATGCTGATCTGGCGTCGCATGACCGACCCGCGCATCCGTCTCACCAGCCACCGCACGGACCTGGCCATCCTGTGGATCCTGTGGGTGCAGCTGAGCCTGGGCCTCATCACGCTGCCGTTCTCGCTGGCGCACGCCGATGGCACGGTCATGCTGGTGCTGAGCGACTGGGCGCAGCGCATCGTCACCTTCAACCCCGACGCTAGCGGGCTCGTGGCGCTGGCCTGGCCCTACAAGGTCCACATGGTGCTAGGCATGACGATCTTCCTGCTGTTCCCGTTCAGCCGCCTCGTGCACGTGTGGAGCGGGTTGGCCTCGGTGTTCTACGTCTTCCGTCCCTACCAGATCGTGCGCTCGCGCCGCCTGAACCTGCCGAAGTGAGATCCGCCATGGCTCATGTGAACCACATCGAAATCGCCGCTGTCGAAGAGGCACTGGACGAGGCCGCGCTGCGCCAGCGAGCCTGCACCGAGCTGCTGCGCCAGCGGGCCATCGAGCTGGGCCTGCTCGCCGCCGACGACCCCGTGCCGCGTGAGGGCGCGCTCAGCGAGGCGGCCAGCCAGGCCATCGAGGCACTGATCGCCCAGGAGCTGGCCGGCCCCGAGCCCGACGAGGCCGCCTGCCGCCGCCACTACGAGGCCAACGCGCGCCACTACGCCCAGGGCGAGCGCGTGCAGGTGCGCCACATCCTGTTCGCCGTCACGCCCGGCGTGGACGTGGGCCTGCTGCGCCAGCGCGCGGAAGGGCATCTGATCCAGTTGCGCGCCAGCGAGTCCGCCGCCTTCACGGAGGCGGCAAAGACGCTGTCCAACTGCCCGAGCGGTGTCGAGGGTGGGGGGCTCGGCTGGCTGACGGCGGGCGACTGCGCACCCGAGTTCGCCAAGGAGCTGTTCGGACGCAGCGAGATCGGCGTGTTGCCGCAACTGCTGCACAGCCGCTTCGGCCTGCACATCGCCGCCATCGACGCGCGCGAGCCAGGGCGGCTGCCGGCCTTCGAGCAGGTGCGCGAGGCCGTGGCCCAGCGCATGCGCCAGCTGCATCAGATCAGCGCACTGCGTCAGTACCTGCAGACACTGGCGGCCGATGCGCGGCTGCAGGGCGTGGAACTTCAGCAAGCCACGTCGCCCCTCGTCCAGTAGTGGCCCAGGCCATGCCCGACGAGCTGCTCGAACGCCTGCGCCGCTTCCAGACGGATGCCTTCCCGCAGCAGCGCTCGCTGTTCCGGCACCTCGTCGACGACGGCCAGCATCCGCTGACGCTGTTCATCGGCTGCTCGGATTCGCGGCTTGTGCCGTATCTGCTGACCGGCGCCGGTCCGGGCGAGCTCTTTCTGGTGCGCAACGTCGGGGCCTTTGTGCCGCCGTATGACCAGAGCCAGGGCTTCCACGGCACGGCGGCAGCCATCGAGTACGCGGTGCTGAACCTGCAGGTGCATCGCATCATCGTCTGCGGCCACAGCCATTGCGGCGCCATCCGGGCGCTGTACGGCGATGTGGCGCCGGCCGCGCAGAACCTCGCCCGCTGGCTGGACCTGGGCCGCGAGGCCGTACTGCCCGTGGCCGAGCCCGGCCCCGAGGTGATGCGCCGCACCGAGCAGCGCGCCATCGTGTTGCAGCTGGAGCGGCTGATGGACTACCCCATGGTGCGCGAGCGCGTCGAAGCGCGCGCGTTGACGCTGCACGGCTGGCATTACGTCATCGAGGACGGCGAAGTGCATGTCTTCGACGTCGCTGTCGGTGCCTTCGTGCCCGCCTCGCGGGCCGACAACGCCGGCACCGGGCCCTACCTGCTGAGCAGCGAGGAAGACGGCATGGATGCCAGCGGCGTCCCCTTCGGTTAGCCGATCAACACCACCTCGCCAGCCGGATTGAACGGCAGCATCCCGCCGAACTCACCGGTCTGCACGCGCTGGGTCAACAGCTCCAGCATGCGCTGGGTCTCGCTGGCGGTCGTGCGGCCGGCCAGCGCGGCGGTGAACATCAGCTGCCAGGCCGGGCCGGCGTGGCGCGCCTCGGCGGCCAGGGTGGCGAAGTCGGTCAGCTCGGCCGGGTCCTTGTCGACGCACATCAGCGGGCGCAGCACGCCGCCCTCGCCCGCCGCATGCGCCGCACGCTGCGCGGGCGTCGCGTCGGGTTCGCACTCGGCCGTGGCGAAGACCATCAGCAGCCGCTGCGGCTCGGGCTGGGCACGGGCCATGGCCAGCAGGTCGTTGAAATGTTCGATGTTCATGGCCGACACCGTAACGCGCCACCGCCGCGGTGAGTGCGGCGGGCGGACGAGGCAACCATCGCCCAGAAGGAGTAGGTCGCCGGTGCCCTCGTCATGCGACGGCCGGATGGGCCCGGCCGGGGCCGCTGCCCAGAATGCCGGCATGGATGCCAGGACCGCCCCCTTGCTATGGATACCGCGCGTTGCGTCCGAGGCCGCGCCGCTGGACGGCACGCTGCGCGACCGCCGCCAGCGCCCCTGGCGCGACCTGCGCATCTCGCTGACCGACCGCTGCAATTTCCGCTGCAGCTATTGCATGCCGCGCAGCCGCTTCGGCCCCGGCCACCGCTTCCTGCCGCAGGCGCAGTTGCTGAACTTCGAGGAGATCACCCAAGTCGCCCGTCAGGCGCTGGCGCTGGGCGTGGGCACGCTGCGCCTGACCGGTGGCGAGCCGCTGCTGCGTCGGGACCTGGCGGGACTGGTCCGCCAACTCGCTGCGTTGCAGACGCTGGAGGGTACGGCGCCGGATATCGCGCTGACCACCAACGGCAGCCTGCTCGCCGGCCAGGCCGCCGCGCTGCGCGACGCCGGCCTGAACCGCCTCACGGTGAGCCTGGACGCGCTGGACGACGCCGTCTTCCAGCGCATGAACGACGTCGGCTTCCCGGTGGCCGAGGTGCTGCGCGGACTGGAGGCAGCGCAGCGCGCAGGCTTCGAGCGCATCAAGGTCAACATGGTCGTGCGCCGTGGCGTCAACGACGGCGAGGCGCTGCCGCTGGCCGGCTACTTTCGCAAGAACTATGGCGCAGGCATGGTGCTGCGCTTCATCGAGTTCATGGACGCCGGCTGTCACAACGGCTGGAAGCTCGACGAAGTGTTGCCCAGCGACGTGCTGCGGGAACGGATCGCCGGTCAATGGCCTCTGCTGCCGCTGGCCGCCACGCGCGACGGTGAGACGGCGCAGCGCTGGCGCTACGCGGACGGGAACGGCGAGATCGGCTTCATCAGCAGCGTCAGCCATGCCTTCTGCGGTGACTGCACCCGCGCCAGACTGACGGCGGACGGCCGCCTGTTCACCTGCTTGTTCGCGCCCCAGGGCCACGATCTGCGCCCGCTGTTGCGCGGCCTCCAGGGCAGCGAGAGCCTGCTGCGCGCGCGACTGGCCGGCATCTGGGCACAACGCGGCGACGCCTACTCCGAGCAGCGTGAGCGGCTGCGGCGGTTACAGCCCGAGCGCGCCGACATGCACGTGCTTGGCGGCTGACGAATTGACCAAGGCTGGGGGACGGAATACGGCTGAACGATTTCGGCGTCGTCGTACTTCGCCATAAAAACACCCCATCGGTTGGAGGCATCCAACCGATGGGGTTCAGTTCACTTTGCGGGCCGCTTGCTCACCGCGGCATGGCTGCCGCGCGGAGGTCTATCAGCGGTTGTTGCTGGCCATCGCCGGGGTGCGGCGCAGGTTGGGCAGCGGGAAGTCGCCCAGTTCGCGGGCGGCGTTCTCGCCGTGGTCGGCAGCCAGGGCGGCAGCGGTTTGCTCGCCGCGCACTTCGGTCGGCTTGAGCGTCAGCACGGCCTGGCGGGGCAGCTTCACGCTGGCCACAGCGGCGGCCTTGGCGCTGGCGGGGGTCGTCACTTCGACGCCCTTTTCGCCCTGAATGGCGGCCAGTTCACCACTGTTGCGGGCGGCGACGAGGTCGGCGATGACGGCTTCGCGGCTCAGCGGCACGTCAGCGGTTTGGGCGGAGGCGGCGCCAGCGGCGACAAGGGCAACAGCGGCGATGAGGGTGGACAGCTTGCTCATGACGGGCTCCTTCAGTTCTTGCAGGAAGATCCTGCTTTTCGGTCATTCGGACTTCGCGACCGCGTTGTCCATGGCCTGAACTGTAGGCAGCACCTCTCAGTAGAAACACTAGGCTGACGGCAACTGACTATTGACCCAGCGCAAATAGTCATCCCTAGTTCGTCACCGTCCCGCCACAAAACTGAGCAGTCAGCGGTGTTCGAACGTTGGCGCCCGCTTGGCCAGGAAGGCCTCCATGCCCTCGTGCTGGTCATGGCTGCCGAAGAGGGCATGGAAGTAGCGCCTCTCCACGGCCACACCGTCCGTCAGCGGCGCCTGGTAGGCCAGGTTCACGAGTTCCTTGATGAGCATGACCGACGGCCCGCTGAAGCCGTTGATCGTCTCGGCTGCGGTCAGGGCCTCCTCCAGCAGCTTGTCCGCGGGCACGACGCGCGACACCAGGCCGGCACTCTCGGCCTCGGCCGCGCCCATCATGCGGGCCGTCAGCAGCATGTCCGTAGCCTTGCTCTTGCCGACGGCGCGCGGCAGCCGTTGCGTGCCGCCGGCACCCGGCACGATGCCCAGCTTGATCTCGGGCTGGCCGAACTTGGCCGAGTCGGCCGCGATGATGAAGTCGCACATCATGGCCAGCTCGCAGCCGCCGCCCAGCGCGAAGCCACCCACGGCCGCGATGACGGGCTTGCGCACCTGCAGGATGGTTTCCCAGTTCTTCGAGATCAGGCCGCTCTTGAAGGCCGTCGCGAAGGTGTGGGGCAGCATGGTCGGGATGTCGGCGCCGGCCGCGAAGGCGCGCTCCGAGCCGGTCAGCACGATGCAGCCGATGCCGTCATCGGCGTCGAAGGCAAGCAGCGCCTCGCCCATCTCGTCCATCAGCTGGTCGTTCAATGCGTTCAGCGCCTTGGGGCGGTTCAGCGTGATGAGGCCGGTCTTGCGCGGGCCGTCGCCGTGGACGGCGGTGAGGATGCATTCGTAGGTCATTGCAAGAGTCTCCTGGGGATGTCCGTGGATTCTGGCGCGGCCTGCAGCGGCGCGCTTTTCAGCATCAGGTCGACATAGGTGTCGGCGTCCTGGCGGATGACCAGGCGCACCGGCAGGTACTGCAGCGCGGGGGCGAGCCAGACCTCGGCCGTCAGGTCGCCACCGCCCGCGGGCCGGCTGGGCTTGATGTGCCAGGTGCCGACCGGACCCAGCGGCGTATCCAGCATTTCCTCGCCCAGCACTTCGTACTGCCAGGCATATTGCCTGCGCGGCAGCACCAGCGGGAACTGCACGACGCGGCCGGCCTGCAAGGGCTCCCGGCCGGTCAGGAAAAGCCAGGTCAGCTGCACAAACTGGCTGGCCGAATCCTGGCTGCCGCGCAGGGCGGTTTCGCGCACGCCGCTGGCGAGCTGGACCTCGGCGCCCAGGAAGAACACGGTCGCGCGCTGCCCGCCGCCGACGATGGACCGGGTTTCCTCGTCGTAGCGCTGCGGCGCGATGCCCTCGGGCGTCAGCTGCCCCTGGCTGCTCATGCGCCGCGAGATCAGCGGCGCGAAGCTCGGGCCGATGCCGACGTCGAGGTTGACCTGGTAGTCACTGCCCTTGCGCAGCCACTCGACCTGGGCCTGCCCGTACACCGGGCCGCGGTAGTTGCCGGTCAGCACATAGCTCAACCGCGTGGACAGCGGCCACTCGGGGCCGGGCTCGCCATCGGTGGGCGCCGATGCGGCCTGGGCCACCGGCGGCAGGACCTCGGCCGGCGCCGATGCGGCCTGCGCAAGGGGCTCGGGCACCGAAGCTGGCTGCGCGACGGGTTCTGGTGCGGAGGCCGGCTTTGCGGGCGCCTGGGATCGCCTCTCGACCGGAGCCGGCTTGGGCTTGGATCGTTGTGGCGGCGGTGGAGGCGCGGCATGCATCGGCGCGGGCGGCTGCAGTTGCATCTCCCGCACCAGGGTGACTTGCATGCGCGCCGGCATCGGCGGCGGACCCTCGCTGATCCAGCCTTCGTGGATGCGCTGCACTTCATGGCCCAGCAGCAGGTGCAGGGCCAGCACGGCCAGCACCAGCAGCCACGGTGGCCGCGGCATTTTCATGGGCGGGTCAGGCGCCGATCCAGCGGCGCCGCGCGGCGTGGGCGCCTTCGGCCAAGCTCAGTGCGATGGCGGCCGGCCGAGGTGCGGGCAGGTCGACGTCGAGATCGAGCAAGCGCTGGTCGCGGCTGATGAGCAGGCGCAGCCGCGTCTCGCCCGCGGCCAGCAGACCGAGGGCATCGTCCAGGCGGCGCAGGCGCCAGCCGTTGCAGCCGAGCACGTCGTCGCGCGCATTGAGGCCGCCGGCTTCGGCAGCGCCGTTGCTGAGCACATGGGTGACCGTGATGCCCGTCAGCGCGCCTTCGCGGGCGCGCAGGCCCAGCCTCTGGGCGACCGTCGAGCGGCCGTCATCGCGCCAGGCGACGCCGGCGGCTTCGACCAGCTCGCGCAAGGGCAGCTCGTCGGTGCCGTGAACCCATTGCCGCAATGGCTCGGCCACGCTGTCGCCGCCCAAGGCCTGCGCGGCAGCGAGGATGTCCGTTTCGCTGACCGGTCCGCCGGCACTGGCCTGCCACAGCCGCGCCATCAAGGCGTCCAGGCTGCTGCGCTGCGCGCGCAGGCTCAGGTCCAGGCAGAGCGCAACGAGGGCGCCTTGCGCGTAGTAGTTGCTCGTCGTGTTGGGGCTGTTTTCGTCGGGCCGGTAGTACTTGGTCCAGGCCTCGAAGCTGGCGCTGCTGAGCGGCTGCACGCGCCGGCCCGGCGTGGCGAGCACGCCGTTGACCGACGCGGCCAGCAGCTTCAGATAGCGAGGCGCATCGATCAGCCCGGCGCGCAGCAGCAGCAGCTCGTCGTAGTAGCTCGTGAAGCCCTCGAAGAACCAGAGCAGCTCGGTGAAGTTCTCGCGCTGGTAGTCGAAACGCGCAAACTCGACCGGGCGCAGCCGCTTCACGTTCCAGGCATGGAAGTACTCGTGGCTGAAGAGGCCGAGCAGGCGCGTGTAGCCGTCGCTCGGCGCCGTGCCTTCGGCCGCGGTGGGCAGCTCACGGCGGGCGCAGATCAGCGCGGTGCTGGCGCGGTGCTCCAGCCCACCATGGCCGTCGTCCACGGCCCAGAGCAGGAAGCTGTAGTGCTTGAAGGGTGCTCCGCCCCAGAAGGCGATCTGCGCCTCGCAGATGCGCTGCACGTCGGCCAGCAGCCGCTCACCGTCGAAGCTGGGCCAGGCACCGGCGACGACGACACGATGCGGCACACCGGCGGCGACGAACTGGCCCTGCCAGTGTGGGCCGATCTCGAAGGGATGGTCGAGCAGTTCGTCGTAGTGGGGCGCTTCGTAGCCGCCATCGGTGGCCGACATCTCGGTGGCAACCTGCCAGCCCTTGGGCACACGCGCCAGCTCGATGCGATGCACCTCGGCCTCTCGCCCATGGGCGCGCAGGCACAGGCTGCTGGCGTTGAAAAAGGCGCGCTGGCTGTCCAGCCAGGCGGTGCGCACGGAGGCGTCGAAGGCATAGACCTCGTAGCTCAGCGTCAGTGCCGCACGGCCGCTGCAGCGCACGCGCCAGCTGGCCTTGTCGAGCTGCTCGATGGCGAGCTCGCGATCGCCCTGGCGGGCGCGGAGGCCGCTCAGGTGCTTGGCGAACTCGCGCACGAGGTAGCTCCCCGGGATCCACACCGGCAGGCTGAAGTCCTGCTCGGCGGCCGGGGAGGGCAGCGTCAGCGTGACGCGATAGCGATGGGCCGCGAGGTTGGCCAGCTCGATGCGGTAGCGCGGGCCGGACATCAGCTGCCTGCGGCGGCGAGAAAGCAGCTGAGCGAGGCGACGGCCGTGAGCCGGAAGCGCAGCGTCAGCCAGTCCGCGGCGCCCAGCTGTGGGTAGACGCGCCGGTCCACGACATAGCAGGCGATCAGCACGCCGCCGTGCAGGGCCAGGCCCGCGTAGGGCGCCATCAGCACGCCCAGCCAGCCCAGCAGCGCAGCGCACACGCCCCAGACCAGCGGCTGACGGCCCGGCAGGCCGCGCGCGAAGGACAGGCCCCAGTGGATGCCGCCCAGAAACGCGATGACAAGGCCCGCATAGGCCGACAGCGCCAGGCTGACGAAGGCATGCTGGTCGAGGTCGCGGTCGCCGATCAGCCAGATCAGCGCGCTGCCGAGCACGAAGGGAATGAGGCCAGCGTAGCCGAGGCGGTGGGCAAGCTCGCGGTATTCGGCGCTCATCGAGGGTCAGGACTTGCTGGCGGTGGTGACGAGAGCCTGCAGGCGCTTCTCGAGCTCGACAGCGCCGACCGCGCCGGGGATGCGGTTGCCGTCTTCCAGCAGGATGGCGGGCGTGCCGTTCACGTGGATCTTGCGCGACAGCGCGAGGTTGCGCTCGATGGCGGTCTCGTCGCAGTTGCCAGCCGGCTTGGGCGGTTGCTCGCCCTTGAGCATCCAGGCCAGCCAGGTGTTGGCGCCGTCCTTGGAGCACCAGATCGCGCGCGTCTTCTCCGGCGAGTCGCCACCGAGGATGGGGATGAGGAAGGTGTAGACGGTCACGTCCTTCATCTCCTGCAGCGCCTTCTCGAAGCGCTTGCAGTAGCCGCAGTTGGGGTCGGCGAAGACGGCGATGCGGCGCTTGCCGCTGCCGTTCTTCCACATCAGCGCGTCCTTGAACGGCAGGGCCGCGAAGTCGACGCGGTTGAGCTGGGTGACCCGCTCCTCGGTCAGGTTCTTCTTGGCCTTGAGGTCGATGAGCTCGCCCTCGATCAGGTAACTGCCGGTCGCGTCGGTGTAGCGGATCTCGTTGCCGATGCGGATCTCCCACAGGCCCGGCATCGGCGAGGGGCGGACCTCGTCGATCTTGGGCGCATTGGGCATGCGCTCCGCGACAGCCTTGCGGATGGCGGCCTCGTTGGCCAGGGCAGGCAGGCTCAGCGCGAGCAGCGGGACCGCGAGCAGGGCGGCGAGCAGACGGTGTCGATTCAGCACGATGAGTGGTGTCGGGAAAGAGGTCAGAGCCCGAGCGCACGCTGGGTCAGCCAGCGCTTGACGGGAGTGAGTTGGTTCAGTGCGTCCAGGCCGCGGTTGCGCAGGTCGCGAGCCACCGGCGACGGATGGGCGAAGAGGCGCTGCAGCGCGTCGGTCAGCTCGCCCATGGCGATCGTCGGCGCGAGCCGCTCGCGCGCGTAGCGGCGCAGCAGGCGTTCGTCGCCCAACGGCCGCCACGCTTCGCGCGCCGCGATGACGCGGGACAGCGCGGCCGCGTCGCCCAGGCCGAGATTCAGCCCCTGGCCGGCCAGCGGGTGCACGAGATGGGCGGCGTCGCCGAGCAAGGCCCAGCCCGGCCCAGTGACGTCGCCCGCACGGGCCAGCGCGAGCGGCCAGGTCGCGCGAGCGCCCGCCAGCTTCAGCGTGCCTGCGGCGCCCGAGGTGGCGGCGTTGAGTCCGCGTTCGAAGTCGACCTCGGACATGGCCAGCAGGCTGGCCGCGCGCTCGTCGGCGCAGGACCAGACCAGGCCGTAGGACCGGGCTGGGCTGGGGCGCTCGAAGGGCAACAGGGCCAGCACTTCGCCGCCTGCGCTGAACCACTGGCGCGCGATGCCTTGGTGGCCCTGATCGGTGATCAGCCGCGTGGCCAGGGCGCGATGGCCATAGGGCTTGGGCTTGAACTCGACGCCGAGCGCCTCGCGCGCTGCCGACTCACGGCCTTCGCACAGGGCGGTCAGTGCAGCCGGCGTGTTCGCGGCAACGTTGTGGACATGGGGCGAGAAGCGCAAGGCCGTGGCAAGCTGGGCATCCAGCGCTGCGGCGTCGACGATGACGGCCAGTTCGCGCACACCCTGCTGCCAGGCCGAAAAACTCAAGCGGCCGGCGGGCGCGTCGGTCACCGCATCGCCACTGACGACCATGTCGTAGACGGGGCAGATGGCATCGGCGGGCAAGCTGTCCCAGACCTTCAACTCGGCCAGCAGCGCGACAGAAGCGGCGTTGAGCGCATAGGTGCGCACATCGTCCGCGCGCGTCGCCTCGGGTGCTCCGGCGAGCCCAATCGTCAGGCCCTGGGCGGCGAGGCTGAGCGCGAGACTGCTGCCTACCGCGCCCCGCCCCTTCACCAACACATCCACGCTTTGCATGGGCCGATTGTAGGCAGGGGGTATGACACATTGCGGCCCGGGAGCGCACCGGCGTCGGCCGACTAAAATCGCCCGCTTCGGCACCGGCCGGCCGCCGGCCGCCGCCCAACCCAGAAAGCCCTGCCATGAGCCTCAAATGCGGCATCGTGGGCCTGCCCAATGTCGGCAAGTCCACGCTTTTCAACGCCCTGACCAAAGCCGGCATCGCTGCCGAGAACTACCCGTTCTGCACGATCGAGCCCAATGTCGGCATCGTCGAACTGCCCGACCCGCGCCTTGCCGCGCTGGCCGAGATCGTCAAGCCCGAGCGCGTGATGCCGGCCGTCGTCGAGTTCGTCGACATCGCCGGCCTGGTTGCCGGCGCGAGCAAGGGCGAAGGCCTGGGCAACCAGTTCCTGTCGCACATCCGCGAGACCGACGCCATCGTCAACGTGGTGCGCTGCTTCGAGGACCCGAACGTCATCCACGTCAACGGCAAGGTCGACCCGATCTCCGACATCGAGGTGATCCAGACGGAGCTCTGTCTGGCCGACCTCGGCACCGTCGAGAAGAGCCTGCACCGCTACAACAAGGTCGCGCGCGCCGGCGACAAGGAAGCCATCGCGCTGGTCAAGGTGCTGGAGAAGTGCCAGGCCGCGCTGGACCAGGCCCAGCCCGTGCGCACCATCGATTTCAGCAAGGAAGAGCTGGTCATCCTCAAGCCTTTGTGCCTGATCACGGCCAAGCCGGCCATGTTCGTCGGTAACGTCTCGGAAGACGGCTTCGAGAACAACCCGTTCCTTGATCGCTTGAAGGAATATGCGGCGGCCCAGAACGGGCCGGTGGTGGCGATCTGCGCGAAGACCGAGTCCGAGTTGTCAGAGATGGACGACGAGGATCGCGCGATGTTTCTGGCCGAAATGGGCCAGGACGAGCCAGGCCTGAACCGGCTGATCCGCGCGGCCTTCAAGCTGCTCGGGCTGCAAACCTATTTCACCGCCGGCGTGAAGGAAGTGCGCGCCTGGACCATCCACGTCGGCGACACCGGCCCGCAGGCTGCCGCAGTCATCCACACCGACTTCGAGCGTGGCTACATCCGCGCCCAGACCATTGCCTACGACGACTTCATCAAGCACCGTGGCGAGCAAGGTGCCAAGGATGCCGGCAAGATGCGCGCGGAGGGCAAGGAATACGTCGTCAAGGATGGCGACGTACTGCATTTCTTGTTCAACGTTTGATCCGTCTGAAGCCGGCTGCTGTCGCAGCGGACTGGTGTACGGAAGACCCGCCGCTGAGGCGGGTTTTCTATTTCCGGAGAGCCCAGGTTCGCACGACCTCGTGATGTCCAAGCCCCTTGTGGCTGACGACAAGGCTGAAATCGGCGGCCTGCCATGTCAGCGGCGTCTCCAAAGCTGTCTCGGCAATTGGGTGAAGGGCGAATCGCGCTCGCGGCTTCTGCCGTGCACAGCAGCACAGCAGCGCCGCTGGGCTGAAAGCGGATCATCCTGTCGTGGACCACGGAGATGGCCGGACAGGAGATGCTGCGACAGGCAGCCTCGATGGCATCCAGCCGTGACTGCGGAAAGGCTTCGTCGAACTGGGCAATGGCCGACAGCGTGATGTGCCAGAGCTGCGATGGCACCTCCTTTGCCTCGCCGGAGGCAAGTCGCTGTTTCAACAGCCGAACGTGCGGGGACAGCCGGATGGCGTCATCGGTTCCGAGCCGCAGTGCCAAAAATAGTTCGAAGAGCTTTGCCGGATTCCGCCCGGGCGGCGGTGAGGGATAAAAGTACTTTTCGGAAGCGCCGATGCTCAGCAGATCAAGCTGTTCGTTAGTCATGCTCACCACTCCGCAGATTGTTCTGACCCCAATCGACGCCAAACGGGACCAGGCGTCTTTTTAAAACCCGTAAAAAGCAAAACCCCTCGCAGCCTGAGCTGGAGGGGTTTTGAGGGGTAAATAGCCTGACGATGACCTACTTTCACACGGGAATCCGCACTATCATCGGCGCTGGCTCGTTTC
>JAEKLF010000063.1 GCA_019509985.1 Burkholderiales bacterium | reverse complement strand
GGCCTGATCCCGGGCCAGTTCGCCAAGCTGCGCATGGGCCAGGCCAAGAACGAGCCGGCGCTGCTGGTCAACGAGCGCGCCGTTGGCACCGACCAGGACAAGCGTTATGTCATCGTTGTGGGCCAAGGCAATCAGGCCGAATGGCGGCCGGTGAGCCTGGGCGCCAGCGTCAACGGCCTGCGTGTCGTGACCAGCGGGCTGAAGGCCGGCGAGCGCGTCGTCGTCGGCGGCGTGCAGCGCGTGCGGCCGGGCTCGGTGCTTGCGCCCAAGGATGTCGCGATGGACGCCAAGCCCGAGCTGGCCGCACAACAGGCCAGCGCCAAGACGTCCTGATCTAAGAAGCCCTCCCCCTCACCAGCGAGCCCTGGTGCGGGCCGGTTCAGCCGGCCCGCCGGGGACTTGTTGTCTCTTCACACAGGCTCGCCGAAGGAAGCACCATGAATCTCTCCAAATTCTTCATCGACCGTCCCATCTTTGCGGGCGTGCTGTCGCTGCTGATCTTCATCGGCGGCCTGCTGTCGATCCGCGCGCTGCCGATCTCGGAATACCCCGACGTCGTGCCGCCCTCCGTCGTCGTGCGTGCCCAGTACCCCGGCGCCAACCCCAAGGTCATCGCCGAGACGGTCGCCACGCCGCTGGAAGAAAGCATCAACGGCATCGAGGACATGCTCTACATGAGCAGCCAGGCGACGACGGACGGCCTGATGACGCTGACCGTCAGCTTCAAGCTCGGCACCGACCCCGACAAGGCCCAGCAGCTGGTGCAGAACCGCGTCAGCCAGGCCGAGGCGCGCCTGCCCGAGGAAGTCAAGCGCCTGGGCGTGACGACGGTCAAGAGCAGCCCCGACCTGACCATGGTCGTGCACCTGACCTCGCCCAACGACCGCTACGACATGACCTATCTGCGCAACTACGCGCTGCTCAACGTCAAGGACCGCCTCGCGCGCATCCCGGGCGTCGGCCAGGTGCAGTTGTTCGGCTCGGGCGACTACTCGATGCGCATCTGGCTGGACCCGCAGAAGGTTGCCGAGCATGGCCTGTCGGCCAATGACGTCGTGCAGGCCATCCGCGAGCAGAACGTGCAGGCCGCAGCCGGCGTGGTCGGCGCGTCGCCGGGGCTGCAGGGCATCGACCTGCAACTGTCGGTCAACGCGCAGGGCCGCCTGCAGACCGTCGAGGAGTTCGGCGACATCATCGTCAAGAGCGGTGCCAACGGTGCCGTGACTCGTCTGCGCGACCTCGGCCGCCTCGAACTTGGCGCGTCGGAGTACGCGCTGCGTTCGCTGCTGGACAACAAGTCGGCCGTCGCGGTGCCGATCTTCCAGGCCCCGGGCGGCAATGCGCTGGACATCTCCAAGAACGTGCGCGAGACCATGGCCGAGCTGAAGGCCGCGATGCCCGAAGGCGTGGACTACACCATCGTCTACGACCCGACGCAGTTCGTGCGCGCCTCCATCGAGTCCGTCATCCACACGCTGCTGGAGGCCGTCGCGCTGGTGGTGCTGGTCGTCATCCTGTTCCTGCAGACCTGGCGCGCGTCCATCATCCCGCTGCTGGCCGTGCCGGTGTCCATCATCGGCACCTTCGCGGTGATGCACGGCTTCGGCTTCTCGATCAACGCGCTGAGCCTGTTCGGCCTGGTGCTGGCCATCGGCATCGTCGTGGACGACGCCATCGTCGTGGTGGAGAACGTGGAGCGCAACATCGCCTCGGGCCTGAGCCCGCGTGAGGCGACCTACCGCGCGATGCGTGAAGTCTCCGGCCCCATCATCGCCATTGCGTTGACGCTGATCTCGGTGTTCGTGCCGCTGGCCTTCATCACCGGCCTGACGGGCCAGTTCTACAAGCAGTTCGCGCTGACCATCGCCATCTCGACGGTGATCTCGGCGATCAATTCGCTGACGCTGTCGCCGGCGCTGGCCGCGATGCTGCTGAAGGGCCATCACGAGCCCAAGGACGCACTGACCCGCGGCATGGATGCCGTGCTGGGCCGCTTCTTCGGCGGCTTCAACCGGCTGTTCACGAGCGGCTCCGCGGCCTACGGCGGCGGCGTCAAGAAGCTGATGTCGCGCAAGGCCATCATGATGGTGGTCTACCTGGCGCTGGTCGCCGCCACGGCGGGCCTGTTCAAGGCCGTGCCCAGCGGCTTCGTGCCGGGCCAGGACAAGCAATACCTGATCGGCTTCGCCCAGCTGCCCGACGGCGCGACGCTGGACCGCACCGAGGACGTCATCCGCCGCATGACCGACATCACGCTGAAGACCCCCGGCGTCGAGCATGCGGTGGCCTTCCCCGGCCTGTCGATCAACGGTTTCACGAACAGCTCCAGCTCGGGCATCGTCTTCGCAACGCTGAAGCCCTTCGACGAGCGCAAGAGCAAGGACCTGTCAGCCGGCGCGATTGCGGGTTCGCTGAACGCGCAGTACGGCCAGATCGAAGACGCCTTCATCGTCATGTTCCCGCCGCCGCCGGTGCAGGGCCTGGGCACGACGGGCGGCTTCAAGCTGCAGCTGGAAGACCGCGGCGGCGTCGGCTACGAGGCCATGGACCAGGCGGTCAAGGCCTTCATGGCCAAAGCCGGCAAGGCGCCCGAGCTCGCCGGTCTCTTCTCCAGCTACCAGGTCAACGTGCCGCAGCTGTTCGCCGACCTCGACCGCACGCGCGCCCGCCAGCTCGGCGTGGCCGTGACGGACGTGTTCGACACGATGCAAATCTACCTCGGCAGCCTGTACGTCAACGACTTCAACAAGTTCGGCCGCACCTACTCGGTCCGCGTGCAGGCGGACGCCGCCTTCCGCGCCCGTGCCGAGGACATCGGCTCGCTGAAGGTGCGCTCGTCGTCCGGCGAGATGGTGCCGCTGTCCGCACTGATGAAGGTCAAGCCCAGCTTCGGCCCCGAGCGCGCCATGCGCTACAACGGCTTCCTGGCCGCCGACATCAACGGCGGCGCCGCGCCCGGCTTCTCGTCGGGCCAGGCGCAGGCCGCGGTGGAGCGCATCGCCGCCGAGACCCTGCCTCCGGGCGTGGGCTTCGAGTGGACCGACCTGACCTACCAGGAAAAGATCGCCGGCAACTCGGGCGCGTGGGTCTTCCCGTTGGCCATCCTGCTGGTGTTCCTGGTGCTGGCGGCCCAGTACGAAAGCCTGAGCCTGCCGCTGGCCATCCTGCTGATCGTGCCCATGGGCCTGCTGGCCGCGATGACCGGCGTCTACCTGAGCCATGGCGACAACAACGTGTTCACGCAGATCGGCCTCATCGTGCTGGTCGGCCTGAGTGCGAAAAACGCCATCCTGATCGTCGAGTTCGCTCGCGAGCTGGAGTTCGCCGGCCGCACGCCGATGCAGGCCGCGCTGGAGGCGGCGCGGCTGCGGCTGCGCCCCATCCTGATGACGTCGATGGCCTTCGTCATGGGCGTGCTGCCGCTCGTGCTGTCCACCGGTGCCGGCGCCGAGATGCGCCGGGCCATGGGCGTGGCGGTGTTCTCCGGAATGATCGGCGTGACCGTCTTCGGCCTGTTCCTGACGCCTTTGTTCTACGTCATCGTGCGCCGCCTGGCCGGCAATGCACCGCTGCGCCACCACGGCGGCCAGGTCGCCGCGCCGGCCCAGCCCGCGGCCGTTGCCCACGATGCCCTGCCGCAAGGAAAGTGAGCCCCATCATGAAATTGACCCTGACCCCACTTTTTGCCGCGCTGCTGCTGGCCGGCTGCGCCTCGGTCGGCAGCGTCGACCCAGCCCAGCTGCCGCAGGCGCCGACGGCCTACAAGGCCACGTCCGCCGCCGACGCGCCCGCGCTGACCACCAGCTGGTGGCAGCCCTTCGCCGACCCGGTGTTGGACGACCTCGTCGGCCGCGCGATGGCCGCCAACACCAGCGTGCAGTCCGCCGCCAACCGCCTGGCCCAGGCCCGTGCGGCGCTGGGCACGGCCCAGGCCGCGCGGCTGCCGCAGGTCGGCATCGCCGCCGGCGCGGGGCGCTCGTCCACACCGGGTCCCCAGCCGGTCCCGCAGCCTGTCACGCAGTACAGCGCCGGCCTGAACCTGGCCTACGAGCTGGACCTCGGCGGTCGCCTGCTGCATGAACGCAATGCCGCCGCGCTGGACGTGCGCGCCCGTGAACAGCTGCTGGCCGATGCCCGCCTGCTCGTGCAGGCCAACGTCGCCCGCGGCTATCTGGCGCTGCGTGCGCTGGATGCCGAGCGCGACATCGTCAATGGCACCGTGGCCGCCTACGGCGAGACGCTGTCGCTGACCGAGAAGCGCGCCCGTGCCGGCGACGTGGCCGACCTGGACCTGGCCCGCGTGCGTGCCGAACTGGCCGCGACCGAGGCCGACGCGATCTCGCTGGAGCGCCGCCGCGCCGAGCTGGAGACGGCACTGGCCGTGCTCGTCGGCGAGCCGGCATCCAACTTCCGCCTGCCACCGACGGCCTGGACGACCGCCCTGCCCACCGTGCCGGCCGGCCTGCCGAGCGAATTGCTGCAGCGCCGCCCCGACCTCGCCGCCGCGCGCAGCCAGCTCGAAGCCGCGCAGGCCCGCGTGGGCGAGGCCCGCGCCGCCTGGTGGCCCAGCCTGTCGCTGACGGCACAGGGCGGCGGCGTGTCCAATGAGCTGTCCAACCTGCTGAAGAGCGGCGCCAGTACCTGGGGCATCGGCCTGCTCGGTGCGCTGCCCCTCTTCGACGGCGGCCGGCGCGAGGCCGGCGTCAATGCGGCCAAGGCTCAGCTCGACGGCGAGGCGATTGCCTTCCGCGAGCAATTCCTGCTGGCGCTGAAGGATGTGGAGGACCAGCTCTCGGCCCTGACGCTGCTGCAGGCCCAGGGCGAGGCCAACTCGCGCGCGGTCAGTGCGGCCGGCCAGGCGCTGAAGCTGTCGGACACGCGCTACCGCAATGGCCTCGTCAGCCAGCTCGAACTGCTGGACGCGCGCCGCACCGAACTCGCCAACCGCCGCACGGCGCTGCAGGTGCGCTCGGCGCAGTACCAGGCGACTGTCGGGTTGATCCGGGCGTTGGGCGGTGGCTGGAGCGAGGCGCCGGTCAAGTTGGCCGGCGTTTGAGCACGGCGATGTTCACCGTGGCCCGCGTGACGAAGCCCAGGCTTTCGTAGAGCGCGATCGCCGCGGTGTTCGTCGTCCAGGCGTGCAGGAAGGCCTGCTCGCCGCGGCGCTGGATGTCGGCGGTCACGGCGGCCGACAGCCGTCGTGCCAGGCCCCGGCCGCGAAAGTCGGGATGGCTGCAGACGCCGCTGACCTCGATGTGGCCGGGGAAGCGCATGCGCTCGCCGGCCATCGCCGCCAGCCGACCGTCGATGCGCAGGCCGATGAAGCGGCCCATCGTGTGCGTGCGCGGCAGGAAAGGGCCAGGCTCGGTCAGCGTCGCCAGCGCCAGCATGTCCGCGGCGTCGGCGTCGCCGAGTGGCTGCAGTTCGTCATCGACGGCCAGCGCCCGCGTCGCCATCATCTGTACCCCTAGCGCCTCTTTCACGACGACGAGGCCCGCCGGCACGGCGATGCGCGGCACCTGCGCCAGGTAGACCGCATCGTCACCCGGCCCGACGAGGTCGGCCAAGGCGGCCAGGCTCTTGGCGCTGTCGTCGCATGCCGCCGCGAAGCGGTTGATGTCGGGCTTGAAGCGGCGGGCGCGCTCGTCGCCCAGAGCCCAGTGGGGCTGGTGCTGCAGGCTGGCCCAGACGGGCCGGTCGAGGTCGGACATGCTCACTCCTGAACGCGCTGCAACAGCGGCTCGTGGGCCAGCGCGTCTTCCAGCGCGGCGAGCTGGGTCAGCAAATCACCCTGCAGGCCGGCACAGGCCTGGGCCACGGCGGCCTCAATGGCCGGCCAGGCCTGCTGGCGCGAGCGCTGCACGAGGCCACGGCCCTTGGCGCTCAGCGCGACGCGGCGCACGCGGCGGTCTTCCTGCGCCGCCTGCGACTCGACCAGGCCTTCGTCCTCCAGGCCGCGCAGCGAGCGCGTGATGACGGGCTGGCTGACGCCCACCGCCTGACTCAGCTCGCCCACGCTGAGCGCCCCCAGGCGGTCCAACGCCGCCAGCAGCGGGAACCAGGCCGCGGGCTGCTCGAACCCGTGGGCCGCGAGCAGGCCTTGAGTCTGCGCCTGCAGCGTCTCGCCGATGCGCTTGAGCCGCGTGCCCAGACTCAGATGGCCCAGCTGCCTGACGACGTCTTCCACCATGCGTGATCCCACGAATCGATATGCATATCATGCTATGCAATAGATCGCGGGCCGTCAACGAGCGAGCCAGGATGGGCGAGATGGCGGAAGGGGCGTTCAAGCGCCGAGCGGCGCCGTGGCGCCCTCGGTCAGCCGTCAGGCCGTCGGCGTCGGGAACCGACGGCTACGGCAGCGTCTTGCAATTCGGCTTGCAGACCACCTCGTTGCGGCCCAGCAGCCGGATCGACTGCAAGCTGGCCGGTGCGCGGTGCTTGCCGCACTTGAAGCAGGAGCGGGTGTGGCCGCTGCCGAGGAAGGGCGAACCGCCGATTTTCGACTGGTAACGCAAGCCATCCTGGCGGACCGCGGTGACGGTGTCTTTGCTCATTCTTCAGACAGGTCGGGACGAAACATGGATTGGCGCATGACGAAGATGACAACGCCATCTCGCAAGCCCCAGGTTTGCACTGCGAAAGGGGTCAAACCACGGGGTTTCCCTGCCCCGATCCGTGGGGGCACGCTGCGAGGACAATGCCCGTCCGCTCAGAACGACCCCATGGCCAAGCTCTTTTTCCGCTACGCCGCGATGAACGCCGGCAAGTCCACCGCCCTGCTGCAGGTGGCGCACAACTATGAAGAGCGTGGCCACAGCGTGCGCATCTTCACCGCCCGCCTGGATAACCGCTATGGCCACGGCATGGTGACGTCGCGCCTGGGCCCGCAGCGTGAGGTGGAGCAGTTCGACGCCGACACCGACTTCCTGGCGCTGATCGGCGAGACACCCGGCATTGCCTGCATCCTCATCGACGAGGCGCAGTTCCTCACCAAGCGCCAGGTGCAGCAACTGCACGAGATGGCGCACCTGCGCAACCTGCCGGCCATCTGCTACGGCCTGCGCACCGATTTCCAGGGCGAACTCTTCCCCGGCTCGGCCACGCTGCTGGCGCTGGCCGACGAGATGGACGAGATGAAGACCATCTGCGACTGCGGCCGCAAGGCGACGATGAACATGCGCGTCGACGCCAGCAACCGCAAGGTCACCGAGGGTGCCCAGGTGGAGATCGGCGGCAATGCGCGCTATCGCTCGGTGTGCGGCCGCTGCTTCAGGCAAGGCTGAAAAATCGAGGCGGCCAGAGGCCGCCCATCGACACGCCGCAAGGCTTAGTGCCCCAGAGCGCCGCCGCCGGGCCGCTCCCAAGGCGGCGCTGCTCGATTCATTGGAAGGCCAAGGCCTCCCAATGAATCGACCCCCTCGGGGGGTGGGCCAGCGTAGCCGCTGGCCCGGGGGCCCTACTTGCTGGCAATCTGCGCGTCCAGCTCCTTGCAGGACGGCGAGCACACGGGCTGCGACTTGCCCAGCAGCTTCTTGGACTTGAGCATGGCGCGCGGGCGATGCTTGCCGCAGAGGAAGCAAGACATCGTTGCTGCACCGAAGGAAGAGGTCGCCGCGAAGGGCGAGCCCGGGGCTTTGGAGCGGTAGCGCAGACCATCCGCTTCGATGGTGGTCTTGGTGGTTTCTTTGGCCACACTGGTCCTGTCGAAGAGTTGTAAAGGGGACGCGCGGGCTGAGGCGCGGGCCCCATATTTTCCACGATGTGGCGAAAGCCCTGGCCTAGGGCTTTCAACCCCCCTTGAATCGCGCCGGTCTTTTGCCCGCCCAGGCGGCCTGGCCCTCGGCCAGATCGGCCGAATCGCGTGCCTTCAGGACGTCGGCCGCGAGTCGCTCTGCATCCAGGCGGCCAGCTGCGATGGCGTTCAGATGCTGCTTCATCGGCAGCAGGGCCAGCGGCGCCATGGCCAGCAGTTCGTCCGTCAGGGCCTGCAAGGACGCATCCAGCGTTTCGACGCCGGGCAGCAACTGGTCCAGATAGCCACAACCAAGCAGCGCCGCGGCATCCAGCGTGCGGCCGGCCAGCAGCACCTGCTTGGCGGTCGCCAGGCCCAGGCGTTCGACAAAGCGGCGCAGACCGCCCGCGTAGAAGTGCAGCCCGATGCGTGCCGCTGGCACGAACATCTCGACCGCCGGCACGCCGAGGCGGAAGTCGCAGGCCAGCGCCAGGTCAGCCGCGCCGCCATAAACACCGCCGTGCAGGCGGGCGACCGTGATGGGCCGGGCAGCCTCCAGCGCGTCGGCCAGCTCGCCAAAGCGCGCACCGGCGTCGATGCCGCCGACGAGGGCGCCGAGGTCGAAGCCGCTGCAGAAGTGCCTGCCCTCGCCCGCCAGTACGAGGACCCGCACTGCCGCGTCCGCGTTGACCGCGTCGAGGTGGCCGTGCAACGTGCCGAGGTCGTCGGCGGCGAGTCGGTTGGCCTGGCGCGGCCGGCGCAGCGTGATGCGCGCCACGCCGCCTTCGACCTCCAGCAACGGCGCGAGACCGCTCGTCATGGGCGCCGCCGCACGACGCGGCCATCCGCCAGGTAGCCACCGCCCAGCCGTGCGAGGCGCGCGCCGCGCTCGGCCTCGGCCAGTTCCCGCAATGCCTGGGCCTGGGCCGGACGCAGTCCTGCGTCCTGCTGCAGCACCAGCTCGGCGACCAGGCCCCAGTCCGGCTCCAGATCGGCGGCCCACAGCCCGGCCTCCGCGGGCAGCTCGCCCAGCAAGGCCTGCAGAGCCTCGTTCTTCGTTCCAGCGCCGACGACGGTGGCCAGCTCCGGCCAGGAGCCCAGCCAGGGCGCCTGCGGTGGCTGCGGCGGCCAAACAGCGCACAGCCATTGCGGCGCATGGCTCTCCACGCGCAACCCATCCGGCGTCTGCAATATCTCGGTGTTGGCACTCGCGACCTGGCGGGCCAGCACCATCCAGGCCAGCGGCTGCCAGTTGGCCAGCAGGCGCGGATCGACCTCGACATGCGGGGCCAGTATGGCCATGTCCAGCACCGGCGCCTCGAAGGCGGTGGGCTGTGGCGGCACAGCGGGCAGTGCAAGGTCGTCCAGGAACCGCCGCGGATCAGGCTCGGGCGGCGGGGTCGGCAGTTGAAAGTCCAGCACCGGGGTCTCGAAGACGGCGGGCGGCTTCATGTCGGGCAACCGGATGCTGCCGATGAGCGATTGCATGTCGAGCTCCGTGGGCGGCGGCGGCGCGTGCAAATCCGGCGGCGGCGCATTGATGGCCGCAGCAGACGGGGCTTCGGCTTCGGGCGCTTCGATCTCCTCGGCGAACTGCCCAAGCTCGGGCTCAGCCAGCAACGCAGCCTGAACCTCGGGTGCCGATGCTTCGGCGCGAGCGGGCAACGGCACCTCCGCAGCCTCGCTGTCCTCAACGGATGGCTGCTGATCCGGCGCGGTCCGGAGGAACGGCATCGGCGCCTCGACAACGGCCGGCGCCTCGGGCTGCTCATCGACGGATGGCGTCCCGGCCGGCGCCTCAGCGTGCAGCTCCGGCGCCCCGGCAAGGTCCTGCGCTTCAGTCGCTGCGACTTCCTCCGCCGCGACGGGCGCTAACGCCACCGCCGGCTGCTCGACGTCTTCATCGACCGGTGGAGACTCGGGCTCGACGGGCGGCGCCACCCGCGGGATGTCCAGCTCCGGCGTTTCGGCGACAGCCGGCGTCAACGGCTCGTCGATTGTCGTGGCGGGCTCGGTGGCAGCGGATGGGAGCTCGGGCTCGGCAGGCGCCTGCATCGCCTCGACTTCCGGCTCCACGGCTTCGACGACCACCGGCTGCGGGTCCTCGCGCTGCACGACCTCTTCGACGGCATCGGGTGTCACCACGGCGTCGAGCTGCCCAGCAGCTTCGGCGAGCGGTTGCCGATCGGCCTCCGCCGGCGAGGCCACCTTCACGTCCGGCATGGCCGCTTCAATGACCGCCGGCGGTGCTTCGGGCAGGCCGACCGGCTCGTCGGGCTCTTGCGTTTCGGCCTCGAACCGGGAGGCGGCGGCATCAGCGCCCGGAGCCAGGGCCTCGGCAACGGCGGGCGGCTCCTCGAAGAGCCGGATGGGCTCCAGGGTCGGCTGAGGATCGGGCGCGGCCGGGGGCTCGGGCGGCTGGACCTCCAGCACCGACGCTTCGGCAAAAACAGGCGGCGGCAGAGGCGCCTGGCCGTCATCCAGGAACGGCTGCCAATCCGGCTCAGCAGGCGGCGGTGCGTCCTGTACCGGCGCCACGATGGCCGGGCGCGGCGGCGGCGCGTCAACCACCTCGACGTCTTCGACGTCCACCATCTCGTAGCCGCGCGCTTTCAGTCGCGTCATCTTGGCCTTGTCCAGCCCGGCACGGTCAGCGCGCGGCGAAACCTTGAGCTGCAGGTCCAGCGGAGCCGGCTCGGGCGGACACCAGCCGTCCAGCAAGTGGGTGGGGTCGAAGGCCTCGGGCGTCAACGGGGCTGCCACCACAAGCCGGAGGTCGGCCTCCTCGGGCCTGGCGGTGTCGGCGCGCCGCAGCGACGAGAGCTCCAGGTCCAGCGGTGCGGGCGCGGGAACGCGCCAGCCGTCCAGAGCGTGGGTGGGGTCGAAAGCGTCCGGCTCTGCCATGGCGTTTACAAGCGGGACATTGTGAGGGCGTAAGCTCGCCGCCCCACCGTCACAAAAACGTCATGTTGCACACCCGCCGCCGCCTGCTGAGCCTGGCCCTCGCCGCCGTCGCTCTGTCCGCCTGCACGACGCCACCGCCCGCCGCAGCGCCCCAGAAACCCAAGCTGCTCGTCCTCGTCGTCATCGATGGCCTGCCGATGCGCCAGGTCACCGGCTACCGCGACCAGCTCTCGCCCGACGGCTTCGCGCGCTTCCTGGACCACGGCCGCTGGTTCTCGCAGGCCCATTACGGCCACGGCCACACGGTCACCGCGGCCGGCCACTCGGTCATGCTCAGCGGCGCCTACCCGCAGCGCAGCGGCATCATCAGCAACGAATGGCGCGACCCGGCCACCGGCGAGCCGGTCTACAACACCGGCGACGCGGCCTACAGCTACCTCGACAACCCGACGCCGCCGCTGTCAGGCACCAGCCCGCGCAACCTGAAGGTCGAGACGCTGGGCGACGTGCTGCGCACGCGCTCGCCGCAGTCCAAGGTCATCGCCATCTCTGGCAAGGACCGCGGCGCCATCCTGCCCGCTGGGCACAAGGGCACGGCCTACATGTACATGGGCGAGACCGGCCAGTTCTCGTCCAGCACCTATTACATGGCTGCGCTGCCGGCCTGGGTCAAGGACTTCAACGCCGCCAAGCCGGCCGACGCCTTCTTCAAGAAGACCTGGGTACCGCTCCTTCCGGAAGCCGCCTATGCCCGCTCGGTGCCTGACGGCCAGTCCTGGCAGATCGCCAGCGGCAACGGCAATCGCCTGCCGGCCGTCATCGGCGACAAGATGGACGGCCCCGGCCCGCGCTTCTACGGCAACCTGCTCGCCTCGCCCTTTGCCGACGAGCTGACGCTGGCCTTCGCCCGCGCCGCCGTGAAGCACGAGCAGCTCGGCCAGCGCAATCAGCAGGACATCCTGTCGGTCAGCCTGTCCAGCCACGACTACGTCAACCACGCCTTCGGCCCCGAGTCGCGCCTGTCGCACGACCACCTGCTGCACCTGGATCGCCACCTGCAGGCCTTCTTCCAGTTCCTGGACAAGGAAGTGGGCGCCGGCAACTACCTGCTGACGCTGACGGCCGACCACGGCTTCACCGACACGCCCGAGTGGGCCGCCACGCAGGGCCGCGACGCGGGCCGCTTCACAGCTGGGCCGTCGCTGGCCATCGTCAACGCGGCGCTGAGCGCGAAGTTCGGCGTCGACAAGCTGGCGCGCGACTTCTCCGCCGCCGGCCTGCTGCTGAACGACAAGCTCGCGGCCGAGCGCGGCCTGAAGTTTGCCGACGTGCAGGCCGCCGCGCGCGAGGAGCTGCTGAAGCTGCCCGGCGTCGAGACCGTGTTCACGCGCGAGCAGCTGCTGGGCAACGACACGTCGACGCCCTACCTCGAAGCCATGCGCAAGTCCTTCGACCCGACGCGCGCCGCCCAGCTGCAGATCGTGCTGAAGCGCCACTGGATCATGAGCTACCGCCCCGGCGGCAGCACCCACGGCAGCCCGCACGACTACGACACGCATGTGCCGCTGCTGTTCTGGGGCCCGACCTACGTGGGCCAGGGCGAGGTGAAGGAGCGCGTCGAGATGTCCGACCTGGCACCGACGCTGGCCGGCATCGCCGGGCTGCCCGCGCCGGCGCAGGCGCAGGGACGGGACCTCAAGATCAAGCCCTGAGCAACAACTCGGCCGCCGACTCGCCCCAGACGGCCTCGATCAGCGCCACCGCCCCCAGCCGCGTGCCCATCGCCGCGGCCTGGGCCGGCCCGGTGGACGGCAGCATGACCAGCAGCCGCCCGTCCTCCAGCCGCATGCAGCCATCCTCGCCGCGGATGCGCGCCAGCAGCTCGACCGCGTCCGCCCCTGGCGCGAGCGCCGCGACGGACAGCGGCCAGGCGCGCGGGTCGGCCAGCAAGGTCTGCAGCAGCTCGCGGCCTTCCCGGGCCGACAGCAACTGGCCGGACATCGGCCGCGGCCGCGCCAGCGCACTGATGTCCACGCCCGTCAGTGCCAGACCGCCATCGGGCGTGCGCTGCTCCACCCACCACAACCGCCGGCCATCCCGCCATGCCTGCTCGTAGCCGCGCTGGGTGAGTCGGCTGCGCCGCACGGGGGCTTCGACCGGGCCGACGCCGGCCAGGCCAGCGGCCTCGATCATCTCGGTCCAGCCGGGCGTCGCCCCGTCGGCCAGACCCCAGGCCTGGCGGTAGGCGGCGTTGGCGCGCAGCAGCCGATCGTCGGCATTGAACAGGGCCAGCAGCAGCGGGCCGTCGGCCAGCGTCTGCCACCAGAGGTTGTCATCGGTCACGGCCCGATTCTGGGCCGCCTGGTTCAACGGCGATGGATCTCGCCGGAGCCGCTGACGCTTTGGCGCAACTGCGGGCGCCCGCCGTAGCTCAGGTCGCCCGAGCCGCTCAGTTGGACGTCCAGCTGTTCGGTGACGCCGAGCGACACGTCGCCCGAGCCATTGATGGACACCTTGGCCGCGCGGCCAGCCAGCGCACGGGCATCCACGTCACCCGAACCGCTGACGGTCCAGCTCTGCTGCTCGGCGCGGCCGGCCAGGCGCACGTCGCCCGAGCCACTGATGCTGACGTTCAGGTCCTTCAGCTCGACGACGCCGAAATGCACATCCCCCGAGCCGACGACATTGAGGCTGAGGCCGTCGGCCTTGAAGCGCTCGGCGCTCAGATCGCCCGAGCCGTTCACCGAAATGGACTGCAGCGCCCGCGCATCGACGCGCACCATGGGCGCCGAGCGCGTCGTGAAGCCGGCGTCGTGCTTCATGCGCACGACCAGGGCGTCGCCCTCGACGACCGTCTCGACCAGCGGCTCGATGTTGTCGTCGGCGACGACGGTGGCCTGGTCGCTGCCTCCCTGGGTCAGCTTCACGTCGAAGGGGCCGTCGATGCGCAACTTCGTGAAGGCGCTGACCGCCCGCGCCTTCTCGACCTTGACGCCCGAGCCGCGCACGCGGTTCCGGCCGCTGCCGTAGTCCATCGGGCCGCTGAAGCTGGCCGTCCAGCCATCGACCTCTTTTTTGATGCGAAGCCGCCAGTCGTTGTCACCGGCAAATGCGGCACTGGCGGCGAGGGCTGTGGCGAGGGTCAACAGGGCGAGGCGTTTCATTCAGGGCTCCCGGTTCGGCGATGCGACGGCAGTGTGGCCAGCCGGCCGGCGCGGCGCGCGCGGCAGGCGACGGACTGCAAATCGGCGGCCATGGGCCGTAGGATGGGCCGACCAGCAGGAGAGCCAGCATGAAATGGGAAGGCCAGCGCGAGAGTGACAACGTCGAGGACGCCCGCGGCAGCAGTGGCGGCGGCCTGCCCATCGGTGGCCGGGGCCTCAGCCTGGGCGGCATCGTCGTCGCGCTGCTGGCGTCGTGGGCACTGGGCATCAACCCGTTGACGGTGCTGGGGCTGCTGGATGGCAGCGGCGGCGGCGGCAGCGCACCGCCGCCCCAGGCGCCCAACGCCGCCCAGTCCAACGACCCCGGCGCCCGCTTCGTCAAGACCGTGCTGGCCAGCACTGAGGACGTCTGGAGCGAGTACTTCCAGCGCGCCGGCCAGCGCTACCCGGCGCCGCACCTGGTCATGTTCCGCGGCCGCTATCCAACCGGCTGCGGCACCGGCGAGGCGGCGATGGGCCCGTTCTACTGCCCGGCCGACCGCAAGGTCTACATCGATCTGAGCTTCTATGACACGCTGCGCGAGCGCCTGGGCGCGCCCGGCGACTTCGCCCAGGCCTACGTGATCGCCCACGAGGTCGGCCACCACCTGCAGAACCTGATGGGCACGACCGAGAAGCTCGACCAGGCGCGCGGCCGCGTCTCCGAGCGCGAGGCCAATGCGATGAGCGTGAAGCTGGAACTGCAGGCCGACTGCTACGCCGGCGTCTGGGCCAATTTGTCGCAGCGCAGCAAAAACTGGCTGGAGCAGGGCGACGTCGAGGAGGCGCTGAACGCTGCCACCCAAATTGGGGACGACACGCTGCAAAAACGTGCCCGAGGCACCGTGGTCCCCGAAACCTTCACCCATGGCAGCAGCGCCCAGCGGGTACGCTGGTTCAAGCGCGGCCTGGAAGGGGGTGATTTGAAGGTTTGTGACACATTCAGCACCCCCGCGCTCTAAGGGCGGCTGCCACCCGTTCGAGGGGGGAATGGGCCTATCGACGCCCGGCGCTTCTGTGAAACACTGTCTTAGACGGCTCACATGGCTGCACTAGCATCGCCTCCGTCCAGGCCAATGCAACCGTGTTGGGCAGGCAAAGCAGGGTTACAACATGAATGAGCACACTCCCTCCGATCCCCAACTGGGCGGTTCGACAGAACCGCCCGCGTTGCCATTGGCGTCGAGCCGAGTGACGGCTTCTCGCCGGCAGTTCGCCAAGGCGGGCGCTGCGGTGCCGGTCGTGCTGGGCAGCCTGCTGAGCAAGCCGGCCCTGGCGACGCAGGCCTACAACTGCACCATTTCCGGGCAGATGTCCGGCAATGCCTCGCCTCGCCCGGGCAAGGTGGACTGCAAGACCATCGGCAAGTCGCCCGGGTACTGGAAGAACGCTTCGACCTGGCCGGCCGGCACGCTCAAGGGCCAGCAGCCCGACGGCACCTGCAGCTTCGGCGGCAACAAGGGCACCGTATTCGGTGGCTTCGCCAGCGGCGGCCAGGTATTGATGGACTCCTTCCGCTACAAGTCCGAGTCCTCGGGCTGCAACGTCTACGGCTATCGGGATCCGTCCTTTGGAACCTGCTCGTCCAAGGCCACGCTGCTGCAGGTGCTGAACACGCCGGGCGGCCTGAACGACACGATGATCTACGCCCTCGGCCGCTCGCTGGCCGCAACCATCCTGAACGCGCTGAGCATCGGCACCGATTACCCGATCACGGTGGGGCAGGCGATCAAGATGTTCAACGCCGTCTGCCCGCTGGGCGGCAAATACCAGGTCAACGGGTCGGTGTACTGGGACGACAACCAGGTGCTGGCCTACTTCCAGAGCCTGTACTCCTGAACTCGAGCGCGACTCGGTGTGACACTTCGGGCGTCCTTTGCGACGCCCGAAGTCTTTTCTGCCCGATGCCGCCTTGAAGACCCACGAATCCGTGCCAACGCCGCCTCGGTGGGCGCTAACCTATGGGGCCGATCTGTCGATCCGCGTCTGGGACGGCGACTGCCTGGTACATCACGCCTTGTCCAACGACACCCATCGCCTGGCGGCCTGGCTCGTGCCGGCGCTGGAACGCCTGGCGCAGCAGCCGCCCGCAGCGCTGGACGAACTGGCGGCACTGATGGACGCCGACCTGGAGTCCGCCGCCGATGCGCTGCAGCAACTCGAGCGATTGCTGCTCGTGCGCCGATGCTGACCCTCGGCGCGCTGAGCGGACCCGAGCTGCGTCGACGGCTGCGTGACGGCCTGGTGCTGAGAACCGGCCCTTTCACCTACCGCATCCACAGCACCTGCGCGCCGGTTGCCGCCGGCCTGGCGACCCTGTATGCCGACTTCGAGGTCGAACCCGACGGCGGCATCGCCGACTTCCACATCCACGTCCAGCCCGTGCGCGGCCTGCGTCGCTGGCTGGGCAGTCAGGTGGAGTTCCGGCTCGACCAGCACAGTCCCTTCCTGCCGCTGCCCGCCGACCACGCCTTCGCGCTGCTGGAATGGGGCATGAACTGGTGCCTGGCCAGCCAGGCCAACCACTATCTGCTCTTCCACGCCGCCGTGCTCGAAAAGGACGGGCAATGCCTCGTCATGCCGGGCGATCCGGGCGCCGGCAAAAGCACGCTGACGGCGGCGTTGATGCTTTCCGGCTGGCGCCTGCTGTCCGACGAGATGGCCATGATCGACCGCGACGACGGCCTGGCCTCAGCGCTGGCGAGACCCGTCAGCCTGAAGAACCAGTCCATCACGGTGATCCGCGGCTTTGCGCCGACTGCGGTGCTGGGCGAGGCCGCGCGGGACACGCACAAGGGCACGGTCTCGCACCTGCGCCCCTCAACGCAAAGCGTGACGCAGCGTCAACACCAGGCGCGTCCCACCCAGATCGTCTTCCCGCGCTGGCGTGCCGGCGCGGGTACGCAGCTGGAGGCCGTGCCCAAGGCGCTGGCCTTCGAGCGTCTCGCCGCCCATGCCTTCAACTACAGCCTGCTGGGTCGCGCGGGCTTCGATCTGACCGCCGCGCTGATCGACTCCAGCCATTGCTGGGACTTCTGCTACTCCGAGCTGGCCGATGGCCTGGCGACCCTGGACGCCCTGCCGCGATGACGCCGCGTTGGACACCGCTGTTGCGTTCGCTGCGCGAGCCCGTGTGCATGGCTGGCCACGATGAGGCCACCTGGGACCTGCTGCTGCGCCAGGCGCTGTCGGCCGGCCTGCTGGCCCGCCTGGGTGCGCTGGCGCGCCAGGCCGGCGTGGAACCTGCCCTGCCGCTGCCGGTACGCCGCCTGATGCGCGCGCTGCTGGCTGTGTCGGACGAGCAGCGGCGTGCCGTGCGCTGGGAGCTGGTGCAGTTGTCGCGTGATCTCGCGGCCCTGCCCGGCCCCGTGCTGCTGCTCAAGGGCGCGGCCTATGTCGCCGGCGACCTGCCGCCCGCGCCCGGCCGGCTGTTTTCCGACATCGACCTGCTGGTCTCGCGCGAACAGCTCGACGAGGCTGAAGCGGCGCTGATGCTGTCCGGCTGGGTCAGCGCCGCCGGTACGTCCTATGACGAGCGCTACTACCGGCAATGGATGCATGAGCTGCCGCCCATGGTTCATCTGCGCCGCCAGACCAACCTCGACCTGCACCACAACCTGCTGCCGTTGACGGCCAGGATCAAGACTCACAGCGCGCCATTGCTGGCGACGGCGCAGCCGGTGGCCGAGTTCCCGCGCTTCAGCTTGCCCTCGGCGCTGGACCAGATCCTGCACAGCGCCACCCATCTGATGCACGAGGGCGAATGGGGCCACGGCCTGCGCGACCTCGTCGATCTGGACAGTCTGCTGCGCCAGCACGCCACCGAGACCAGCTTCTGGGACCAACTGCTCCAGCGCGCCGAACAGCTTGGCCTGGGCCGGCCGCTCTTCTACGGCCTGAGCCAGTGCCGGCGCTGGCTGCACACGCCCGTGCCGGATGACGTACTGGCGCGCTGCCCCGCACGACCCGGCCCGCTGACGCGCCGCCTGATGGACGCCTTGCTTGCACGCGCCTTGACCAGCGCACATCGAGGCTCGCTGGCCGCGGGCGCACGCCTTGCCGAGTTCGCGCTCTATATCCGCAGCCACTACCTGCGCATGCCGCTGCACCTGCTGCTGCCTCATCTTGTCGTGAAGGCCTGGGGCAGCAAGCCCGCGAGCCCGGCAACGCGCGATGCCGAGCCCGCCGCGGCCGGAGTCGATCCACGCTGAAGGAGCCGTCATGGACAAACCCAAACCCTTCTCGATGATCCGTGAGTTCCACCTCGCGGACTGGTTCACGCTGGGCAATGCCTGCGCCGGCATGGGCGCGCTGTTCGCGGTGATGACCTTTCTGCAGAGCGGCGACCTCGCGCATCTGCAATACGCCTGCGCGCTGATCCCCGTGGCGCTGGCCTTCGATGTGCTGGATGGCCGCATCGCCCGCTGGCGCCAGAAGAGCTCGGCGCTGGGCCGCGAGCTGGATTCGCTGGCCGACGTGATCTCCTTCGGCGTCGCGCCGGCCGTCATCGCCTATGGCTGCGGCATGCAGGGCTTGTACGACCGCATCGTGCTGGTGTTCTTCGTCGCCTGCGGCGTCAGCCGGCTGGCGCGCTACAACGTGACGGCCGAGAAGCTCAGCGGCGGCACGGGCAAGGTGAAGTATTTCGAGGGCACGCCCATCCCGACGTCGATGCTGCTCGTCGCAGTGTTGTGGGTGGCGGCTGCGCAGGGCGCCGTGGGCGATGCGCTGTGGGGCGGGATGTGGTGGCTTGCCGGCTACCGGCTGCACCCGCTGGTGCTGATGTTTGCCGTGTCCGGCTCGCTGATGGTGAGCCGGATCCGGATTCCCAAGCTCTAGGCGACGCGCCGCGCGAGCCAGCTCAGCGGCGAGTCCTGCGGCGTGCGGGCCGACTGCGACTCGAGGAAATCGCTGGAACCCTGGCTGCGGTATTCGCTGATGCCGCCGCCGTCCAGGCAGGCGTCCAGGCCGAAGGCGGTGCCGAGGTCGGCGGGATCGGGTTCGCTGCGCGCAGCGACGTCACGGCGGAAGAAACGCAGCGCTGGAACGAATCGCATGGCACACCTCACTGGCTTGACGCAACCGATAACCGCATCGGCTTCGTGGGCTCAGTGTGCGGGATTCATATGACAAGAGAACCCCCCATCTGTGAGTAAATATTGCCTCTGATGGCATTAACACACACTCAGACCGGGGGGTTTGCCCAGTAGGCATCGGGGTTGTGGCCGATTCGCATCGCCACGGCGACCGTTGTGCAGTTGCACAACGATGACCACACTCCCTAGTCCTGATGAGCCATGAGCGGTCAGGCAACGGTAAGCTGCGCAGCCCTGCCTGCCCCCCACTGGCCCCCCATGAGTAGTTCGTTGTTGAAATGGATCGCCAACGGCGTGATCGCCGTCGTGTTGATGAGCACCTTGTGGCTGGCCCAGGCCGTCCACTCCGGGGAGCACGGGCCCAGCCTGATGCTGGCCCAGGTTGTCGCGCCGGCAGCCGCCGCGTCGGCCGCCACGACAAGCCGCTGATCAGCCCAGCGCGCGTCGCGCGCCGTCCGCAAGTGCCTGGCCGATCTGGTCCAGCAGGGCGCCGCGTCCCTGCAGCTGCCATTGGTGCCAGTACAGCGCCACGTCGACGCCGACCTCCGGCCTCAGCACAACCAGCTGCCCGGCCTCGACCAGCGGCCGCACCTGGATTTCCGGCGCCACGCCGACACCCCAGCCCATGACCGCCGCCCGCACATAGGCCTCGCTGGACGGCACGAAGCGCTCCCGCAGCCGCGGCGCGCGCACGCCGAAGGCCTGCGACACCCACTGCACCTGGCTGTCGTCCTTGCGGTTGAAGACGAGAAAGGGCGTGTCGGCAAAGTTGCCGGTGTGCAGGCCGTGAATCGGATCGCCCTGCAGCCGCGTGGCGAGAAAACCGGGGTTGGCCACGGCGACATAGCGCATCACCCCCAACGCCTGCACGCGGCAGCCCTGCAGCGCCTCGGCCATCGTCGACACGCAGCCCAGCACGGCGCCCTGGCGCAGGCTGTCATGGGTGAAGTCCTGGTCATCGACGACGAGCTCCAGCCCATAGCCCTCGCGCAGGCCCTGCTGTACGAGCCCGTCCAACGCCGGCAGCACCCAGGTCGCCAGGCTGTCGGCATTGACGGCGATGGCCAGGCGCGACTGCGGCGCAATGCGCTCACCCAGTTCCCGGGCCACGTCGACTCGCAGCGCCTGCAGCTGGCGGGCAAAACGCAACAACACCTTGCCGGCCTCGGTCAGGCGCAGCGGCCGCGAGCGCACGACCAGGGGCTGGCCGACCTGGGTCTCCAGCGCCCGCAGCCGCTGGGACACGGCACTCTGCGTGATCGACAGGCGCTGGGCTGCGCGCTCGAAGCCTTGCTCGTCAGCGAGCGCGGCCAGGCAGTCGAGCGCTGCGGGATCGAACTCATTCATAAGACTTGCTAATGTATGGCGAATAATATGAATGCCTCTTCTTGAAATGGGCCCTGTTGCGGAGAATCCGCCAATGCCTGCTTCCGCCCTGGCCGCCGTGACCGCGCCCGCTGTTTTTGCGCAGGGCTGGGCCATGGGCGCCGGCCTCATCCTGGCGATCGGTGCGCAGAACGCGCTGGTGCTGCGCCAGGGCCTGAAGCGCGAGCATGTCGGCGCCGTCGTCGCGGTCTGCACGCTGTCGGACTGGCTGCTGATCGCACTGGGCGTCTTCGGCCTCGGCGCGCTCATCCAGGGCAGCCCCGTGTTGCTGGAAGTCTTCCGTTTCGGCGGCGCGGCCTTCCTGCTCGGCTACGCGGTGCTGGCGGCCAAGCGTGCCTGGCGGCCGGCCGCGGGACTCGAAGCCAGCGGCGCCGCCGCCAGCCTCGGCGCGACGCTGTCCGCCGCCTTTGCCTTCACCTATCTGAACCCGCACGTCTACCTGGACACCGTCGTGCTGCTCGGCGGCCTGGGCGCGCGCCAGCCGCCTGAGCTGCGCGCGGCCTTTGCCGCGGGCGCCGGCCTCGCGTCGGCGATGTGGTTCGGCTTGCTCGGATTTGGCGCGGCCACCGCAGCGCCCAAGCTGCGCCATGCCAACACCTGGCGGGCCATCGACGCGCTGGTCGCTTTGCTGATGGCCGGCCTGGGTTTACAACTCCTGCTCCAACCCCTCTAAGAACATCAAGGACCGCCCCCATGAAGATCGTCGTTCTCGGCGCCGGCATCATCGGCATCGCCACCGCCTGGTATCTGCTCGACGAGGGGCATGAGGTCATCGTCGTCGACCGCCAGGCCGACGCGGCGCTGGAGACCAGCTTCGCCAACGGCGCGCAGATCTCGGTGAGCTTCTGCGAACCCTGGGCCAATGCCGGCGCGCCGTTCAAGGTCGCCAAATGGCTGCTGCGCGACGACTCGCCGCTGCTGTTCCGCCCGCGCCTGGACCCCAACCAGTGGCGCTGGGGCCTGGCTTTCCTGATGCAGTGCACGAACGCCGCGTTCGAACGCAACGTCGAGGAGCTGGTGCAGTTGGGCCGCTACTCGCATGCGTCGCTGAAGGAGCTGGTCGCGCGCACCGGCATCGAGTACTGCCGGCTGGAGCGCGGCATCCTGCATTTCTTCTCCAGCCAGGCCGACTTCGACAACGGCGCGGCCGGTGCCGAGATCATGCGCCGGCATGGCGTGGACCGCCGCGTGCTGAGCCGCGACGAGGTGCTCAAGGTCGAGCCCGCGCTGGCCGCCTTCGGCTCGCGCATCGCCGGCGGCACCTTCACGCCCAGCGACGAGAGCGGCGATGCCAAAGTCTTCACGCAGAAACTCGCCCGGCTGTGCGCCGAGCGCGGCGCGCAGTTCCTCTACGAGCACGACATCCTTGGCCTGCAGCGCGCGGGCGACGGCATCGAGGGCGTACAGGTCGCGAACACGCGCAGCGGCGAACGCAAGACGCTGAAGGCCGACGCCTTCGTCGCCGCGATGGGGTCCTACACGCCGGAGCTCGTGAAGCCGCTCGGCGAACACCTCAACATCTACCCGGCCAAGGGCTACTCGGCCACGCTGCGGCTGAAGAAGCCCGAAGCGGCCAGCGTCGTCAGCCTGCTGGACGACACGCGCAAGATCGCCATCTCGCGCCTGGGCGACCACATCCGCATTGCCGGCACGGCCGAACTGTCGGGGTTCGACCTGAACCTGGACTCGCCCACCGCCAGGGTGCGTTGCGCGGCCCTGGTCAAGCGCTACGAAGAGCTCTTCCCCGGCGTCGCCGACACCAGCGAGCCCAACTACTGGACCGGCCTGCGCCCCAGCACGCCGACCAACATCCCCTACATCGGCCGCAGCAGACGAGCGCGCAACCTGTGGATCAACGCCGGCCACGGCACGCTGGGCTGGACGCATGGCGCCGGCTCGGGCCGGGCGATGGCCGAGCTGATCGCGGGCCGCCGCCCGGCGATGCCGGACTTCGGCTTCTACGGTCCGGTCTGAGGCCCCTCGTCCAAGGATGACCTTGGCCGGTCCCCCTGGGGGCCGGCACTCGGCCTAAATCGGAATTACAGCGTCTTCAGCAGCGCCTCGACCTGCTTCTGCTGCGCAAACTTGCTGCCCAGCCTGGCCAGGCTCTCCAGCTCGGCCTTGGCGGCCGGCTTGTCGCCGGACTGGATGAGGATCTGCGCGAGGGTGAGCTTGTAGCCGGGCTGGTCGGGCTGGTCGCTGACCAGCTGGCGCTGCTGGCTGACGGCCTTGGCGAAATCCTTCTCGTTGGCCAGCACGGTGGCATAGGTATCGCGCAGCGGACCGTCCTCGGGCTTGAGCTTGAGGCCGCGCTCGGCCAGCTCGCGCGCCCCCGGCTTGCCGGCCTTGCTGCGCAGCCAGGCGACGTTGTTGATCAGCGGCACGGCGTCGGGGTTGCGCTTGAGCAGGGCCTCGTAGCGGCTCAGCGCGCCGTCGAGGTCGCCGCGCGCCAGCATCACGTCGGCCGCCGCGGCCGAGAAGGCGTTGTCCTGAGGATGGGCGGCCTGCCACTGGGTCTCGAAGGCCTGTGCCTCGTCGCGCTTCTTGGCCGCCAGCAGCGCGGCGAACAGGCGCGGCGCGGCGTCGGCCGGCTCGCGCAGCGCGGCCGCCTTGCGCAGCGCGGCAACGCCGGCGTCGAAGTGCTGGCGACCCAGCTCCACGTCGGCCTCGGCGATCAGCGCATAGGCCTCCTGCGGGTACTTCTTCTGGCGCTCGTGCAGCGCGGCCAGCGCCTCGTCGGTGCGACCCTGGCGGATCGCGAGCTGGATCATCAGGCGCTGCGCCATCACCGAGCCCGGCTCGGCCTCCAGCGCGCGCTTGACCTCGCGCTCGGTGCCGGCGTAGTCCTGTTCGACGAAGCGCAGTTGCGCCAGTCCCAGCCAGCCGGAGGCACGCGCCGGCGCAAGTGCGGTCAGGCGGGTGTAGGTCTTGCCGGCCTGGGCCTTGTCGCCGGCCGCAAGCTGGGTGCGCGCCAGGCGCTCCATCAGGTCGGGGTTGAGCGGCAGCGCGGCCGAGGCCTCCTGCGCGGCCTGGCCGGCGGCGGCGGCGTTGCCCAGGCGCAGCTGGTGGTCGATCAGAGCCAGGCGCAGGCCGGCCTCGGTGGGTTCCTCGCGCACGGCCGCGGCCAGCACCTCGGTGATGCGCTCCGCTGGCGCCTTGGTCTGCAACAGCAGCTCGGCCAGCGCCAGTCGGGCCTGCGGCGAGTGCGGCTGGCTGGCGATGAAGCCCTCCAGGCGTTTGATGGCGGCGTCGCCGCGGTTGGCCTGCATGTCCAGCATGACCAGACCGAGCACGGCGGGCAGATAGCTGGCATCGGCCTTCAGCGAGGCCTCGAACGCAGCCTGGGCCGCGGCCCTGTCCTTGCGCACCAGCTGGATGCGTCCGCGCAGCGCGTCGGGCACCGGGCTGTCCTTCATCTTGGGCGCGAGCTTGTCGAGCGCCGTGAGTGCGGCTAGCAGGTCCTGGCGGCGCATCAACGCGTTGACCAGCATCAGGTCGTAGTTGCTGCCGCTGTCCTTGGCGGCCAGTTCGCGCAGCTGGTTCAGCGCGGCATCGGCCTTGGCACGGTTGGCACCGCCGGGGGCGGCGCCGTCGCGCACGATGGCCGTCAGCGCCAGCGCCGCGCTGGTCTTGGGGTCGTCGGGGCGCAGCTTGGCGGCCGCGCCAAAGGCCTGGTCAGCCGCCTCGAAATTGCCCTGCATCAGCTGGGCCTTGCCGGCCAGCATCAGCGTCTCGGCATCGGCCTTGCCGCTCTCCAGCACGGGGCGCAGCGTCTCCAGCGTCTTGGCCGGCGCGCGGCGCTGCAGCTGCAGGTTGGCAAACTGGCGGCGCAGCGCGAAGTCTTCGGGCGCAAGCTTGAGGGCCTGGTTGATGAGGTTCTCGGCGTCGGCCAATTCACCGAGCTGCTGGTGGGCACCCGAGGCCAGGCGCAGCAGCGGCAGGTAGTGGGGCATCAGCTTGAGCAGCGGCAGCGCGAGTTCCTTGGCCTTGGCCGCGTCGCCCCTGGCCAGTGCGAGCTGGGCCTGCAGGAAGCGGCCCTGCGGCTTCTTGGCCATGGCCGGCGGCATGGCGTCGACGAGCTTGGCCGCCGCGTCGACCTGCTTACGACTGAAGGCCATGCGCACGAGCAGGGAGCGGGCGTCGTAGCTGTTCGGATCCAGCTCCAGCACCTGCGTGAGCAGCGGCTCGGCCTGATCGACCTTGCCGCGCGCCAGCAGCACCTCGGCCTTGAGTTGCAGCGCCTTGACGGCCTTGGGCGAGCGGAACAGCAGGGCGTCCAGCGCCTCCAGGGCTTCGTCGGGAAAGCCGGCCGCCAGCTTGGTGCGTGCGCTGGCGAGCACGGCGCCTTCGGCCTCCGGCGTCAGCTGCAGCGCACGCGCGGCGGCGACCTTGGCCAGCGGCAGATTGCCCTCGGCCAGGAAGGCCAGCGTCAGATGCTGCTGCAGCGTCGACATGGCCTGCGGATCGGCCAGGCTCTGGTCGGTGAACTCGCCGATCAGCTTGCGCGACTGGCCCGAGTTCAACAGCGCCTGCGCCAGCAGCGGCACCAGTTCGTCGCGCGGCGCGCCCAGTTCCAGCCCGCGGCGCAGCTCGATCTCGGCGCCGGCCAGGTCGCCGGCCTCCAGCAAGGCTTTGCCGAGCTGGTAGCGTCCCTGGGCGCTGTCGGGGTTTTGCTGCAACAGATTCTTCAGCTCGATGATGGCGCCGCCCGCGTCCTTCTGCTCCATGCGCTTCTGCGCGGCGGCGAGCAATTCCTGTTCGGAACGTTTGCCACACGCGGCCAACGCGGCCAGCAAGATCAGGGCGAAATAGCGCTTCTTCATCGGTCCTCCAGAACAGGCGCGCGATTGTGTTCCTAGAATCCGCGCCCTTCGTCAGTGAAGCCCCCAGGGGCAGGCGCGCTGCGGCGTGACGTCATGAACACCATTCCCAATTTCTGCGCCATCGACTTCGGCACGTCGAATTCGGCCGTCGCCATCCCCGAGAGCGCCGACCGCGGCGCCGGCATGCACCTCGTCGAACTCGAGGCCGGCCAGCGCACCATGCCCACGGCCGTCTTCTACTTCGCGGAGGGCCCGCACGACGCCGACGGCCCGCCACGGGCCTTCGGCCGCGCCGCCGTGGCCGCCTACGTGGAAGGCCATGACGGCCGGCTGATGCGCTCCATGAAAAGCATCCTCGGCTCCCCGCTCATCGAGCAGACCACCGATGTCGGCGGCGGCCGCGGCGCCAAGTATTCGGACATCGTCGCCGGCTATCTGAAGCGCCTGCGCCGCCTGGCCGGCGATCCGGCGCGCGCGGTGCTCGGCCGGCCCGTGTTCTTCGTCGACGGCGAGCCCGAGCGCGACGCGGCCGCACAGCATCAGCTCGAGGCCTGCGCCCGTGCGGTCGGCTTTCGCGAGGTCGAGTTCCAGTACGAGCCGATCGCCGCGGCCTTCGACTTCGAGCAGCAGGCCACGCGCGAGCAGGTCGTGCTGGTCGCCGACATCGGCGGCGGCACGAGCGACTTCTCGGTCGTGCGCGTCGGCCCCGAGCGCATGCATCGCCTGGCACGCCGCGACGACATCCTGGCCAGCCACGGCGTGCACATCGCCGGCACGGACTTCGACCGCCACATCGAACTGGCCGGCCTGCTGCCGGAGTTCGGCTACCGGTCCACCGGGCCCAGCGGTCGGGAGCTCCCCAGCGGCATCTACTTCGACCTGGCGACCTGGCACCTCATCAACACCTGCTACGCGCCGCTGCGCGTGGCCGAATGGCGCGGCATGAAGAGCTGGTTCAGCGACATCCGCCAGCACGCGCGCCTGATGACGGTGCTGGAAGAGCGCCTGGGCCACGAACTGGCCGCGCGCGCCGAGGGTGCCAAGATCGCCGTCTCCGGCGGCGCCGACACGACGGTGGACCTGAGCCACGTCGAGCCTGGCCTCGTGCTGCCCTTGAGCGAGCGCCTGGCAGTGGACGCACTGCGTGCCGACCTCGACCGCATCATCTCGACGGCCCACGAGACCGTCGCGCTGGCCGGCTTGAAGCCAGGCCAGGTCGACGCCCTCTACTTCACCGGCGGCTCGACGGGCCTACGCCTGCTGGTGGACGGCATGGCCGCCGGCTTCCCCGCCGCGGCGCGCGTCAGCGGCGACCGGTTTGCCTCGGTCGCGACCGGGCTGGGCCTGCATGCGCAGCGCCTGTTTGCTGGAGCTTCAGCGGCCTAGACACGTCCGCCAGCATCAGCACGGCACTGACCAGGCCTTCCACCGCCTGTTCGAGGTCGACCGGAGGCTCCAGCGACTCGATCTCCTCCAGCAGCGTGTCGGCGTCCTCGAGGTCGTCCGGGTCCAGGTGCAGGTAGAGGGCCGCCAGCGGCTCCAGCAGCGGCTCCTCGGGCAGCTTCATCAGCGCCGGATGCGCGTCCAGCGCATGCGCAAAGCCGGCCACCCAGGGCAGCACGGTTTCGCTGGGGCTGGCGTCCTCGTCCAGCTCGAACACCCAGGGGTCGAACCACTGCCGGCCGATGATGGCCATGTTGAGTTCTTTGTGACGCCGGCGCAGCAGCGCGACCAACTCGTCGTTGACCCGCGCCGGCAAGGGCCGGCCTTCGGTGTCGATCAGGGGCGGCAGCCAGCGCTCCAGCGGCACCGCCTCGGGCTGCAGCAGCACGCCGCAGAGGTAGCCATCGGCCATGCTGACGTCCAGGGGCTCCAACGGCGCCGGCAGCGCATCGAGCAGCGCCTGCAGGCGCTCCAGGTCGGCTTCGGAGAGGGCTTCGGCGGCGCGGTGCGGAGGGGCAGACATGAGCGGATTATCGGCAGCACCGACCGGACCGGCCCGTTTGCTCGCTGGCCCCCGGCGTCGGATCGGCCGCAACCCACGAGCCCCTGCTCAGCCTCGGTTCACGCGCGAAGAGCCGTGAATATTCCCCGCCACGGCGCGGGGCGCCCATCTACAGTGGCCTTTCCCAACGACGCCCTCGGTTTCGAGGGCTTCACGACCCGGCAGTCCGCTGACCGGGTCTTTTTTTTGCCGCAGTGCGGCAATATCCGGCATCTTGCCGCGGCTGCGCTGCGCCCGGCCGGCACCCCGCTCGGATACTGCCGGCCATGCCCGCCGTGCTCGCGCTGCGCTTCGACCCCGCGGTCGTCGTGCTGTCCTACCTGACCGCCGCCTTCGCTTCCTTTGTCGCGCTGGACCTGGCCCAACGTGTCCGCACGCCGGATGCGCTGGTGGCGCGCATCTGGTGGATTGCCGGCTCGCTGTCGATGGGCACCGGCATCTGGGCCATGCACTTCGTCGGCATGCTGGCGCTGAAGCTGCCCTTCCTGGTCGGCTACGACACCGCAGTGACGCTGCTGAGCTGGCTCGCGGCCGTCGCCGTGTCCGCCATCGCGCTGCGCGTGGCGGCCCAGGAGACGCTGACGTCCGCCGGCCTGGCGCTGGGCGCACTCAGCATGGGCGCGGGCATCTGCGCGATGCACTACACCGGCATGGCCGCCCTGGTGCTGGCACCCGGCATCCAGTGGGACTGGCTGCTCGTCGCCGCCTCGGCCACCGTCGCAACGGCCGCGGCCGCCGCGGCGCTGTGCATCTTCTTCGGCCTGCGGCGACTGCCGCGCGCCTGGGCCCGCTGGGGCCAGCTCGTCGCGGCCCTCGTCATGGGCGCGGCCGTGGCCGGCATGCACTACACCGGCATGGCGGCCGCGGGCATTGCCGAGAGCTCGGTCTGCCTCAGCACGGCCGGCCTGCGCGGCGACAACCTCGGCGGCCTCGTCGCCGGCGCCACTTTCGCGCTGCTGTTGCTGACGCTGGTCACCTCGGGCCTGGATGCCCGCGGCGAGCGCCGCACGAACCGGCTGCAACAGTCGCTGCACGCGGCCACCACCGAGCTGCACGAACAGGCCCTGCGCGACGCACTGACCGGCCTGGCCAATCGCCAGTTGCTCGACGACCGCCTGCAGCACGCCGCCGCGCGCGGCCAACGCGATGGCGTGCGGCTGGCGCTGCTGGCCGTCAACCTGGACGGCTTCAAGCCCATCAACGACTCCTTCGGCCTGACGGCCGGCGACCACGTGCTGCGCGAGACCGCGCGGCGCCTGCAGGGCCTGGCGCGCAGCCACGACACGCTGGCCCGGCTCGGCGCCGACGAATTCGTGCTGATGCTGGAGGGCGAGGTCGGCGAGACGGCGCTGGCCCAGGTCGCCCAGCGCCTGCTGGACGCGCTGGCCGAGCCCATGGCCGACGTGCCGGGTGCCGGCAGTCAGCCGCTGCGCCTGTCGGCCTCGGTCGGCATCGCGTTGTACGACGGCGCGGGGCCCGGCGAGGCGCTGGTCGCCCAAGCCGATTCGGCCGCCCAGTCGGTCAAGCGCGCTGGCGGCAACGGCTTCGCCTTCTTCGAGGCCCACATGCAGGCCGGCGTGCGCGAGCAGGTCGAACTGGCCCGCGACCTGCGCGCCGCGCTGGCCGGCGAGGCTGGCGGCGGGCGCCTGGCCCTGCACTACCAGCCCAAGGTGGCCAGCGAGGAAGGCGAGGTCAATGGCGTGGAGGCCTTGCTGCGCTGGCAGCATCCGCTGCGCGGCGCGGTCGGCCCGGCCCATTTCATTCCCATCGCCGAGCGCTTCGGCCTGATCATGCCGCTGGGCGACTGGGTCATCGCCGAGTCCTGCCGCCAGTTGGCCGCCTGGCGGGAGCAGGGCCTGCAGATGCGCGTGGCCATCAACTTGTCCGTGCAGCAACTGCGCCAGCCCGACGCGCTGGTACGGCACTTCCAGACCATGCTGGCACGCTACCGCATCGACGCCCGCCTGCTGACCTGCGAGATCACCGAATCCGTCGCGATGGACGATGCCAGCGCCACCGAGCGCACGCTGCAGCGCCTGGCGGAGCTGGGGCTGGGCCTGTCCATCGACGACTTCGGCACCGGCTATTCCAGCCTGGCGTATCTGCGCCGGCTGCCGGTGTCGCAGCTCAAGATTGACCGCAGCTTCATCCAGGACCTGGAGACCAGCGCCGACGCACGCGCCATCGTCAAGGCCGTCATCGAACTGGCGCACGCGCTGAGCCTGACCGTCGTCGCCGAAGGCGTCGAGACCGAGGGCCAGGCCGCCGTGCTGCGCGGCAAGCGCTGTGACAAGCTGCAGGGCTTCCTGTTCGCACGCCCGATGCCGCCCGACGAGCTGGCGCGCTGGGCCATGGATGCGCGCGACGACCGGCTGCGCTTCAGCGCCTCGGTCTATGCGGCGCTGGATGCCGGGGCGGGCGTCTAGGCGGCTAGGCCAGCATCCGTTCCGGCGCCACGTAATGACGCCGGAAGGTCTCGAAGTCCATCGCGTCCGCCGCCTCGATGCGCGCCTGCTCGGCCAGCGAGTCGGCGGCCATCTTCTCGAAATGCCGCTGCAGCGGCTCCGGGAACGGCAGTGCCAGCAGCGCGGCACGCGTCGCGTCGCTCTGGCGGCGGATGAAGCCGACGTAGCTGTCGTCGAAGTCCTGGGCCATCACCGTCAGCATGCGCGCCGACGGGCAGAGTTCGGGCCGCTGCAGCCGCTCGGCCACGCGCTTGAGCGCCGCGCGATAGGCGTTGCCGCCATGGGCCGCGTCCAGCGCCTCGGCCTGCACGGCGCATGCCGCCAGGATCTCTTCGGCCCAGTCGGCCAGGCTGCGCTCGCCGCCTTGCCAATGCTCCAGCATCAGCCCCGGCTCGCGGCCGCGCGCGGCGACATGGTGCTGGTTGCGCGCGTTCGCGGCGATCTCGTCGGGCGTGTCGTCGGGGCTGTCGCTCTTCAGGCAGTGCAGCAGGAAGGCGTCCAGCACGCGGATGGTGTCGGCGCCGATGCCGACCGGCTCGAAGGGATCGAGGTCCATCAGCCGCACCTCGATGTACTCGACGCCGCGCTCGCGCAACGCATGCAGCGGCCGCTCGCCGGAGCGGATCACGCGCTTGGCGCGGATGGTGCTGTAGAACTCGTTCTCGATCTGCAAGAGGCTGGTCGAGAGCTGGTTGTAGTCACCGCCCGGTGTCTGCACGCCGATGGCTTCGTAAGGCGCATAGGGCCGGCTCAGCGCCTCCTGCAGCGAGGCTGCATAGCTTTCCAGGCAGTTGTAGGTCACGGCGATGCTGGACTGGGCGTCGCTCTGGTAGCCCAGCCGCCCCATGCGCAGCGAGGTCGCGTGCGGCAGGTAGAGCGTGTGGCCGGACAGCCGCTGCAGGCCATGCTCGCGGCCGGCGACGAAGCTGTCGCACAGCGCCGGACTGGCGCCGAACAGGTAGAGCAGCAGCCAGCCCTCGCGGCGGAAGTTGCGGATGGCGCCGAAATAGCCCTCGGTCGACACGCCGGGCAGCGACCAGTTGTAGTGGATGCCCGAGATGGTCTGCATGCGCCGGCCATAGCGCTGGCCCAGGCCCATGCGGTAGACGCTCTTGGCGCGGCCGACATTGCTGGAGCCATAGCGGCCGATCGGGATGGTCTCGTCGGCCGGCAGGCCGCAGGGCATGGAGCCCACCCACAGGCGCTCGTCGGCCAGCGCGCGATAGACGGCCTGGTGCACCTCGGTGAGTTCGCGCAGACAGTCCTCGACGCCGGCATGCACGCCGGTGATGAGCTCCAGCTGCGATTCGCTGTAGTCCGTCGTGATGTGCGGATGCGTCAGCGCAGCGCCGAGCGACACCGGATGCGGCGTCAACGCGAGGCCGCCCCCAGGCAGGGCGCGCAGGCTTTCCTTCTCGATGCCACGGCGGATACCGAGCAATGTCTCTTTGTCGTCCATGGCGTGCGCAACGGCTGCAGGGCGCGACACGGTAGCAGAAGCAGGTTCAACCTGTACGGCTGCCGGGATTGGCCGTTTGCGCTAGCTCGGAAATTCAATCGGGCGGGCGCCGCGTCTCGCGGGCCGGGTCGCCGCGGTAGCGGGCTACGAATCCGAGGCCGCCGGAAATCGGCCTAAAGCTGCCCGGGCGCGTCGCGATCGGCCTGGCTGGGCCTGAGCTCATGCTCGCCGGCCTGTATGCCTTCATGGTGGCTGAGGTAGAGCGACACGTCGTAGCGCTCCAGCCAGCCAACGGCCTTGAGCCGGTCCAGCACCGGGCCCTTGACCTCGGAGAACTCCAGGCGCAGCCCTTCGACCTGCAAGGCCGCGTGCAGCTCCTGCAGCGCCGTCAGGCCCGACACATCGATGTGGTTGACCGGCGCCATCAGCAGCAGCACACGCTGCGGGGCGCCGATGCTGGCGCGCTGCTCACGCACGTGGGCCAGCACGACGTCGCTGAGGCCGCGGGCATTGGTGAACACCAGGCTCTCGTCGATGCGCAGACCCACGACCTCTGGGCGGCATTCGACGGCGTAGCGCTCGACGTTGCGGTAATGCTGCGTGCCCGGCACGCGGCCGATGCGCGCCACATGGGGCCGCGCGGTGCGCTGGATCAGCAGCGCGATGGAACCGACGACGCCCAGCGCCAGCGCCGCGCCGATGCTCCACAGCAGCACGGCCGCCGTGACGGCCGCCATCAGCAGGCCCTCGGCGCGCGCATAGCGCCAGGCCTCCTCGTAGTGGCGCAGCGAGAAACCACCCAGCACGGCGACGACGATGGTCGCCGCCAGCACCGGCTTGGGCAGGTGGGCCAGCGGCTCGGCCAGCAGCAGCATGGCCAGCAGCATGAAGACGGCGACGAACACGAGGCTGAGGCGGCTCTGCGAACCGGCTTCGTGCAGCAGGATGCTGCGCGAGAAGCTGCCCGCCACCGGCATGCCGCCGCTGACCGAAGCGACCAGGTTGGCGGCGGCCAGGCCACGCATCTCGGCGGCCGGCAGCAGCTTCTCGCCGCGCCGCTGCGCCAGCGACTCCGACACCGCGAGGCTGGACACGAAGCCCATCAAAGCCACCAGCGCCGCGGCCGGCAGCAGTTGCAGCCACAGCGCCGCCTCCAGCCGCGGCAGGCCGAGCGGCAGGGCCAGCGACGGCAACGCGCCGACCTGGGCCACGCCCCCGGCCGCCGGCGTGAAGGCCGACAGCGCCATCGCGCCGACCAGCAGCACCAGCGGCGCCAGCCTTGCCAGCAGCCGCGTGCGCAGCCGGCGCGCGGCCAGCAGCGCGGCCACGGCGGCCACGCCCCAAAGCGCGCTGGCCAGGCCCCAACCGCCCTGCGTGGCCGACAGCAGCAGCTCCGGCAGCGTGAAGCCGGCCGCACGGCTGCCCAGCAGCACGGGCACCTGGCTGGCCGCGATCATCAGCGTCGCACCGCTCTCGAAGCCACGCAGCGCCGGCACCGACAGCAGGCTGGACAGCGAGTCCAGCCGCAGCAGCGCCGCCGCGCCCAGCAGCAGGCCGACCTCGGCCGCCAGCACCAGCGCACCCTCGGTGGGCGTGACGCCGGCCGGCAGCCCGCCCAGCGCCTGCGCAATCATCAGCGCCAGCACGGCCACCGGCCCCAGGCCCAGCACGGGACTGGAGCCGAGCGCCGCGTAGGCCAGCAGCGGCAGCAGGCTGGCGTACAGGCCCACCTGCGGCGGCAGGCCGGCGAGCATGGCGTAGGCCAGGCTCTGCGGGATCAGCAGCACGGCGACGACCGCGCCGGCGATCAGATCGGCGCGCCAGGTGCGTGGCAAGGGCATCAGTCGACCTTCGCCCCGGAGACTTTCACGACCTTGGCCCACTTGGCCGTCTCGCTGGCGATCAGCGCGGCGAACTCGGTCGACGTGCCGCCACCGGCCACGGCGCCCTGGCTCGCCAGGCGCTCGCGCAGCAGCGGCGTGGCCAGCGCCGCGGCGGCCTCGCGCTGCATGCGCGCGACCTGGTCGGCCGGCTGGTGCACAGGCGCCAGCAGGCCGAACCAGGAACTGGCCTCGAAGCCCGCCAGCGCCGGGCCGCCGGCCTCGGCGATGGTGGGCAGCTCGGACACGGCCGGGCTGCGCTGGGCACTGGTGACGGCGATGGCCAGCAGCTTGCCGGCCTTGATCTGCGGCAACGCCGACGGCAGGTTGTCGAACATCAGGTCCATGTTGCCGGCCATCAGGTCCAACAGGGCCGGGCCCGAGCCGCGGTAGGGGAAGTGCAGCATGTAGCTGCCGGTCATGCTCTTGAACAGCTCGCCGGCCAGGTGGATGGACGTGCCGTTGCCGCTGGACGCCATGTTGAGCTTGCCCGGATTGGCGCGCGCATAGCGGATCAGGTCGGGCACGGTGCGTATGCCATAACGCGCCGCGTTGGCGGGGTTGAAGACCAGCACATTGGGTACGGCCGCGACCAGCGTGATGGGTGCGAAGTCCCGCACCGGGTCATAGGGCAGCCTGGGGTAGAGAGCCGCGTTGATGGCATGCGTGCCGACGGTGCCCATCAGCAGCGTGTGGCCGTCGCTCGCCTTGGCGACCTCGGCCGAGCCGATGTTGCCGCCCGCACCCGGCTTGTTGTCGACGACGACGGCCTGGCCCAGGCGCTGCTGCAGCTCGGGCGCCATCGCACGCGCCAGCAGGTCGGTCGTGCCACCCGGCGTGAAGGGCACGATGAGGCGGATGGGCCGGTTCGGCCAGGCCGCTTGAGCGGCGGCCGGCAGCGCGAGGCTGCCAGCCAGCGCGGTGACCTGGCGGCGGTTGAGCTTCATGGCGGTCTCCATCGGTTGTCGTGTTTCGGGCCGAGCGCCGGGCCGCTCCCAAGCCGGCCCGCTTGGGCGATGTTTGCGGCTCGACGCCGCAAGCATCGCCGTCCCCCCGGGGGACCGGCCAGGTGCGCCGCGTTCAGCGGGGGGCGCCTGGACGAGGGGCTCACTCTACCTATCCACCTTGACGCCGGACATCTTCACGACGCGCGCCCACTTGGCGGTCTCCGCGGCGATGAGAGCGGCGAATTCCGCGCTTCCGCTCGCCTGCACGAGCAGGCCGCGGGTGGTCAGGCGCTCGCGCAGCGCGGGGCTGGCGAGTGCGGCGGCCGTGTCGTGCTGCAGGCGGGCGAGCTGCTCGGCCGGCTGGCCGCTGGGCGCGAACAGGCCGACCCAGGCGCTGGCCTCGAAGCCCTTGAGCACCGGGCCGCCGGCTTCCTCGACGGTGGGCAGCTCGGGCAGGCCGGGGCTGCGCCGGGCGCTGGTCACGCCCAGCGCCAGCAGCTGGCCGGACCTGATCTGCGACAGCGCCGAAGGCAGGGTGTCGAACATCAGGTCCATGTTGCCGGCGATGACGTCCTGCTGGGCCGACGCCGTGCTGCGGTAGGGGAAGTGCAGCATGTAGGTCTGGGTCAGGCGCTTGAAGAGCTCGCCGGCCAGATGCGTTGGATTGCCGTTGCCGCCGGAGGCCATGTGCAGGCGGCCCGGCTGGGTGGTCGCGGCGTGCACGAGGTCGGCCACGTTGCGTATGCCCAGGCTCTGCGCGACGCCGGGGTTGATGACCAGCACCAGCGGCACCGTGGCGATGAGGCTGATGGGCGCGAAGTCCTTCACCGCGTCGTAGGGCAGGCGGCGCGACAGCAGCGGATTGATGGCGTGGGTGCCGACGCTGCCCAGCAGCAGCGTATGGCCGTCGCTGGCGCTGGCGACCTCGGCGCTGCCGATGTTGCCGTCGGCGCCGGGCCGGTTGTCGACGAGCACGGGCTGGCCCAGGCCGCGCTGCAGCTCGGGGGCAAGCAGCCGCGCGACGACGTCCGCCGCGCCGCCGGCCGGATAGGGCACGACGATGCGCAGCGGCCTGGCCGGCCAGGCCTGCGCACCCAGCGGCTGGGCGATGGCGGCCGGGCTGGCCAGCCACAGCAGCAGGCTGCGGCGCGGCAGCGACCCCGGCCTCATGCCGGCCCGAGCAGCAGGTTGAGCTTGACCTGGCCGTTCATGCAGGCCGCGTCGAAGTCCTGCAGGATGGCGACCAGCGTGTCGGCGTCGGGCGCCTCCACGGCCGTGATGCCGACGCCGCGGTTGCGGCCCTCGGCCTTGGCCTTGTAAAGCACCATGTCGGCCCAGTTGACGGCCTGCTCCCAGTGCAGGCGCAGCGCCGACGCAGCCGAGCCGCTGGAGCCTCCCAGCGGGAAGCTCGCGAAACCGATGGAGGCGGTGACGCGCAACGGGCCCTCGGACGTCTCGACGACCTCGCCGCCAATGCTGCGCAGGATGCGCTCGGCCATTTGGGCGAGGTCCTTGGCGCCCATCTCGACGGCGAAGACGAGGAACTCCTCGCCGCCCCAGCGCACGACGAGATCGGTGTCGCGCACGGCCGCGCGGATGCGCTGGCTGACCTCGACGATGACGGCGTCGCCGGCCGCGTGGCCATGCCAGTCGTTGACGTTCTTGAAGTGATCGATGTCGATCATCATCAGCGCGCCGTGGAAGCCGTCGGTCTGGGTCTGGCGTGCGCGCTGGTCCATGACGGCCAGGAAATGGCGGCGGTTGGACAGGTCGGTCAGCGGGTCGCGTTCGCTCTGCGCGCGCAGCAGGCTCTGGTTGGCCGTCAGGCGCTGCTGCGCGCGGCGCATGCGCAGCAGCGTCACGCCGATCAGCACGATGGACAGCAGCAGCAGCGCGCCGACGGCCACGCCCACTTTCTGCGCGAGCCGCTGGGTCTCGATCTGCTGGTCCTTCAACTGGCCATCGCGGGCCAGCAGGTCGAGGTCGCGCTGCTTGGCGGCGCTGTCGTACTTGCGGCGCAGCTCCTCCAGCGCGCTGGCGCGGTTGCGCTCGTTGCTGCGCGCGTTCAGCTCGCGCTCGTCGTTGTAGGCGGCGAGCGCTTCCTTGTACTGGCCGGCCTCGGCCCAGGTGTCGCCGAGCTCACGCAGCTCGCGGGCACGCAGCACCAGGTCGGAGGGGTCGACGGTGAATTCGCCGACCTTGGCGAGCTCCTGGCGCGCGGCATCGAACTGATGCAGCTTGATGTGGGCAACCGCGAGGTTGTGGTGCAGGCTGCGCTCGAAGGCCCGGTCGCGAAAGCGTTGCAGCACCGGCAGCGCGCGCTGGCCGGCCGCCTGGGCTTCCTTCAGCAGGCCCAGGTGCATGTAGGCGTCGACGAGGTTGGAGCGCAGCACGGCTGCGAAATGGGGCGCATCGGCCTGCTCGGCCAGCACGAGGGCGGCCTCCAGCGCGCTGCGCGCTGCGGGCAGGTCGCGCGCGCGGCGCTCGACGACGGCCTCGTAGTTGCGCACGCGCGCGCCGGCGACGAGGTCGCCCTGGGCTTCGGTTTCGGCGTTGCGGATCTCGACGCGCGCCGCGTCGACATGGTCCTGGGCTTGCAGCACGAGGGCGAGCATGCCCAGGCTGATCGAGGCCAGGTGCCTGTCCTCGCCGGCGCGGGCCAGCACAAGGCTGCGGCGCGTGATGGCCTCGGCATCGATGAAAACGCCCTGGCCGGCCTGCTCGCGCTGCATCAGGCGCAGGGCCTCCCAGGCGCTGCGGAAGTCGCAGCCCAGCTCGCGCACGGCGCGCACCTCGTCACCGGCCGGGCAGCGTTTGTTCAGGCCGGTCATCGCGCGCGCGGCCAGCGCGCCGGCGGGCTTGCCGGCGCGCTCCTGGATCAGTGCCCGCAGCAGCCAACTGCGGTCCACGCCGTCCTCGCGCGCCATCAACTGCGCAGCGACGGCGTCGGCCGCCTCGATCTGGCCGCCGGCCAGCAGCACGCGGCCGCGCGCCAGCAGCCAGGCGGCCTCGCGCGGCTGGCCGGGGCCGGCGTGCGTGGGCCAGCGCCGGCCGAGCTCGGCCAGCATGGCGTCGGGGTCGTCGAAGGCGCGGCGCGTGATGTTGGCGAGCAGCGTGTTCTCGGCCACCGGGTCGGGTGCGGTGACGGGCGCGGCCTGCCCCGTGGCGGCGGCCAGCAGCAGCGCGAGGGCCAGGGCGGCGCGTCTCATGCGCTGGCCGGCCGGACGCCGTCGTCAAGGTTCTGGAAGCCGCTGGACGGCGCCGCGGCCGGGTGGGCACCCGGGCCGCTGAGCGCCATCAGGCCGACGCGGCCCTCGCTCCAGGCCGCTTCCAGGCGCGCCGTCAGCTGGGCCGCGGCGACGGCGTCCTCGGCGTGGATGCGCTCGACACCGTAGGCCTTGTTGCGGCCATGGGCCTTGGCGAGGTACATGACGGTGTCGACAAGGTCGATGGCGCGCTCCCACGACAGCCTCAGCCCATGCGGCGCCACGGGCAGGCTGACGAAGCCGATGGAGGCGGTGACGTGGATGCTGCGGCCTTCGTAGGGCACGGGCTCGGTGCCGATGAGGTCCAGCAGGCGCTGGGCCAGCTGGGGCGCGAACATGCCCTCGCGAGTGCGGGCGACGATGAGGAACTCCTCACCACCCCAGCGCACGATGAGGTCGTCATCGCGCACGGCCTCGCGCAGGCGACGCGCCATCTCGACGAGCACGGCGTCGCCAGCGGCATGGCCGAAGCTGTCGTTGATGCGCTTGAAGTGGTCGACGTCGATGAGGAAGACGCTGGCCGCGAGGCCCTCGCCGCTGGACAGGCTGCGGATGGCGGCCTGGAAGTGGCGGCGGTTGGCCAGGCCGGTCAGCGGGTCGGTCTCGCTCTGGCGCTTCAGCGAGGCATTGCTGTGCGCCAGCGCCTGGTTGGTGCGGCGCACACGACGGAAGGCCTGATAGAGCAGCACCAGCGACACGACGACGCAGCCGCCCAGGGCGGCCCACAGCGCGAGCGCCAGGTTGCGTTGATGCACCTGCTCGGCCTTGAGCGCGTTGTCGCGGTTGAGCAGCTCGATGTCGCGCGCGCGCTGCTCGGCGTCCTGGCGCTCCTGCGCCTCCAGCAGCAGCTTGCGCGTTTCGTCGCGCAACACGCGGTCGACCATGCGGCGGTGTTCGCGGTAGGCGGCCACGGCACCGGCCAGGTCGCCCGCCCGCTCCAGGTAGCCGGCCAGTTCCTTCCAGCCGTCGGAGGCGTAGGCCATCGCGCCCTGCTGCTCGTCCAGCGTGATGGCGGCGCGCACGTCGTCGCGGCCCTCGGCGACGCGGCCCATCGCGATCTTGGCCAGGCCGATGTTGGAGCGGGCGACGCTCTCGGCACTGGTGTTGCGCGTCGAGCGCGCCAGCGGCAAGGCCTGCTCGGCCAGCTCCAGCGCGCGCGCCGGGTGGCCCTGGCGCAGGTGGTAGTCGGCGAAGTTGGCCAGGCCGAGGGCCCGCACCGAGTCGGCGCCAGCGGCGGCGGCCTGCTCCAGCGCATCGGAGTTGGCCTGCAGCGTGATGCTGGAGTCGCTGTCGTCGGCGTGCACGATGCCGCGCATCGTGTAGACCTGGTTCAGCGTCATCGGGTCGGGGTCCTTCTGCGCCTCGGTCAGCGCCTGGGCGACGATCTGGCGGGCGCGCGCCGGCGTGTCGGCGCGCAGCGTCGTGAAGGCGAGGTCCACCAGCGACAGCGCGACGCGCCAGGGCTGGCCGGTCTGCTCGGCCAGGCGCAGTGCGTTGTGCCCGTGGGTCAGCGAGGCGTCGAGCTCGCCGGCATCGCTGCTGATGGCCGCGAGCTGGCGGAAGTAGCGCCAGCGATAAACCAGGCCGGCGCCGTTGAGCTGGGCCGCGTCGACGGCCATCAGCAGCTTGCGCGCCTCGCGCAGGTCGCCGTGCTGGCGCAGGTATTCGGCGCTGACGGTGGCGGCCGCGACGGTGGCGGCCGCGCGCAGTTCGCCGGCCGGCCAGTCGCGCAGCTGCTGGGCGAGCTGGTCGGTCAGCGCGCGGTCGCGGGCGAAGGCGGCGAGCAGGCCGCGCAGCGAAATGACGTCGAGCTGGCCGGCGCTGCCCGCAGCCAGCGTCGCGCCGCGGGCGCGCAGCTCCTGCTCGTACTGCGTGGGCTTGGCGCGCGCGGCGCGCTCGATGCGGTCGAGGTCGCGGGCCAGCGCCTCGTCGGCCGGCGCCGAGGCGGCGGCCGACGGCACGTCCGGGCCCCCATCACCGCGCGGCGAACAGGCGCACAGCAGCGCCAGCGCGGCCAGCGCCGCGCACAGCGTGGAACGGGAAACCAGGAATCGGGGCATCGAGAGGGCAGAGTCGGGGCTGCAAAGCCCCGCACGCCTCATTTCAGCGCGGTTCAGCATGCCTGTCGCGCTTGCCACGGCGAAGAGCGTTCAAATTCCACGCGCGCCGCCGCGTCGACCGCTCAGGCGGGCCGGCCCTGAGGCGCCTGGTAGCCGCGCGGCACGGCGCCGAGCAGGCGGCGCGTGTAATCCTGCCGCGGCGCGGCGATGAGATCCCGTGTGGCGGCCTGCTCGACGACGTCGCCGTTCTGCATGACCAGCACTTCGTCGGAGATGAACTTGACGACGGCCAGGTCGTGGCTGATGAAGATGTAGCTCAGGCCGAACTCGTCCTGCAGGTCCTTGAGCAGGTTGAGCACCTGGGCCTGCACCGACACGTCCAGCGCCGACACGGCCTCGTCCAGCACCAGCACTTCGGGCTGCAACGTCAGGCAGCGCGCGATGGCGATGCGCTGGCGCTGGCCGCCCGAGAACTCGTGCGGGTACTTGGCCATGGCGCTTTCGTCCAGGCCCACCTTCTTCAGCAGTGCCACGGCGCGGGCCTCGCGGTCGGCCGTGTTCGTGCCGATGCCGTGGATCTCCATCGGCTCGCGCAGCGTCTGGCCGATGGTGAAGCGCGGGTTCAGCGAGGCATAGGGGTTCTGGAACACGACCTGGATGCGCCGGCGCATCTGCTGCCAGTCGGCGCCGCTCATCTTCAGCAGGTCGCGGCCCTCGAACAGCACCTGGCCGCCCATCGTTCCACCGGTCTGTTCGTGCAGGCGCAGCAGCGCGAGGCCCATGGTCGTCTTGCCCGAGCCGGACTCGCCAACGACACCCAGCGTGTGACCCTTGCGCAGTTTGAAGTTCACGTCCTTGACGGCCTTGAACTCGCGCTTGCCGAACAGGCCGTCCTTGAGCCAGAAGCTCTTGTGCAGGCCGGTCACTTCCATGAGGACGGGCGCGCTGTCGTCCTTCGCCACGGCATCCCGGCCCGCCTCGCGGCCGGCAGTCCTTCCAGCGATATGGTCGTCGATGACCATCAGCCGCGCCGGGTTCTCGGTCAGCGACGGCCGACAGGCCAGCAGGGCCTTGGTGTAGGCGTCCTGCGGGTCGTTGAAGATCTGCTGCACCGGCGCGCTCTCGCGCACCTGGCCGTGGCGCATGACGACGACATGGTCCGATATCTCGCCGACGACGCCGAGGTCATGCGAGATGAACAGCAGGCTCATGCGGTGCGATTCCTTGAGCCGCGCCATCAGCTCCATGACCTGGCGCTGGATGGTCACGTCCAAGGCCGTCGTCGGCTCGTCGGCGATCAGCAGCTTGGGCGAACAGGCCAGCGCGACCGCGATCATCACGCGCTGCTGCTGGCCGCCGGACATCTCGTGCGGGTAGGCCTTCAGGCGCCGCCTGGGCTCGGGAATGCCGACCTCGCCCAGCAGTTCCTCGGCGCGCACGAGGGCCTGACGGCGGCTGAGCCCCATGTGCTTCATCAACGGCTCGCAGATCTGCGTGGCGACGTTGAACACGGGGTTCAGCGAGCTCATCGGGTCCTGGAAGACGCAGGCGATGTCCTTGCCGCGGATGGCCTGCAGCTCGCGCGTTCCCGCCTGCAGCAGGTCCCGCCCCTGGAACAGGATGCGCCCGGAACGCTCGGCGTTGCTGGGCAGCAGGTTGAGGATGGACATGGCCGTCACGCTCTTGCCCGAGCCGGACTCGCCGACCAGGGCCACGGTGCTGTTCTCGGGCACGTCGAAGCTGATGCCCTTGACGGCGAGCTGGCGCTGCATCTGGCCGTCAACACGGCCCATGCGGAAGGCGACCTTGAGGTCTTGGATGCTGAGCAGCATGCTCATTCGAGGCCTCTCAACTTCGGGTCGAGCGCGTCGCGCAGCGCATCCGTGAACAGTGCGAAGGCGGTGACGAAGACGGCCATGAAGGCCGCCACGATGGCCAGCTGCCACCAGTAGCCCAGGATCAGTTCGTTCTGGGCCTCGCCCAGCATCGTGCCCCAGCTGACCTGGTCCACGCCAACGCCCAAGTTCAGGTAGCTCAGGATGACCTCGGCCTTGATGAAGCTCACGACGTTCAGAGACAGCTGCACCAGCGCGATGTGCGACACATTGGGCAGGATGTGCCGGAACATGCGCGACGCCCGCGAGGCCCCGATGGCCTCGGCCGAGCGCACGTACTCGCGCACGCGGTGCTTCATGAACTCGGCCCGGATCAGGCGGTAGATGCCCGTCCAGCCGGTCAGCGCCAGGATGGCGACGACGGCACCCACGCCGCGCGGGAAGATCGCCGCGAACGCGAAGATCAGCAGGATGCTCGGGATGGCCGTGAAGACGTTGTAGACCCACTCCAGGAAGTCACCCACCTTGCCGCCGAAGAATCCCGACACGGCGCCCAGCACGGTGCCGATCAGCGTGGCCACCGCGGCGGCGGCCAGGCCCACGAAGATGGACACCTCGGCGCCCTTGACGACCTTGGCCAGCACGTCGCGGCCCAGGCGGTCGCCGCCCAGCGGCAGCGTCTCCGCCTTGACGATGTCGTCGGTCTTGAAGGCCTTGGCGCGCTCCGCCCACTCCGCATAACGCGGCGCCAGCGGGTCGATGTCGGACAGGTCGACGTTCGGGCCCTTGGGCGTGGCGATGACGCCGGTGTCCTCGGCGGGCTGCGCGCCCAGCAGCGTCGGCGGTGCGTTGGGCACGCCGACCTCCTTCTGCCAGTCGGCCGCGACGAGGTGGGTCGCGGCCAGCAGCACGAGCACGAGGAAGAGGCCGACGACGACCATGCTGGCCATGCCGACGCGGTCGGTCTTGAGCCGCCGCCAGGAGGCGGCCCAGACGCCACCGGATGAGTTGGAGATCGCGCTCATTTGAGAACCACGCGCGGGTCGACCAGCTTGTAGAGCAGGTCCACGACCAGGTTGACCGTCATCGTCAGCGCGGCCAGGTAGATGGCGAAGGCCTGGATGACGGGATAGTCGCCGCGGTTGACGGCCAGCAGCAGCTCGCGGCCCAGGCCCGGGATGGAGAAGAAGACCTCGATCAGGAAGCTGCCCACGAGCACGCCGGGCACCAGCACGGAGACGTTGGTGAGGATGGGGATCATCGCGTTGCGCAGCACGTGCTTGAGCAGCACGGTGCGCTCGGTGAGGCCCTTGGCGCGCGCGGTGCGCACGTAGTCGTGGCCGATCTCGTCGAGGAAGAAGCTGCGGTACAGGCGGATCTGCGGCGCCATCGACACGGCCACGGCCACCAGGATGGGCAGCGGCGCGTAGGTCGTCAGGTTGGTCCAGTGGTTGCCCGTCCAGCCCTGCACGGGGAACCAGCCCAGGCGGAAGGCGAAGAAGTACTGCGCCAGGATGACGTAGACCAGCAGCGAGATGGACACGGCCACCGTCGTGCAGACCATCACTGCGCGGTCGGTCAGGCTGCCGCGCACGGCGGCAACGGCCATCGCGAAGGGAATGGCCAGCAGCACCTCCAGGATGAGGATGGGCAGCGTGACCGTCAGCGTGGCCGGCAGGCGCGTGGCGAAGAGGTTGGCCACCGACTCATTGGTTGCCCAGCTGCGGCCCCAGTCGAAGGTGACGATCTGCCTGACGAAGATCCACAGCTGCTCCCAGACCGGCTTGTTCAGGCCAAGCTGCTCGCGGATGGATTCGATCTGCTCATGGCTGGCGTTGAGGCCACCCAGGACGATGGCCGGATCGCTGCCAAAGTACTTGAACAGGAAGAACACCAGCAGCACGACGCCCAGCAGGGTCGGGATCATCTGCCACAGGCGTCGGACGAGATAGGCCGCCATTCAGGACTCCAGCGGGGCTCCAGAAATCACAAACCCCGCCGTGGATGCGGGGTTACACGAGAAACGGGGCGGAGTCTATGCGAGCGACAGCGCCTGCCGGCATGCCGGTTTCACTAGACTCCGCGACTTTCCCGCCACCCGCGCACGCTGCGATGAAGTCCAAGTCCCTGCTGACCGCCCTGTTGCTGGCCTGCGCGCTCCACCCCGCCCAGGCCGCGGACAAGGTGCTGCGCTACGCCTTCAAGGTCGCCGAGACCGGCTTCGACCCGGTCCAGGTCACCGACATCTATTCCAAGGCCGTCATCGCCGGCATCCTGGATGCGCCGCTGGAATACGACTTCGGCGCCCGCCCCTTCAAGCTGCGCCCGGCCACGCTGAAGGCAATGCCGGAGATCAGCGCCGATTTCAAGACCATCACCTTCCACGTCCAGCCGGGCATCTACTTTTCGGACGACCCGGCCTTCGGCGGCAAGAAGCGCGAGCTGGTCGCGGCCGACTATGTGTATTCGCTCAAGCGCCACTACGACCCCAAGCTCAAGAGCGGCAACCTCTACCTGCTGGAGAACGCCAGGCTGCTCGGCCTGTCGGAACTGCGCAGCGAGCTGATGAAGGCCAAAAAACCTTTCGACTACGACCGCGAAGTTGAAGGCGCGAAAACGCTGGACCGCTACACCTTTCAGGTCAAGCTGGGCGTGAGCGACCCGCGCTTCATCTACAACTTCAGCGACTCCGGCACCTTTGGCGCCGTGGCGCGCGAGGTGGTCGAGTTCTACGGCGACAAGATCATGGAGCACCCGGTCGGCACCAATGCCTTCCAGCTGGCCGAATGGCGGCGCAGCTCGCGCATCGTGCTCGAGAAGAACCCCAACTTCCGCGACCTGCGCTATGCCGAGACCGTGCCGCCCGAGGCCGACCCGCGCGTCAAGGCCGAGGCGGCTGCACTGCAGGGCCGCAAGCTGCCCATGGTGGACCGCGTCGTCATCGAGATCATCGAGGAGGCCCAGCCGCGCTGGCTGTCCTTCCTGCGCGGCGAGTTCGACGTCATCGAAGAGGTGCCGGCGGATTTCACGTCGATTGCGATGCCCAACAACCGCCTCGCGCCCAACCTGGCCAGGCAGGGCATCTCGATGACGCGCTACCCGCGTGCCGACGTGTCGTACAGCTACTTCAACATGCAGGACCCCATCGTCGGCGGCTACACGCCCGACAAGATCGCGCTACGCCGCGCCATCAACCTGGCCGTGGACCTGGACAAGGAAATCCGCCTCGTGCGCCGCAGCCAGGCCGTCAGCAGCCAGGGACCGATTCCACCGGTGTCCTTCGGCTTCAATCCGGAGTTCAAGTCCGAGATGAGCGAGTTCAACCTCGCCAAGGCCAAGGCCCTGCTTGAGCTCTATGGCTACACCGACAAGGACGGCGACGGCTGGCGCGACATGCCCGACGGCTCACCCCTCCAGCTCGAATACGCAACGACGCCCGACGCGCAGAATCGCCAGCTCGCCGAGCAGTGGCAGAAGAACATGGACGCCCTGGGCGTGCGCATGAAGTTCAAGATTGCCAAATGGCCGGAGCACCTCAAGTCCTCCAACGCCGCCAAGCTGCAGATGTGGGGCCTCGGCTGGGTGGCCTCGACGCCGGATGGCGACACCTTCCTGGCGATGGGCTCCAGCAAATCCAAGGGCAATGCCAACAAGGCGCGCTTCGAGCTGCCCGCCTTCGAGGCCCTCTATGACAGGCAGAGCACACTGCCGGACGGCCCCGAGCGTGCCCGGCTGATGACGGACGCCCAGCGCCTGCTGGTGGCCTACGCGCCCTACAAATTCCATGTGCACCGCATCTGGACCGACATGGCCCAGCCCTGGGTCAAGGGCTACAGCCGCAACCTCTTCGTGCGCGACTTCTGGAAGTACGTCGACATCGACGTCGCCGCCCTGCCCAAAGCCAACCAAGGCCAGTGATGAAACACCTGTTCGCCGCGCTGGCCCTGTGCGCCGCGCTGATCCCCGCCGCCGGCCATGCCGCCGAACCGGTCAAGACGCTGCGCTACGCCTTCATGATCGCCGAGACGGGCTTCGATCCGGTCAGGATCTCGGACATCTACTCGCGCTCCGTCACGGCTCACATCTTCGAGAGCCTCTACACCTACGACCCGCTGGC
>JAEKLF010000329.1 GCA_019509985.1 Burkholderiales bacterium | reverse complement strand
GCCACCAGCGCCTGGCCGGCGGCGGGCGCCGGCGGCTCGAAGGGCATTGCGTGGATGACGTCCTGCGGCACCGGGCCGCGTTGTTCGTACTGGGCTTTCACGCCTTGGATCGCTGCGGCCATGCCGGTCTCCTGCTGGGATTGGAGCGGCGATTCTCAACCCGCCAGGGGCCATTGCCCATCAGGCGGCGCCTGCAGTTGCAGCGGCGCGCCGCTGACCGGGTGGATCAGCGAGAGCGAATGCGCGTGCAACCACAGCCGCTGCGTGCCCAGGTGAGCCGCGACGGCACGGTTCAGCGGCCCCTTGCCATGCGTCGCGTCGCCGAGGATGGGATGGGCGATGTGCTTCAGATGGCGGCGGATCTGGTGGCGGCGGCCCTGTAGCGGTTCGGCCTCAATCAGCGCGACGCGCGTTGTCGGGAAACGCGGGGCGGTGACGAGGGGCCAATCGATGCGCCGGAGCACGCGCCAGCGGGTTTGAGCTTCGAGCAGGGTCTGGCCGGCGGACGGCAGCTCGGGGTCGCGGGCCAGTGGATGGTCGATCACACCTGCGTCCTGCTGCGGCCAGCCGCGCACGAGGGCGAGATAGCGTTTGTCCATGCGGCCCTGCTCGAACATCGTGCCCAACAAAGACGCGACCTCAGGCGACAGCGCGAACAGCAGCACGCCCGAGGTGCCGCGGTCCAGCCGGTGCACGGGCCAGACCGGCCGGCCGAGCTGGTCGCGCAGCAGCTGCAGCGCGGCTTGATCTTCGCCGGCCGCGAGTTGCGTGCGGTGCACGAGCAGACCCGGCGGCTTGTCGATGGCGACGAGATGCTCGTCGATGTGCAGGACGCCCAGCGTCAAGACAGCTCGCCGTCCACGTAGAACCACTCGCCGTTCTCGCGCACGAAGCGGCTCACCTCGTGCAACCGGTGCGCGCGGCCACCGAGCTTGCTGCGCGCGACGAACTCGACGCTGCCGTGGTCGGCGTCCTGCATCGCGCTGCGCTTCACATCCAGGCCCAGCCATTTCAGGCCCGGCTCGGGCGGCTCCAGCTCGGCCGGCCGCGTGCTGACGTGCCAGCTGGCGAGCAGATAGGGGCGCAGGTCGAGCACGAAGGCCGAGTAGCGGGAACGCATCAGGGCTTCGGGTGTCGGCGCAGTCAGCGTGCCGCTTTGGGCATGCGCTGCGTGCCAGCGGCCACAGCAGGCTGCA
>JAEKLF010000263.1 GCA_019509985.1 Burkholderiales bacterium | reverse complement strand
ACATGCGGCCGGGTACGCCACTCGGGCCGGCGGAATGGCGCCATGTGGCCTCGCATCCGGTGGTCGGCGAGCGGGTGTTGCGCGGCATGCCCGGCGCCGGCAAGGAGGTGGCCAGCGCGGTGCTGCACCACCACGAGCGCCTGGATGGCTTCGGCTACCCGCGCGGCGTGCAGGGCACGGCACTGCCGCTGGTCGGCCAGATCCTCGCAGCCGCGGAGTGGCTGATGGCCTTGATCGAGACCAGCATGACGCCGATGACGCGCGCCAGCGTCGCCACCAAGCTCATTCCAGGCGAGTTCAGCCGCGAGCTGGTCGAGGCCATCGTGGCGGCGGCGCAGGCCGGCCTGCCGCAGGTCGCCACCGTCGCCGACCCCATGCCGCTCGAATCCGCGATCCCGCGGGTTGTCGGCATCGCGTCCACGCTGGAGCGGTTCCGCGAGTCGCGCCCCTGGATCGATGCCCGCATCGCCGCCGCGCGGCCGGCCTTGCGTGCCGTGCTGGAGGCCGGCCTGCAACGCCTGCTGCGCATCCAGACCGCCTTCTCCAGCACGGGCCTGGACGCCCACGATCCCGACGCCCTCGTCGCCGAACTCGCCGAGCAACGCGATGCGACGCTGCAGGTCGAGCTGATGACGGTCGTCGGCGAACTGGAGTGGCGTCTGCGCGAACTGGAGCGCGAGTCCCTGCTGCGCGCCGGTCTGTTGGCGCCCCAGGAGAGCGCCGTCATGCACGAGCTCATTGCCAGACTCAAGGGTGAGGCCAAGATCGAGAACTGAGCGAGGACTGAGCGCTGGCTATCATGGCCGCGCTGTTGAACTCCGCAAGCCTCTGCCATGAACGCCAGAACCGTTTACTTCGTCTCTGACGGCACCGGCATCACCGCCGAGACCTTCGGCAATTCCATCCTCGCGCAGTTCACGATCAAGGCCCGCCACGTGCGCCGGCCCTTCGTCGACTCGGCCGAGAAGGCGCATGCCGTCGTCGCCGAGATCAACGAGGTCGCCGCGCGCGAAGGCCAGCGGCCCATCGTCTTCGCCACCCTCGTGGACCGCGACGTGTTGAAGATCGTCCGCGAGCACTGCCAGGGCCGCGTGATGGACATGTTCGGCACCTTCATCGAGCCGCTGGAAGAAGAGTTCGCCATCAAGAGCAACCACCGCGTGGGCCGCTTCTCCGACGTGGCGCAGAGCCAGGAGTACCACGACCGCATCGAGGCCATCAACTTCTCGCTGGCCCACGACGACGGCCAGAGCAGCAAGAACCTCGACGTGGCCGATGTCATTTTGGTGGGCGTGTCGCGCTCGGGCAAGACGCCGACGTCGCTCTACCTGGCCATGCAGCACGGCATCAAGGCGGCCAATTACCCGCTGATCCCCGAAGACTTCGAGCGCCGCAAGCTGCCCCCGTCGCTGGTGCCGCATCGGCGCAAGTGCTTCGGGCTGACCATCGATCCCGAGCGTCTCTCGTCCATCCGCAATGAGCGCCGCCCCGGCAGCAAGTACGCCGACCTGCTGAACTGCCGCTACGAAGTCAACGAGGCCGAGGCCATGATGAAGCGCGACGGCATCTCCTGGCTGTCGTCCACGCACAAGTCCATCGAAGAGATCGCGACGACCATCCTGCGCGACATCCGGCCGGACCGATTGATGTATTGATGCCTGTCTCGGCCTTAGCCCTCGTCCTCACCGCCGCCCTCCTCCACGCCATCTGGAACCTCGCCGCCAAGCGTTGGGGCGGCGGCCCGCATTTCGTCTTCACCTGCGCCTTGGGCGTGACGGTGCTGTGGCTGCCGGCCGTGCTGTGGGTCGGCCTGGACGAGCTGCCGCGCTGGTCGCTGCTGGCCTGGGGCTTCGTCGCGGCCAGCGCCGTGGTGCACCTGGCCTACTTCAACTGCCTGATCGCCGGCTACCGCGCCAGCGACCTGACCGTCGTCTACCCGGTCGCGCGCGGCAGCGGGCCGCTGCTGTCGGCGCTGGCGGCCGTCGCGCTGCTGGGCGAGCATCTGGGACCGAGCGGTGCACTGGGCCTCGCGGGGGTCGTCGGCGGCATCCTGCTGATCACGATGGGCCCGCGCCTCATCGGTCGCGGTGTGCCTCACGACGCCGAGACCGCCAGGCGACGTCGCCACGGCGTCTGGTGGGGCGCGGCGACGGGCACGCTGATCGCCGGCTACACGGTGCTGGACGGCTACTCGGTCAAGGTGCTGGCCGTGTCGCCGCTGATGCTGGACTACTTCGGCAACGTGATGCGCGTGCCGCTGCAACTGCCCATCGCACTGCGCCAGGCGCACAGCTTCTGGCCCGAGCTGCGCCGTTCATGGCGCGGCGTGCTGGCCGTCGCAGGCCTGGGGCCGCTGGCCTACATCATGGTGCTGCTGGCCATGCGCGACGCGCCGCTGTCGCGCGTGGCGCCGGCGCGCGAGGTGTCCATGCTGTTCGCGGCGCTGCTGGGTGGGCAGTTGCTGGGTGAAGGCGAGCGGGGCTGGCGGCTGGCCGGGGCGGCGCTGATTGGCGCCGGGGTCATCGGGCTAGCGCTGTAGCAGGCCCTCGTAGATGTCGACGTAGCGCCGCGCGGCATCGTCCCAGCCAAAGCGCCGGCGCATCGCCGCAGTCCGCACGCGGGTCCAGTATTCGGACCGACTCCAAAGCGCAAACGCACGCCGCAGAGCGCGGCGATAGGCGTCTGCCGTGAAGGCGTCGAAGACGAAACCGGTGGCGGTGCCTGCGGCGAGGTCTTCGAGCGTCGTGTCGACGACCGTATCGCCGAGGCCACCGACGCGGTGCACCAGCGGCAGCGCGCCGTAGCTGAGCCCGTAGAGCTGCGTCAGCCCGCAGGGCTCGAAGCGGCTGGGCACGAGAACGACGTCGCTGCCGGCGTAGATGCGGTGGGCCAGGCCTTCGTCCATGCCGATGCGACGGGCGATCCGGCCGGGATGCTTGGCCGCAGCGTCGGCGAATGCAGCCTCCAACCGGGCATCGCCCGCGCCGAGGATGACGAGGTGGCCGCCGCCGTCGAGCAGGTCGGGCAAGGCTTCGAGCACCAGCGGCAGTCCCTTCTGTTCGGTCAGGCGGCTGACGATGCCGAACAGCGGCGCGTCGGGCTTGGCATCGAGCCCGCATTCCCGTTGCAGCGCAGCCTTGCAGGCGGCCTTGCCCGAGGCGTCGTCGGCGTCGTAGCGCGCCGCGATGGCGTCGTCCTGCGCGGGCGACCACACGCTGTAGTCCACGCCGTTCAGGATGCCGTGCAGCGCGCCCACGCGGTGGCGCAGCAGCCCATCGAGGCCGCAGCCCTGCTCGGGCGTCTGTATCTCGCGCGCATAGCTGGGGCTGACGGTGGTGATCGCGTCGGCGAAGTGCAGGCCGGCCTTCATGAAGCTGACCTGGCCATAGAACTCCAGGCCCTCGACGGCGTAGTGCGTTGGCGGCAAGCCCAGCTCGCAGAAGCTATCGGCCGGGAACAGGCCTTGGTAGGCGAGGTTGTGGATGGTGAAGACGCAGCGGGCGTCGGCGGTGGTTGTCGGCATAGGCCACGCCGGCTGCGTCCGAATAGGGATTGCCGGGGCGGTCGAACAGGCCGGGCGCGTCGAGCACATAGACAGGCACGTCGAAGCCCGGCAGCCGGCCGCGCAGCAGCGCCGCCCTGCCCTCGCTCCACGGCAGGGCCACAGGCGCGACGGCGCATTCCTGGCTCAGCGCTTCGCGAATGGCGGGGAAGCCGGGCACCAGCAGGCGCGGCTCGGCGCCGGCCGCGGCCAGCGCGGCGGGCAAGGCGCCGGCCACGTCGGCCAGACCACCGGTCTTCAGCAGCGGGAACAGCTCCGCGCTGACCTGCAGAACCCGCATCTCAACCCTCCATGACTTGTCGTGCCGTCTTCGGGCCGAGCGCCGGGCCGCTCCCAAGCCGGCCCATCAGGCGATGTGCTTGCCGGTCGAGCCGGCAAGCATCGCCGTCCCCGCGGGGGACCGGCCAACGTACCCGTTGGACGAGGGGCTTCACAGTTTCCCGAGCATCTGCTTGGTGACGAGCACGATGCCGTTCTCCGTGCGCTCGAAGCGGGCGGCGTCCGCGGCCGCGTCTTCGCCGACCACCAAACCATCGGGGATCTCGCAGCCACGGTCGATGATGGCCTTGGTCAGCCGGCAGTGCCGTCCCACG
>JAEKLF010000153.1 GCA_019509985.1 Burkholderiales bacterium | reverse complement strand
GCACGACCCGCTGGATCGCATGCTCTTCGAGGTGCACCAGTACTTCGACAAGGACGGCTCAGGCACCAGCGCCGAATGCGTGAGCCCCGAGATCGGCGCAGAGCGGCTACAGCGCTTCACCGCCTGGCTGAAGCAAAACAAGCGTCGCGCCATCCTGGGCGAGCTGGGCGGCGGCGCCAATGCCGTCTGCGAGCAAGCCGTGCGCGGCGCGCTGCAGCATCTGCAGGCCAATGCCGACGTGTGGGCCGGCTGGCTGTGGTGGGCCGGCGGGCCGACCTGGGGCGACTATTTCCTGTCGCTGGAGCCCGACGCCGCTGGCAAGGACAAGCCGCAGATGCGCTGGCTCAAACCCTTCCTGGAATGAAAAAGCGGGCCGAGGCCCGCTTTTCATTTCAACCTGACCTGCACGACAAATGTGGGCCGAGCGCCGGGCCGCTCCCAAGCCGGCCCGCGCTGGCGATGTGCTTGCGGCTCAATGCCGCAAGCATCGCCGTCCCCTTGGGGGACCGACCAGCCTTGCGCGCGTTCAGCGGCGCGAGAGTGGGCGAGGAGCCTGGTTTCAGCGACCGAAGCCGCCCTTGCGCGGGCCGGCCGGGCCGCGGCGCTCGCCGCCGAAGGCCGGGCGGTCACCGCCGAAGCTGGGCTTGCCGCCGAAGGCCGGCTTGCCACCGGCATTGAACGGACGGTCGCCGCGCGGCGCGAAGCCACGGTCGTCACGCGGGGCGAAGCTGCGCTCTTCGCGGGGCTGGAAGCCACGGTCCGGACGCGGTGCGAAACCACGGTCATCGCGGGGCTGGAAGCCGCGGTCTTCACGCGGCGCAAAGCCACGCTCGTCGCCACGGGGTTGGAAGCCTTCCGGACGCGGCTGGAAGCCACGGTCCTCACGCGGGGCGAAGCCACGGTCCTGCTGGCCGAAGGGCTTGCCACCGCCATGCTGCGGGCGGTCGTCACGGCGGAAGGGCTTGTTGCCGAAGCCGGGGCGGCCACCGAAGTTGCCACGCGGGGCGCGGTCGTCGAACGAGCCAGCCGGGCGCGGCGGGAAGATGCGCGGCTCTTGCGTCTTGGGCTCGAGGCCGGCGATCTGCTGCACCGGGATGGTCTGCGTCGTGAACTGCTGGATGCGGCGGATCATGGACACGTCGTCACGCAGGCCCAGCGTGATCGCGAGGCCCTGGCGACCGGCGCGGCCGGTGCGGCCGATGCGGTGCACATAGTCCTCGGCCTTCATCGGCAGGCCGTAGTTGATGACGTGGGTGATGGTCGGCACGTCGATGCCGCGAGCGGCGACGTCGGTGGCCACCAGCACCTTCAGGTCACCGCGGCGCAGGCCCATCAGTACGCGGTTGCGCTTGCCTTGGGGCATGGCGCCGTGCAGCGGGGCGACCGAGTGGCCGATCTCGGCCAGGCGCTCGGCCAGCCAGTCGGCGTCGCGCTGGGTGCTGGTGAACACGACGGCCTGCTCCAGCTCCGGCGTGGCCAGGATGGCTTCCAGCAACTGGTCCTTGTGGTGGGGGTTGTCGGCCCAGTGCAGGCGCTGCTCAATGTTCTCGTGCGTGTCGGTGTGCGAAGCGACTTCGATGCGCTGCGGCTCCTTCAACAGGTTCTGCGCCAGGCGGCCGACATGGCCGGCGAACGTGGCGCTGAACATCACCGTCTGGCGCTCGGCCGGCGTGTTGTTGGCGATCATCGTGATGTCGTCGATGAAGCCCATGTCCAGCATGCGGTCGGCTTCGTCCAAGACCAGCATCTCGACGTTGGACAGCACGCACTTGCCCGAATTGATGTGGTCGATCAGGCGGCCAGGGGTCGCGATCAGGATGTCCAGCGGGCCCATCAGCTGGCGGATCTGCAGCGGGTAGGGCATGCCGCCCAGCACCGTCGCGACCTTCAGGCCGGGGATGAAGCGGCCATAGGTCTGCGCAGCCTTGGCAACCTGCATGGCCAGCTCACGGGTGGGGGCCAGCACCAGGATCTTGGGGCCGTAGATCTTGCCCTTTTCGCGGCGGGTGTTGTCGGCGCCGCGGGCGGCGAGGATCTTTTCCAGCGCGGGCAGGATGAAGGCGGCCGTCTTGCCGGAGCCGGTGCGCGCCGAGACCATCAGGTCCTTGTTGGCGATGGCCGCGGGGATGGCCAAGCCTTGCACGTCCGTGGCGTTCTCGTAGCCGGAATCTTTCACGGCCTTCAGGACCACTTCGCTCAGGCCCAGGGTATCGAAACTCATGTCGTTCTTTCAGTCAAAGCCCATCCATGCCGCCCGAAATTCAGTGAGGGCAGACACGCGGGCGCTGAACGGTTCATGCCGTTCAGCAGTCAAAGTCGCTGGGAGAAAGCTCGTGTCGGGCGGCTCGGGCTGCAGCTTGCAGTCGGGTGCGGCACGGGGAACAGTCAAAGCGACGGCTTCATCGCCGCCGACCGATCCACGAGGGGTGTTCGAGAAGCCGTTGGAACAACGGGCCGAACGAGGTCAGAGGAGACGTACGAAGCTCGGTGGTGACCGAGCGAAGCTGCGACTGTAGCATGAATCAGGGTTTTCACCAAATCCCTGCGATCACGGGGCGGCACTCTGGCACACTGACGCATCCCGGGTCGGCAGAACACCCAGGCCTTGCCGCGTGGCCCGCCACGAGCTGAACCTGCCACGCAACCGCCTTCGTTCACGTCGTCCCCACGCGTGCGCCCTGGCTGCAAGCCGGCAAGCCCAGCCTCCTCATCGTTGGCGTGCGCATGGAGTGCCACCGTGCCCCGTGAATCCCTGCCCCTCGTCGTGGACGACCTGTCCACCTTCGCCAAGTCGCTGCGCGCCCAGTTGCTCAAGCACGACGCGCCCGAACCGCCCGGCCACCAGACGCTCTTGAACATGCTGGCCCGCGCGGCCGGGCATCGCAACCTGCAGACACTCAAGGCCCGCCCGCCGACACGGCCGCCCAAGATCGCGCAGCCGCCGAGCGCGGACCTCAGCGACATCGTGCGCCGCACCCTCAACCTCTTCGACGCCGACGGCCGCCTGCAGCGCCTGCCGGCCAAGCGCTCGCTGCAGCTGATGGCACTGTGGGGCCTGTGGATGCGCTTCGACGCCAAGCGGCCCTACCGCGAGCGCGAGGTCAACCAGATCCTGACCGCCTGGCACAGCTTCGGCGACTACTGCACGCTGCGCCGCGACCTCGTCATGCAAGGCTTGATGGCGCGCACGGCGGACAGCTCGGTCTACACCAAGCTGCCGGCACGGCCAAACGCCGACGCGATGGCCTTGATGCGGGCGCTACGCCGGCTGGGCCACTAGCGCGTTCAGGCAGCGGCGGCTGGCTTGCGCATCGTGCACAGCAGGTTGCCGCGCGAGCGGAAGAAGCGGCCGAAGTAGCCGAGGAACCAGAGCTTCGGCGTGCGCAGCACGGTGGCGACATGTGGCGGCTCGAAGGCAGCGTCCAGATCGCCACCCAGCCGCGCGACATAGGCCCGCGCGAAGGCCAGGTTGTTGAATGGCACCCAGGTGTCAAGGTAGAAGCGCTTCTCGACCGCGACCGGCACAAAGCCGGCCTTCGCCCCCGCGTCGACCAGCGCCCGCTCCGACAGCAGATGCCGGTGGTAGGGCTGGTGGATCTCGAACGAATACAGGTCGGGCCGCTGCAGGTCGATCTCGTCGGCGTTCGGCGTGCCGATGAACAGCAGGCCGCCCTCGTTCAGCAGGCCGGCCCATTCCCGCAGCATCTCGGCGGGTTCCTCGGCATGTTCCAGCACATCCTGCGACACAAGTGCATCGAAGCGCGTGGTCAACGGCGTGCGGTCGGCGAACCGGGGCGAATAGGGGTCGTAGCCGGTGACGTCGTAGCCGGCTTCGCGCAGGTAGCGCACGAACAAGCCGGCGCCGCAGCCGTAGTCCAGTACGCGCTGGCCCCGCCGCAACCCTTGGCGTTCAAGCATCTTCAGCCGGTTGCGAAAGCTGACGCGGGTGAAGAAGTCAAAACGCTGGTTCTGCAACGGGTAACCCGCGTAGTAGGGGGCGAGTTCGACACCCTCCTTCGCGTGCAGCGAGCGGCAGCCCTCGCAGCGCCAGACGGTGAACTGCTCGTGCCGGAACCGGCGGACATTGGATGCCACGCGAACGACGTCGCGCGCGCCCGACAGGGCACCGGGCTCGTCGCAGAGGGGGCAAAGCGTCGTGTCGTCCAGCAAGGCTTCTCCTGATGCGGGCCGCATCGTCGACGGCGCCGGCAAAAAAAGCAAAGGGGTCTACGCCAGTCGGCCATTCCTTGCAGACGCCGTCGCGCGGACAGCTTCTCAGCGGCCCGGTGTTCCGGCGGCGTCGCCACGATCAGCCCGACACGCCGCCAGCCAGCCGCGCAGGCTGTTGAAGAACGCCAGGCCGTCGGCACGGGCGAGGTCGTCGCGCGTCAGCCGCGCCTCCTTGATGCGCCCTGCGGCCAGCAGCTCTGCGCGCAGCACGCCGGGCAGCAGGCCGGCCGCCAGCGGCGGCGTCAGCCACTGCCCATCGAGCCGCAGCGCCAGGTTGCCGAAGCTGCATTCGGTCAGCTCGCCGGCCTCGTTCCACAGGATGACGTCGAAGGCGTCGGCAGGCTTTCCGAAGCCCGCGTACAGCTCGCGGCGCGTGGTCTTGTGCGCCAGGAACTCGGCGCCCGGGCCGCGCGTGGCGATGGGGTGGTCGACCAGCGCCAGCCGCACCGGCTCGGGCGTCGGCGTGAAGGGCGTCAGCGTGTGCAGCAAGTGGCCGGCGACGTCGCTGGTCAGGCGCAGGCGCCAACTGCCCTCGGGCTGCGCGGCGGCGACGGCCTGGAGATAGCCCCGGGCCTCGCCCGGCGAGAAGCGCAGGCCGAAGTGGCGCGCCGTGCGCTGCATGCGGGCCAGGTGCGCGTCGGCACGCAACACGACACCGTCCTGCAGGCGCAGCGTCTCCAGGGCCTCGATGGGCGCCGCGGCGCGCGCCAGGAAGCGCGCCTTCGCGCGCCACTCGGCTATTTCGGCGGCGGGCTCGCTGTCCAGCGTGATCGCGCTGCCGACGCCGCAGGTCAGCCGCCGTTCGTGGAACTCGACCGTGCGGATCGGCACGTTGAAGGTCGCGACGCCACCCGGCTGAATCAAGCCCAGCGCACCGCAATACCAGCCTCGCGCCGAGGTTTCCAGCTCGCGGATGACCTGCATCGCGCGCACCTTGGGCGCACCGGTGACCGAGCCGCAGGGAAAGAGCGCCGCGAAGGCGTCAGCCAGCGTCAACCCCGTGCGGCTGACGGCCGTGACGGTGGACGTCATCTGCCAGACCGTCGGCAGCGCATGCAGCTCGAACAGGCGCGGCACCCGCACCGTGCCGAGTTGGGCGACGCGGCTCAGGTCGTTGCGCAGCAGGTCCACGATCATCAAGTTTTCGGCGCGCTCCTTGTCGCTGGTGCGCAGATGCTGTTGCGCGGCCTCGTCGTCGACCCGGTCGCGGCCCCGCGGCGCCGTGCCCTTCATCGGCTGGGCGGCCAGCAGCCAGCTGGCCTTGGCGCCGGGCACGGGCCGCCAGTCGAAGAAGAGTTCGGGCGACACGCTGGCCGCGCCGGCCTCGCGCAGGAACAGGCTGAAGCCGCCGGGCTGGCTGGCGTGCAGTGCGACGAAGAGCTGCTCGGCGTCCAGCCCACCGGCCGGGGCGCGCAGTCGCGTCGTCAGATTGACCTGGTAGCAGTCGCCGGCCTGGATGTAATCGCGGATGCGCTCGATGGCCTCGGTCGCATCGGGCTCCACGTCCTGCCAGCCGAGATGACCCGTGTGAGCGGTCGGACCTTCGGGCCAGGGCTCAGGTGGCGTGTCGTAGACGGCGAACTCGGCCAGGGGTGCCGTGGCAGCGTGTGTCGCCAGCGCCTTGTCGAAGGCTGCAGCAGCTTCGTAGCGCAGACCGCCAACCACCCAGGCGCCAGCGCGCGCGGCAGCTTCGGCCTGGGCGAGCACGGAGCGCACGTCATCCAGCCGCGCGGCTCGCAGCCAGCGTGCCGGTGGCACGGCCCAGCAGCCACGCAGGCGCTCGCCATCCTCGCGGGCCAGCGGGTGGCGAGGAAAGTCGAAGGCGGCGTGCAGCACGCGGCGAACGGCCTCGGCCTCAGAGCGGCGTCAAGGCGTCCAGCGGCTCGCAGGCGTCGTCGCGGCCGACGTCGGGCTGGATGCAGATCGCGTAGGCCTTGCCCTTGAGCGTGCGCATGGCCCAGTCGCCGGTCTTCAGGCCCAGCCATTCGATCTGCAGCTCGGCGGCCGGCGCATCCAGGCGCGGCGCATCGATGACGCGCACGCCGCAGCGGCCCGTGTCGGACTTCTGGCAGTGGATGCTGAGCTTGCTGCCGGACAGCGTGTAGGCGACCGTCCAGTTGCGCCGGTAGTCGGTGCTGCGAAGCACCTTCTGAATCAGCTTCGGCGCCGGACTGGGGCTGGCGGGTTCGTCCGCGCGAACCGAGCCGACGCCGGCGGTGGCCAGCGCGGCCAGCAGGAAAAGGCGCTTCATCATCAGGCCAGGTTCAGCAAGTTCGTCCGGTAATGGATGAGTTCGTCGATGGACTCGTGGATGTCGGCCAGCGCCGTATGGGCCTGGGCCTTCTTGAAGCCTTCCAGTGCCGACGGCTTCCAGCGCTTGGCCAGCTCCTTCAGCGTCGACACGTCGAGGTTGCGGTAGTGGAAGAAGCCTTCCAGCTCGGGCATGTAGTTGGCGAGGAAGCGGCGGTCCTGACAGATGCTGTTGCCGCACATCGGGCTCTTGCCCTTGAGCACGTATTGCTTCAGGAAGCCTATCGTCTGAACGACGGCGTCGGCCTCGGTGATCGTCGAGGCCTTGACGCGGTCGATGAGGCCGCTCCTGCCGTGCGTGCCCTTGTTCCAGGCGTCCATGCCGTCCAGCGTGGCGTCGCTCTGGTGCACGGCGAAGACCGGGCCTTCGATGCGCACGGTCAGCAGCGGGTCGGTGACGACGACGGCAATCTCGATGATGCGGTCCTTGTCGGGGTAGAGCCCCGTCATTTCGAGGTCGATCCAGATCAGGTTGCTGTCGCTGATGGGGAGGGTGTCGGACATGGTGGGCTCACTCTGAAGAGGCCGAATTCTCGCAGCCTAAACTCCGTGGCTATGTCCGCGTCCCTCTTGTCCCTTGCTTTCGCCGTTGCGCTGGCGGCCTCGACCCTCGTCAAGTTCTGGCTGTCCACGCGCCAGATCCGCCATGTCGCTGCCCACCGCGGCCAGGTGCCGGCGGCCTTTGCCGGCAGCGTCACGCTGTCGGCCCACCAGAAGGCCGCCGACTACACCATCGCTCGCAGCCGCTTCGGCCTGCTGGCCCTGGCCTTCAACGCCGCCGTGCTGCTGGGCTGGACGCTGCTCGGCGGGCTGAACGCGCTGAACGGCTGGGTGCTGCAACTGAGCCAGGCCCTGCCGGACGCCTGGCAGGCGATGGGCTACCAGCTCGGCCTGGTCACCGTCTTCATCCTGATCGGATCGCTGCTGGACCTGCCCTGGGAGCTGTGGTCCACCTTCAAGATCGAACAGGCCTTCGGCTTCAATCGCACGACGCTCAGGCTCTACGTGGCGGATGCGCTCAAGGGCCTGGCCGTGGGTGCGCTGCTCGGCCTGCCCATCGTTGCGCTGATCCTGTGGCTGATGGGCGCGGCCGGCCCGCGCTGGTGGCTGTGGGCCTGGGGCGCGTGGATGGGCTTCCAGCTGCTCGTCATGGTGCTCTACCCGACCGTCATCGCGCCCCTCTTCAACAAGTTCGAGCCACTGACCGACGCGGCGCTGAAGGAGCGCGTCGAGCGCCTGATGGCGCGCTGCGGCTTTGCGGCCAAGGGCCTGTTCGTCATGGATGGCAGCCGCCGCTCGGCACACGGCAATGCCTATTTCAGCGGCTTCGGCCCGGCCAAGCGCGTGGTCTTCTTCGACACACTGCTGACCAAGCTCAACGGCAGTGAGGTGGAGGCCGTGCTGGCCCATGAGCTGGGCCACTTCAAGCACAAGCACATCACCAAGCGCATCGTGTTGACCTTCGCGCTGAGCCTGGCGGGATTCGCGCTGCTGGGCTGGCTGGCGCAGCAGCCGGCCTTCTACCTCGGTCTGGGCGTGCAGCCCAGCCTGGGCGCGCCGAACGACGCGCTGGCCCTGCTCCTCTTCATGCTCGCCGGCCCGGCCTTCGGCTTTTTCGTCACGCCGCTGGCCAGCCACTTCTCTCGTCGCGACGAGTTCCAGGCCGATGCCTATGCCCGCGCCCAGGCCAGCGGCAGCGACCTGTCATCGGCACTGCTCAAACTGCACGAGGACAACGCCGGCACGCTGACGCCGGATCCCGTCTATGCCCGCTTCTATTACTCCCACCCGCCTGCGGCCGAACGCCTCGCAGCGCTCGCGACATGAACGATCTACTGCTCGCCCGATGTGACCCCAAGGCACCGCTGCTGGACGCCGACACGCGCGCCCGCGTGCTCGCCGCCCTGCCCGGCTGGCAGCCCGACCCCGAGGGCCAACTGATCGCGCGGCGCTTCGGCTTCGCGAACTTCTACCAGGTGATGGCCTTCGTCGATGGGGTCGCCGAGGTTGCGCACGCGCAGGACCATCACCCCGAGATGCACGTCAGCTACGACGCCTGCACGGTCAGCTACACGACGCATGCACGCGGCGGGCTGACGTTGAATGATGCGATCTGCGCGGCGCAAGTGAGCGCCTTGCCCGAAGCGACCGGTACATGAAGCGGGCCGAGCGCAGGGCCGCTCACAAGCCGGCACGCATCCCCTCGGAGGATCGGTCGATGTACGCGTCGACCGAGGGGCTCCAGTGAGCAAATTCCAGGCGCTGGACCTGGGACTCGTCGTGCGCGGCCATGGCCGGCACTACATCGTCGAGGACGCGGACGGCAAACGCTTCGTCTGCCACCCGCGCGGCAAGAAGAGCGAGGCCGTCGTCGGCGACCAGGTGCGCTTTGCCGAGGCCAGCAGCGACGAAGGCGTCATCGAGGCCGTGGAGCCGCGGCGCAACCTGCTGTTCCGCCAGGACGAGTGGAAGACCAAGAGCTTTGCGGCCAACGTCGACCAACTGCTCGTGCTCGTCGCCGTCGAGCCAGTGTTCAGCGAATCGCAGCTGACGCGCGCGCTGATCGCCGCCGAGTCCGCCGGCATCCGCGCGGCCATCGCGCTGAACAAGACGGACCTGCCCGGCACCGACGCCGCCCGCGAGCGACTGGCGCCCTACCGTGCGATGGGGCTGACGATGTTCGAGGTCGCGCTCAAGGCCGACCGTGAAGGCTCGCGCGCGACGCTGAACGCCTGGCTGGCTGGCCAGCGCACCTTCGTCATGGGCCCGAGCGGCACCGGCAAGAGCACGCTGATCAACCTGCTCGTAAAGGACGCCCAGGCCCAGGTCGGCGAGATCTCCCAGGCCCTGAACTCCGGCCGCCACACGACGACGACGACGCAGTGGTACTGGACCGACGAGACGCGCACGACGGCGCTGATCGACTCGCCCGGCTTCCAGGAATTCGGCCTGCGCCAGATCGACGCGGCCGAGCTCTTCAAGTGGATGCCCGACCTGCGCGAGCACGCCAACTGCCGCTTCTACAACTGCAGTCACCAGCACGAGCCAGGCTGCGGCGTCATCGCGGCCGTGGAGGCCGGGCAGATCAGCCCCAGCCGCTACCGCATCTACGGCGAGATCCTGCAGGAGCTGCAGCGCAAGAGCTGGTGAGCGCCAAGCTCAGCGGCGTTCGGGTTGCTCCAGCGGCAGCGGCGCCGCCTCCTTGACCTCGCGCGCCTCGATGTCGACGACATCATCGGCCGCCGAAGCCGGCGGCCGGCGGCGCGCCCAGGGGTTCTTGTTGACGCGGAAATGCAGGTTGGGCTTGCGGCCGGTCAGCAGGCTGCCAAGCAGGATCGCGGCAAAGACGACCACCGCGAACAGGAACAGTCCGAGGCCGATGACGGCACCGACGACAAGGATCAGCAAGCGGATCAGGAAACGAAACAAGGGCATGCCCGCATTTTGAACGCTGTGCTGCCGTCCGGTGCCGTGACCATCAGCACCCCGCGCCGCTCTATCCCACGCGCGCCAGAAACGACAACATCGCGGCGGCGGCCGCTCTCGGGGCCGCCTGCAACAGCCCATGCGGCCCGTCCAGGCGAACGATCTGGAGCGTGGGCAAAACCTCGCGGAGATTCGCAGCGGACCGAGGCGGCACGACGAGGTCACCGTCCGCTTGCAGGTAAAGCACTGGCGCCCTCAATTGGGCGAGCAAGCGAAGTACATCCACCTTCACCACCGCCTTCAACCGAGCGTGCAACACGCTGGCCGGCAGCTCGGCCAAGGCCTGCGCAAGAAGCGCGCGAGACGCGGCCGAGGCATCCGCGCCCAGCAGGACTCGCTCTGACAGCGCCGAAGGCAGAGCCGCAGGTGCTGGCAGGACACCGACAAATGGAGCCAGTCTGGCCAGCGCCGGACGTGGGTTGCGGGCGAAGCTGCAGCACAGGATCAGGGCTTCAAGCCGCGGGCCCAGCTCGACTGCGAGCTGGATCGCGACCGGCCCCGAGAAGGATTCGCCGAGCAGCACGACGGGTCCGTCGGCTGGCAGAGTGGACAACACCAGCGCTGCCAGCTCGGCATAGCCAAGTCGCGCGTCTGCCGGGTAGGCCGCCACGATGATCCGCCAGTCGCCTGGCAGCTCACGGATGAAGGACTGGAACAGCTTGCCGGTCCCGTCCAGCCCGGGTAACAGCACCAGGGTGGTCATGGGCGAGAGATATTCAGCCACGCCCGACGAAAGGCATGTCCCGGGCCATGACGGTCATCGTCTGCACGTTGGCCGTCAGCGGCAGCGAGGCCATGTAGACGACGGCGCGGGCGACGTCCTCGACGTCCATGCGTGGCTCGACGGCGATCTGCCCGTTGGCCTGGGGCACGCCGCGTTGCATCTTCTCGGTCATGTCGGTGGCGGCGTTGCCGATGTCGATCTGGCCAGCTGCAATGTCGAAGGCCCGGCCGTCCAGGCTCAGCGACTTGGTCAGGCCCGTGATGGCGTGCTTGGTCGACGTGTAGGGCGCCGAATTGGGCCGCGGCGCGTGGGCCGAGATGGAGCCGTTGTTGATGATGCGGCCGCCGCGCGGCGACTGCGTCTTCATCAACACGAAGGCCGCGCGGGCGCACAGGAAGCTGCCGGTCAGGTTGGTGTCCACCACCGCGCGCCACTGGCTCACCGTCAGCACGTCGATGGGCACGGGCGGCGCGGAGATGCCGGCGTTGTTGAAGAGCAGGTCCAGGCGGCCGAAGCGCTCGCGCAACTGCGCGAAGGCGGCATCGACCTGGGCCTCGTCGGCGACGTCGGCGGGCAGGATGAGCGCGCCCGGCAACGTCTCCAGCAGCGGCGCCTCGCGCCGACCCATCAGCGCCAGCGTCCAGCCGTCACGGGCCAGCGCGCGGGCGACTGCCCGGCCGATGCCGGAACCCGCGCCGGTAACCAGGGCGATCTTCGTCATGACGGCATCAGTGCAGCGGAGCGACCAGGGTGCGCTGCACCCAGCCGCTGAAGTTGGCGGAGTCGACCTTGACGAAGCCGTCCTTGACCTCGCCGGTGGCCACCAGTTCGTCGCTGCGGTTCAGCGTGGCGACGACCTTGCTGTCGCGCGACGGCGCGGCGTAGGCCTTCACGTTGGAGATCTTGGCCGCCAGCATCTGGCCCGCGGGGATGGGTGCGCCGGCCTGCGTCGACGACGCCGCGTTGACGTCGCCGGAGGCGCTGCTGGCCCGCACCAGGCTGGGCTGGTCACGAATGGTCAGCACGATCTTGTTGTAGTTGTCCAGGAAGCTGGCGGCGATCAGCTTGCCCTCGGCCGTGCTGGTGTAGCCGCCCATGCCGCCCACCGCCCCGCCGCCGAAGCCCCAGCCGCCGATGGAGAAATCCGTCTTGCTGGCCTTGCCCTCGGCCGCCGCGACCTGGATGCTGGAGCGCACGTCCGCGATGAGCAGACTGGTGGACGCATCCTTGAACTTCAGGCCGCCGGCGATGGCGCCGACGATGCCCAGCTTGCCGCCGAGGAAGCCGCCCAGGCCGCCGCTGGTGTTCGCGCCGACCTGCACGTTGGGCGTCATGACGAAGTCAGCCGCCTGCATCTGGCCCTTGCCGACGTTGGACTCCTGGCGCATCTCGCCGGCGGCGGCGAGGGACCGTTCCTGCTGGATGTTCTGCATGGCCTGGCCGCGCTCGACGACGTCGAAGCAACCGGACTGCTGCACCATCATGCGCAGGAGCGAGGCCGGAGAGCCCAGGCCATATTGGGACAGGTGGTTCCAGCCGTACTGGGGCTCGGCGACGGCCAGCACGCCCAGTTTCTTGGCGCATTTCTCGACGGTCGAACCGGGCTCATCGGCACGGGCGGCCATGGCCGTTGTCAGGCCGGCCAGCATCAATACGCACAGGGTCTTGTTCATTGCAACGGTCCTCCGGTAAATTTTGTAAGCCGTTGATTGTGCCCAGACCCTGCCTCGATCGCACGCCGGCGGCCCACGCAAACGCGGTCGCCTGGATCAGGGGCGCAAGACGAGGCGGTGCGTGGTTTCGCCGGGCAGGAAGGGCAGCGGCTCGGCTGCCAGCCAGGCGGCGTGGTCGCCGCGGTAGAAGGGCGACATCGGGTGCCCGCTCTGGCCGCCGGGGATGACGAGGATGCCGCGCTCCTCGTGGCCGGGCGACACGACCATGCGCTCGCTCTGGCCATGGCCGTGGTTGTGCACGCGCGGCATGTGGCTGTCACCGGCCATGCCCTGCGAGGCCTGGTCCAGCCAGCCGGACAGTGCGGGCACCGCCGCGCTCAGCGGGTGGCGCACGCGCGTGGGGTTGTCGGCGCCCCAGGTGGCGGCGGTCAGGCTGCCGTATTTGTCGACCAGTTCCTTGCGGCTGTCCAGCACGGCGCGCTGCAGCAGCTCGGGCCAGCTCTTGAAGCTGGCCGGCAAGGTGTCGGGCCGCGCGGCCTGGATCAGCGCCCAGCCGGGTGTCTCCGGCACCATGGGCAGGTCGGCGAGCTTGAGGCCGTTGGCTTCGAGCAGGCCGGCCAGCGGCGCGAACAGGCTCTTCAGCGCCTGAAGGCGGAAGCTGCGCACCAGCAGATAGCCCACTTCGTCGGGCCGCGCCGCGTCGGCGCTCTTCTCGACCTCGGCGCGGTAGTCGGCCAGGCCGTTGGCGGCGACGAAGTCGGGCGTCAGCACGCGTTCCAGCAGCAGCTGGCGCCAGTGCTGCAGGAAGAGCGCGCGGTGGTCGAGCTGGATGGCGTGCAGGCCGGCTTCGTCCAGCTTGTCCTGGGCGCGCAGGCCGTCGCGGATCTGCTGAGCGCGGGCGCCGAGGTCGTAGCCACCGTTGCCCAGCAGCTTGAGCGCGTCGCCGCCCACCATGCGGGCATTGGCCGTCCACAAGCGGCCGTCGGCGGGGTCGATGATGTGGGGCTGCTCGGAGGCAGTCAGATAACCCTCCCAGCGCGAGCGGCCGTCGCTCCAGTCCTGCGGCCGCGCCATGTCCTCGCCGCCGACGCGCTTGGGCATGGCGCCGATGACGGTCCAGGCGATGCGCCCGCTCGCGTCGGCCAGCATCAGGTTCTGCGCCGGCACGCCGGCACCCGCGGCGAGCTGCACGGCCTCGTCCACGTTGGCGGCGGTTTCCATGCGCATCAGGCGGAAGTTGGTGCCCGCCAGGTCGTGCGCCACCCAGCGCAGCACGTAGGCCTGGCCGGCCGGCGCCTTCTGCGGCATGACCGGCCCCCATTCGCTCTCCAGCACGACATGCTCGACGGTTGGCTCGCCGGCGATCTCGATGCGCTCGACGCTGCGCTGCAGTGGCTTCTCGGCGCCGCCTGCCAGGTAATGCGTGCCGGCGGCGT
>JAEKLF010000327.1 GCA_019509985.1 Burkholderiales bacterium | reverse complement strand
CCCAGCCGACGCTCACGTGCATATCGGTCGGCCCATCGCCAACACCCGCATCCACATCCTGGACGCTTGGGGCCAGCCCTGCCCGATCGGCGTGGCCGGGGAGCTGCACATCGCCAGCGCCGGCCTGGCGCGCGGCTACCTCAACCGCCCCGAGCTCACCGCCGAGCGCTTCGTGCCCGATCCCTTCGGTGCACCGGGCAGCCGCATGTACCGCAGTGGCGACCTCGCGCGCTGGCGCGCCGACGGCATGCTGGACTTCCTCGGCCGCAATGACCACCAGGTCAAGATCCGGGGCTTCCGCATCGAGCTCGGCGAGATCGATGCCGCCCTGCAGGCCTGCCCCGGCGTGCGTGAGGCCGTCGTGCTGGCGCCCCAGGACGGCGAGCACAAGCGCTTGGTGGCCTACCTCGTGGCCGAGGAGTCCGCCTCGCCTGAGTCACTCTCCCCCGAGGCGCTGCGCACGCAGCTGTGCACCCGGCTGCCCGAGTACATGCTGCCGGCCGCCTATGTGCGGCTGCCCGCCCTGCCGCTGACCCCCAACGGCAAGCTGGACCGCCAAGCCCTGCCCGCGCCCGATGCCTCGGCGCTCGGCTCCAGCGCTTACGAGCCCCCGCAAGGCCCCGTCGAGGAGAGCCTGGCCGCGCTGTGGTGCGAGCTGCTGGGCCTGGCCCAGGTCGGCCGCCACGACGACTTCTTCGCCCTCGGCGGGCATTCGCTGCTGGCTGTGCAGCTGGCCTCGCGGGTGCGCTCCTCGCTCGGGCTGGAGGTGGCGCTGGCTGATCTGTTCGCCCACCCGCGCCTGGCCGAGTTCGCCCTGGCCCTGGCCCACGCTTCGGCCAGCACGCTGCCGGCCATCGTGCCCGTGGCACGCGATCTGCCGCTACCGCTGTCCTTCGCCCAGCAGCGGCTGTGGTTCCTGGCCCAGCTCGATGCGCGCGCCAGCGCCGCTTATCTCATGGGCGGCAGCCTGCGCCTGCAGGGCCGCCTGGACGACGCCGCGCTGGCACGCGCGCTGGACCGCATCGTCGCGCGCCACGAAGTACTGCGCACCAGCCTGGTCCAGCAGCCCGATGGCAGAGTCGTCCAGCTCATCGCCGCCGCCGACGTCGGCTTGCCGCAGCAACGCCTGGACCTCAGCGCAGTCCAGGATCCCCAGGCCAAGGCCCAGGCCCAGCGTCTGGCCGAAGAAGAGGCCTGTACCCCCTTCGA
>JAEKLF010000328.1 GCA_019509985.1 Burkholderiales bacterium | reverse complement strand
GTGTCGGCCTGCAGCGCCGAGACGAGTTCGTCGTAGCCCTTGGGCACGTTGAAGAAGATCGTCGGCGCGACCTCGCGCAGGTTGCGCAAGGTGGTCTCGAAGCGGCCGGGCACGGGCCGACCTTCGTCGATATAGAGGCTGCCGCCGTTGTAGAGCACCAGCCCCAGGTTGTGGTTGCCGCCGAAGGTGTGGTTCCACGGCAGCCAGTCCAGCACCACCGGCGGCTGCTCGGCCAGGAAGGGCATGGCCTGCAGCGTCATCTGCTGGTTGGCGCAGCACATGCGCTGGGTCATGACGACGCCCTTGGGCGCCTTGGTCGAGCCCGACGTGAACATCAGCTTGGCGATGGTGTCCGGGCCGACCTGCGCATGTGCCGCATCGAGCGCGGGGCGGGGCTGCGTGTCGAGCAGGTCGGCGAAGCGCTGCGCGGCGCGGCCTTCGAGCCAGCCTTCGCCGAGGATGACGTGCGCGTCCGCAGCGACGGTGGCCTCGATGGCGCGCGCATAGCTTGGGTTCGCGGCGTAGACGGCGCCCGGCGTGGCCTTGGCGAGGATGTGGCGCAGCCGGCCGAAGTCGGTCGAGACCAGCGAATAGGCCGGCGAAATGCTGACACTGGGGATGCCCGCCCACATCGCGCCCAGCATCAGGCCGAGGTGTTCGAGGCCGTTGTCGGAGAGGATGACCAACGGTCGCTCGACACTCAGGCCCAGGTCCAGCAGCGCCTGGCCAAGCGAGCGCGCGCGCGCCACCATCTCCGCGTAGCTGACGCGGCGCCAGCCACCGTCCGGCCCGCGCTGCGCGGCCAGCAGCCGGTCCGGCGCAACCTGCGCCCAGTGCGCGAGGCGCTCGCCCATGTGCGCCGGGTAGGCCCCTAGCGGCTCCGTCGAGCGCAGCACGAAACCGCCGTCGGCAAGGGGCTCGACGCAGGCGTCCTGGCAGCCGATGGCGACTGGGCGGTAGCGCGGCTTCATGACTTGACGACCTTGGGCGTGCGCTTTTGCAGGAAGTCCTGCAGCCGCTGCTTGGCCACCTCGTCGCCCTGGGCGATGGCCGCCATCAGCGACTCCATGAAGAGGCCGTCGGACTGCGACAGGTCGGCGATGCGCGGCAGGGCCTGCGTCACGGCGAAGTTGGACAGCGGCGCGTTCTGCGCGATGCGCCCGGCCAGCTCGATGGCCTTGGCCACGGCCTGCCCGGCCGGCACGACGTACTGCGCC
>JAEKLF010000262.1 GCA_019509985.1 Burkholderiales bacterium | reverse complement strand
TGACGATAGACCTCCAGGCCGGTGGCGAAGTCGCCGGCAAGCAGGCCGGCCGGGTCGGCGCCGTCACGGATGGCCGCGGCCAGATCGAGCTGTTGGCGGGTGACGCTCATGACGCGGCAGCGGCCAGGCGGCGCGCCATGTCCAGCTCGGCCAGCAGCTCCGCCAGCGGCGGGATGTGGTCGTCGCGCTCGATCATCGTCGGCACGGCGCCGAAGCGCTTGATCGCGTGCTCGTAGAGCCGCCAGACCTCGTCGCGCACCGGGTGGTCGTGCGTGTCGATGACGATGTCGCCGCGGTCCTCGTGGCCGGCGAGGTGGATCTGGCGCACGGGCTCGACCGGGATGGCGTCGAGGTAGGCGACCGGGTCGAAGCCGTGGTTGCGGCCTGAGACATAGACATTGTTGACGTCGAGCAGCAGGCCGGCGCCGGTCTCGCGCAACAGCTGCGCGATCCACTCGGCCTCGCCCATCTCGTCGGCTTGGAAGCGCACATAGCTGGACACGTTCTCCAGCACCAGCGGCCGGCCGAGGATGTCCTGCACCTGGGCGATGCGGCCGCCGACATGGTCCAGCGCCGCGCGCGTCAGCGGCACGGGCAGCAGGTCGTGCAGCTGGCTGTGCGCGTCGGCGCTCCAGCACAGGTGGTCCGACACCCAGCCGGGCTGCAGCCGGTCGGCCAGGCCCTTGATCTCCCTCAGATAGCCGAGGTCCAGCGGCGCAGGGCCGGCGATGGACAGGGACACGCCATGCATGACGAGGGGGTAGTCCGCCCGGATGCGCTCCAGATGCGCGATCGGCGGCCCGCCGGGCACGAGGTAGTTCTCGGAAATGATCTCCAGCCAGTCGGGGCGCAAGTCGGCAGCGACGCCGGCTTCAAAGTCGGCGTAGTGCTCGACGCGCAGGCCGAGGCCAAAGCCTTGGATTCGGGTCATGAGAAGCAAACAAGAAAACGCCGCCCAGGCGACAGGCCTGAGCGGCGTTGGGCCGGCTAGATCAGCCGATTACTTTTCAACCTTGCCGCCGGCCTTGGTGCACTCGTCGGCCGTCTTCTTGCTGACCCAGCCCTGGCCCTTGCAGCCGTTCTGGCCCTTGCAGCCGCTGTTGGCGGTCTTGCACTCGGAGGTGCCCTTGCAGCTGTTCACGCCGGAACACTTCACCATGCCGTCGGCGGCCATCGCGGTCGTCGGCACGGCGGTGGCGAACAGGGCAGCAGCGGCGGCGGCGATGCCCAGGCCGGTCTTGAGAGTTGCGTTCATATCGAAGTCTCCAGAAAAAGAGAAGTGGTTGAGATCGGGGTTTCACCACAGGTCGATCGCGGAAGGCCCGATATCGACTTGCCAGCGTCCGTCGGGGGCCTTGCCCTACTCCTTACAGCCGACACGCAGATTCTGATTACCTAGCGTTATGACTGCAATGGCGCGTGGCATTCGTCATGCCCCGGTGCCAGCCGCTAGAGTCCGACAGCTTCCGCCGCCTTCTTCCATGCTGAACACCGAAACCCCGAGCACCCGGCATCCCGACCTGGACACTTACGACACGCCGGCGCTGCTGGATGCATTCATCGACGACCAGAACGCCGCCGTCGCCGCCGTCAAGGCCGCCGCCCCCCAACTTGCAGCCGCCGTCGACGCCGCGCTGCCCCGCATCCGCGCCGGTGGCCGGCTGCTGTACGCGGGCGCCGGCACGTCCGGGCGTCTGGGCGTCTTGGACAGCGTGGAGCTCTATCCCACCTTCTCATGGCCGCGCGAACGCGCCGTCGCCGTCATCGCCGGCGGCCAAGGCGCGATGTTCGTCGCCGTCGAGGGGGCGGAAGACGACCGCGCCCAGGGCGCCGCCGACATGGCTGCGCTGCAGCCCGGCCCGAACGACGTGGCCCTGCTGCTGGCCGCGTCCGGCGGCACGCCCTATGTGCTGGGCGCCATTGAGGCCGCGCGCGCGGCCGGCGCGCTGACCATTGGCATCGCCAACAACCCCGGCGCACCGGTCAGCCAACAAGCCGAGATCGGCGTCGTCCTCGACACAGGCATGGAGGTCATCTCCGGCAGCACGCGGCTGAAGGCCGGCACGTCGCAGAAGATCGCGCTGAATACCTTTTCGTCGGCGCTGATGGTGCGACTGAACAAGGTCTACGGCAATCTGATGGTGGACCTGAAGGCCACCAATGCCAAGCTCGTCAAGCGAGCGCTGGCGTTGACCGTGCGGGCCAGCGGTGCGAGCGAGGCCGACGCGCAGGCCGCGCTCGCACAGTGCGACCATCACGTGAAGACGGCGCTGGTGATGCTCAAGCGTGGCGTGGGCGCGGACGAAGCGCGCCGCTTGCTCGATGCGGTGGACGGCAGCGTGAGTCGCGCGCTGGGCCAATGACACCGGCGAGATCGCCGTGGGCCTGGGTGCCCACGCTTTATTTCGCCCAGGGCATTCCCTATGTCGTCGTCATGACGCTGTCGGTGGTGCTCTACAAGAACCTCGGCATCTCCAACACCGACATCGCGCTGTACACCAGTTGGCTCTACCTGCCCTGGGTCATCAAGCCGCTGTGGTCGCCGCTGGCCGAACTGTTCGGCACCAAGCGCGCCTGGGTCACGGTGCTGCAGTTCTTCGTCGGCGCGGCGCTCGCCGGCGTGGCCCTGACGATCCCGACGGATCAGGTCTTCCAGCTCTCGCTCGCGGTGTTCTGGCTGATGGCCTTCGCCTCAGCCTCGCACGACATCGCGGCCGACGGCTATTACATGCTGGCCCTGCCCCAGCACAGCCAGGCCGCCTTCGTCGGTGTGCGCTCCACTTTCTATCGCCTCGCCAACATCGCCGGCCAGGGCGGCCTGGTCTATCTGGCCGGCGCGCTGACCGAACGCAGCGGCAGCGTCACCCAGGCCTGGAGTCTGGTGTTCTGGCTGCTGGGCGGCCTCTTCGTCGTGCTGGCCGCCTGGCACACGTTCGTGCTGCCACGGCCTGCCGCCGACGTGCGCGGCCCCGGCCGCAGCGCGGCGCGTGGCCTCGTCACCGAATTCCTCGCCGTGTTCGCCAGCTTCTTCAAGAAGCCCGGCATCGCCATCACGCTCGGCTTCTTGCTGCTCTACCGCTTCCCCGAGGCGCAACTGCTCAAGCTCGCCAGCCCCTTCCTGCTCGACCCTGCCGACAAGGGCGGCCTGGGCTTGTCCACCAAGGCCGTCGGCATCGCCTACGGCACCGTGGGCCTGACCGCGCTGACGCTGGGCGGCCTTGCCGGCGGCTGGGTCATCGCGCGCTTCGGCCTCAAGCGCGCGCTGTGGCCGCTGGTGCTGGCCATGCACCTGCCCAATGTCGCCTTCCTCGCGCTCGCGCTCATGCACCCGACCAGCCTTGCCGTCATCAGCAGCGCGCTGGCCGTCGAGCAGTTCGGCTATGGCCTCGGGTTCACGGCCTACCTGATGTACATGATCCACGTCGCCGAAGGCACACAGAAGACCGCTCACTACGCCATCTGCACCGGCTTCATGGCCCTGGGCATGATGATCCCCGGCATGTGGAGCGGCTGGCTGCAGGACCACATCGGCTACGTGCCCTTCTTCGCCTGGGTGCTGCTGGCGACGGTGCCGAGCTTCGTGATGGCGGCACTCATCAAGATACCCGACGACTTCGGAAAGAAGACCGAGTGAAGGACAGGCTGCTTTCCCTCGACGCCTTCCGTCAACAACCCGGGCGACTGGGGCCATCTCTACGCGCCGCTGGAACATGCCCGGTGGAACGGCTGGACCTTCACCGACTGGGTCTTCCCCTTCTTCGTCTTCATCTCCGGCATGGCGATGACGATCAGCCTCGCGCGCCGTGCCCAGGCCGGTGCCGACAAGACCGCGCTTCTGCTGCACACCGCGCGCCGCGCGCTGACCATCATCGGCATCGGCCTGCTGCTCAACCTCATTCCCAACTTCGACTTCGCCATGCTGCGCATTCCCGGCGTGCTGCAGCGCCTGGGTCTGTGCACGCTGTTCGCGGCGCCCATCGTGCTGTGGTGCGGCGCGCGCGGCGTGGCGCTTTGGGCGCTGCTGCTGATGGCCGCCTACAGCCTGGTGCAACTCTGCCTGCCGGTGCCCGACGCCAGCGGCGCGGTCCACACCGGCCTGCTCGAACCCGGCGCGGACGCCGGCGCCTGGCTGG
>JAEKLF010000062.1 GCA_019509985.1 Burkholderiales bacterium | reverse complement strand
CCTTCCTGGCGCTATCGCTGACGCCGGCCCTGTGCGCCACGCTGCTCAAGCCCGTCGAGGCCGGCCACCATCTGGAGAAACGCGGCTTCTTCGGCTGGTTCAACCGCGGCTTCACGCGCACGGCCAAGGGCTACGAGGGCTGGGTGGCCAAGTTCATCCACCGCGGCGCGCGCATGGCCGTGGTCTACGTGGCCGTCATCGCGGCGGCCGTGCTGGTGTTCCAGAAGCTCCCCACCTCCTTCGTGCCGAACGAGGACCAGGGCAACATCCTCGTCAACATCCAGCTGCCGCCGGGCGCCACGCAGTCGCGCACGCTGAGCGTCGTGAAGCAGGTCGAGGCCTACATGCTCAAGCAGCCGGAGGTCGAGAGCATGGTCGGCGTCGTCGGCTTCAGCTTCTCGGGCGCCGGGCAGAACGCGGGCTTGGCCTTCGTCACGCTCAAGCCCTGGGACGAGCGCCACGGCCCCGAGCACTCGGCGCAAGGCCTGGCCGCCCGCGCCTTCGGGGCGCTGAGCAAGGTGCGCGACGCGATCATCTTCCCGACCAGCCCGCCGCCCATCCGCGATCTCGGCCGGGCCAACGGTTTCGCCTTCCGCCTGCAGGACCGCAGCGGCCACACGCGCGCCGAGCTGCTGGCCGCACGCAACCAGCTGCTGGGCGCCGCGGCCAAGAACCCGCTGCTGAACGCCGTGCGCCCCGACGGCCTGGAAGACGCCGCGCAGTTGCAGCTCGACATCGACCGCGACCGTGCGCAGGCACTGGGCGTCAACATCGGCGCCGTCAATGCGGTGCTGGGCACGTCGCTGGGGTCCAGCTATGTGAACGACTTCCCCAATGCCGGCCGCCTGCAGCGCGTCATCGTGCAGGCCGACGCTCCGGCGCGCATGCAGCCCGAGGACCTGCTCAGGCTCAACGTGCTCAACAGCGCCGGCCAGCCGGTGCCGCTGGGCGCCTTCGCCACCAGCAAATGGGTCACCGGCGCGATGCAGACGGTGCGCTACAACGGCTACTCGGCCATGCGCATCCTGGGCGAGCCGGCCAAGGGCGTGTCCACCGGCGTGGCCATCGCCGAGATGGAGAAGCTCGCGGCCCAGCTGCCCGACGGCTTCGGCTACGAGTGGACCGGCCAGTCGCGCGAGGAAAAGCTCTCGGGCTCGACGGCCTTCATCCTGTTCGGCTTCTCGCTGCTCGCCGTGTTCCTGTGCCTGGCGGCGCTGTACGAGAGCTGGAGCATCCCGCTGTCGGTCATCCTCGTGGTGCCGCTGGGGGTGCTGGGTGTCGTGCTGGGCGCTTCGTTCCGGGGGCTCGAGAACGACGTCTACTTCAAGGTGGGCATGATCACCATCATCGGCCTGTCGGCCAAGAACGCGGTGCTGATCATCGAATTCGCCAAGGACCTGCAGGCCCACGGTCGGAGCGTGTTCGACGCGGTGCGCGAGGCGGCGCACCTGCGCTTCCGGCCCATCATCATGACCTCGCTGGCCTTCATGCTGGGCGTGCTGCCGCTGGTGCTCGCCAGCGGCGCCGGCTCGGCCAGCCAGCGTGCCATCGGCACGGGTGTGCTGGGCGGCATGCTGTCGGCCACGGCGCTGGCCGTGTTTTTCGTGCCGGTGTTCTTCGTCGTCGTGCGCCGCTTCTTCCCGGGCAGCGAGCGCCAGAGGAAGCGCGATGCCCATGAGGCGGAGGAAGACGCGGGAGACCAGGTATGAAGACGACGCTTTCCCTGATCGCCCTGGCCGCGCTGCTGGCCGCCTGCGCCGGCCCCGAGCCGAAGAAGCCCACGGCTGCCGAGGCCGCGCAGGCCGCGCTGCCCGCGCCGGCCTTCCCCAACGCCGGTGGCAGCGGCGCCACTGCCGCCGCCGAGCTGCCCTGGGCCCAGGCCTTCCAGGGCACGCGGCTGCAGCAGCTGATCCCGCTGGCCCTGGCCAACAACCGCGACCTGCGCGTGGCCGTGGCCAACATCGACGCCGCCCGCGCCACCGCCGCGGCGCGCGATGCCGACCTGTGGCCCACCGTCAACGTCGGCATCAGCGGCTCGCGCACGCCCAATGCCAGCGGCGGCATCACGAGCAACTACCAGGCCGGCCTGCAGGTCACGGCCTACGAACTCGACCTCTTTGGCCGCCTGCGCGGCCTGGACGCCGCCGCCGCGGCTCAGTTGCTGGCGGCCGAGTCCAACCAGAAGGCCGTGCGCATCGCGCTGGTCGCCGCCGTCGTGACGACCGAGGTGGCGCTGCAGGCCGATGAAGCCCTGCTGAAAATCACGCGCGACACGCTGGCCAGCCGCGAACAGTCGCTCAAGCTGATCCGCCAGCGCTTTGACGGCGGCATCACCAACGAGATCGACCTGCGCGCGGCCGAGTCGGCGCTGCAGGCGGCCCGCGTGGCCTTGTCGCAGACGCAGCGCCAGCGCGCACTCGACGAGAACGCCCTCGTGCTGCTGCTGGGCTCGGCCCTGCCGGCCGGCCTGCCCGCGCCGACCGGCGAGCTGGCCGACTTCGAGCCGCTGGCCGAGCTGCCCGCCGGTGTGCCGAGCGAGGTGCTGACGCGCCGGCCCGACATCCGCCAGGCCGAACAGCAGCTCGCCGCGGCCGATGCCAACATCGACTCCGCCCGCGCCGCCTTCTTTCCGCGCATCACGCTGACCGGAAGCTTCGGCACGACGAGCAACCAGCTGTCCAATCTGTTCAAAAACTCGGTCTGGAGCTTCGCGCCGTCGCTGATCCAGCCGCTGTTCGACGCCGGCCGCAACAGCGCCAACCTTGCGCAGGCGCGCGCCCAGCGGGACATTGCCACCGCCCAATACGAGAAGGCCATCCAGTCGGCCTTCCGCGACGTGGCCGACACTCTCGCCGGGCGTGCCACGCTGGGCGAACAGCGCAGTGCGCAGTCGGCGCAGGTCGATGCGGAGGCGCGGCGTCTGGCGCTGTCCGAGGAGCGCTACCGCGCCGGCATCGCCAGCTCGCTGGACGTGCTGGATGCGCAGCGCTCCCTCTTCACGGCCCAGCAGGCGCTGGTGCAGGTGCAGAGCCTGCGCGCGCAGAACATCGTCGCCGTCTACCGCGTGCTGGGCGGCGGAGGCTGAAGATGCGCGGCCGGCTGCTGGCTCTTGCCCTGGCCGCGCTGCTGCCGGCCGCGCAGGCCCAGGAGACGCTGCGCGAGCGGATCAAGGCGCGCATGGAGCAGCGCCGCGCCGGGAAGGCCAGCGACGCGCCAGCCCAAGGCGGGCTGCAGGAACTGCAGGTGCAGGGCCGCAAGGTGCTGGTCCATCTGCCGAATGGTTATGACGCCGGCCGGCCCACGCCGCTGGTGCTGGCCTTTCACGGCGGCGGCGGCCATGCCGAGTACATGGCCGACGATGCGCACTACGGATTGCAGAAGAAAGCCGACGAGGCCGGCTTCGTCGTCGCCTTCCCCAATGGCTACAGCAAGCTGCCGGGAGCGAAGTTCGCGACCTGGAACGCTGGCGGCTGCTGCGGCGACGCACGTGACAAGGGCATCGACGACGTCGGCTTTGCCCGCGCGGCCGTCGCGGCCATCAAGGGCCGCTTCAACATCGACGCGGCGCGCGTGTTCGCCACCGGCATGTCCAACGGCGGCATGATGAGCCACCGCCTGGCCTGCGAGGCGGCCGACGTCTTCCGCGCCGTCGCCTCCGTCGCCGGCACCGACGCGACGGCCAGCTGCACGCCCTCGCGGCCGGTCTCGGTGCTGCACATCCATGCCAAGGACGACGACCACGTGCTCTTCAACGGCGGCGCCGGCCCCGGCGCCTTCCGCGACGAGAGCAAGGTGATGGCCTTCGTCTCCGTGCCCGAAACCGTCTCGCGCTGGGTGCAGCGCGACCATTGCACCGCACCACCGCAGCGCGCGCTGGACGTACCCGGCGCCCGCTGCGAAAGCCACACCGGCTGTGCGGATGGCGTGACTGTGCAACTCTGTGCCACGGATACCGGCGGCCACTCCTGGCCCGGCGCGCCGAGCGTGCGCCGCGGCAAGGAAGCCGCCTCCCAGGCGCTGGACGCCAACGACGCGATCTGGCGCTTTTTCGAACAGGCCTCCCCTTAGCCCGCCATGCCTTTGCACAAGCCTTTCGCCATCGCGCTGAAAGGGTGGCTGAACCGGACACTTGACAGCGTTGTCGTTCGATCGTGAAATAGGCTTGAAAGCGCTTTCAAGCCACTGCGATCGCTTCTGAAGCAAGAGCCCATCACCATGCGTTTCCTGACCGCCTCCCTGCTCCTCGGCGCCACCCTGGCCGCTCACGCCGGTCCGCCGGCCATCTATGACGAAGGCGCCGATGCCAAGGCCGCCATCCGCGCGACGCTGGCCGACGCCGCCAAGGCCGGCCTGCCGGTACTCGTCGTCTTCGGCGCCAACTGGTGCGGCGACTGCCGCATGCTGGACAACACCTTCAAGCACGGCCCCAGCGCGCCGCTGATCGCCAAGAGCTTCAAGGTCGTCAAGGTCGACGTCGGCCGCTTCGACCACAACGTCGACATCGCCGACGGCTACCGCGTGCCGCTGAAGAAGGGCATCCCAGCCGTCGCCGTGCTGTCGCCCCAGGGCAAGCTGCTCTACGCGACTGAAGGCGGCGAGCTGGCGGACGCGCGCAAGATGGGCGACCAGGGTGTCTACGACTTCTTCACGCGCGTGACGGCGACAGCCAAGTGACTACGACCGCCGCTGCCGCCGCTGGCGTGCCGGCCAGCGCGCTCGCCCGCGCCTCGGTCGCGCTGCGCACGCAGTTCTTCGTCCTCGGCACGCTGTTCGCCACCTGGGGCGTGCATGTGCCCACCGTCAAGGGCCACTACGGCCTCGGTGAGCAGGCGCTGGCCATCGCCATGCTGGCTGGCGGAGTCGGCGCATTGGCGGCTCTGGCCCAGGCCGGCCGCATCGTCGGCCGCTACGGCCCGAGCGTCGTCACCGCCACCATGGGCCTGCTGTGCTGCGCGGCCATCGCCAGCCTGCTGGCCTTCCCGTTCTACGTGGCCCTGCTCGTCGTCATGGGAGTCTTCGGCATCACGGGCAGCCTGTTCGACGTGGCCATCAATGCCGAGGCCAGCGAGATCGAGCGCCTTGCGGCCAAACCGCTGATGAGCGGCTTCCACGGCCTGTTCAGCCTGGGCGGCATGGCCGGCGCTGGCCTGGGCAGCGTCGCGCCCACGCTGGGCCTCACGCCGCAAGGCCATCTGCTGCTGGCCACGGTTGCTGCCGCCATTGCCGCGCTGCTCGCCAGCCGCGCGATGCTGCCGGTGCTCCGGCACGATGCCGAGGAAAAGCGGCCGCTCAGCCTGCCCCGCGGGCCGTTGCTGCTGCTGGGTGTGCTGGCGTCCATGGGCCTGATCGCCGAAGGCGCGATGTATGACTGGAGCGTGCTCTTCATGAAGCAGGAGCGTGCCAGCAGCGAGAGCACCGCGGCCCTGGCCTATGCCAGTTTCAGCGGCGCCATGGCCATCGGCCGCTTCGGCGGCGACTGGGTGCGCGCGCGCATGTCGGGCACGCGGCTGATGCGCGCCAGCGGCGTGCTGGCCGCGGCGGGCATGGCCCTCGCGCTGGCCGTGCCGTCGCCGTGGATCGCGCTGCTCGGCTTTGCCGGCGTGGGCCTGGGGCTGTCCAACGTCGTGCCGGTGCTGTTCAGTGCCGCATCGCAGGCGCCGGGCGTATCGCCGGCCCACGGCATTGCCGCCGTGTCGGGCGTGGGCTATCTGGGCATGATGGCCGGGCCGCCGCTGATCGGCCTGATCGCCGAGCAGTCGTCGCTGAGCGCGGGGCTGGTGGTCGTCGTCGTGTTTGCCGTGTTCATGGCCTTGTCGGCCAGGCGGGCGATGCGCGCGGACTGAGACCCCGGTCGTGCAGTCGGCGCGATGCCACTGTCTGCGCGGGCTCGCGGCGGCGACGGGCCGGTTCAGCTCACCGCTTCAGCTTCGGCATGCGTCCTGCGTTCATGCCGGGCGCACAGCGCTGCGGCCAGTTGCTCCGCCACATCGTTGTCAAAACTCATCAGCAATTCATCGGACTGGTCTGCGGCCGCAGCCTTCAGAACTTCAGCCACGCAGGTTCTTTGCGCATCGGTCGCCGCCTCCTTGAGCTTGGCCTCCAGTAGCGCGATGGTCTCGTCGCGCAGGCGGTCGGAACCCAGGACCTGCCACGCGTAGTCAATCTCATAGCGCTCGACGGCGTCCTTCAGGCTTTCACCATCCAGGCGGGACTCTTGCGCAAAGCGATTCAGCGTGCGAGTGCAGAGGCTCCTGGCGACGAGCGCCAGCAGTTCGTCGTGCGCGGCGGTATTTCCAGCGGCCATGGGCGGGTCCTTGACAACAAATCGACCCACGAAAATTGAAGCTGTCGAAGGCCCATGGGCGGACCCGCGAACACCGGCGGCAGGACGGAGGGCACAAAACAAAACCCCTGATTCCAATGGAAATCAGGGGTTCGCAGTCTTGGTGGCCTGGGGCGGAATCGAACCACCGACACGCGGATTTTCAATCCGCTGCTCTACCAACTGAGCTACCAGGCCCGTTCTAGATCTTTGTCTTGATCTTTGGATCGCTAAAGGCTTTTTAGCGAAGTCCGCGACTTTAGCACAAGCCAAAGGGGGCAGTCAGCCCCCGGCACTGCGCTTGTTGCGGCTCAGGTCCACGCCCAGCTGCTTGAGCTTGCGGTAGAGGTGGGTGCGCTCCAGGCCGGTCTTCTCGGCGACGCGGGTCATGGAGCCGTTCTCCTTGGCGAGGTGGAACTCGAAGTAGCTCTTCTCGAAGGCATCGCGTGCCTCGCGCAGCGGCCGGTCGAGTTCAAAGCTCTGCTCCGACGCCAGCGCGTTGCTGCTGGGCATGTGGCTGGACAGGCTCACGCCGTGGCTGGGTGCGGACGGCATGCCGCCGGGCTCGGGACGGGAGTAGCTCGGCATGCCCATCGGTGCCGGCGCCGGGCGGGGCGGGGCGGTCTTGACGAGGGCCTGCTCGACGGCGCGCAGCAGCTTTTGCAGCGTGATGGGCTTTTCGAGGAAGGCGATGGCGCCGAACTTGGTCGCCTCCACCGCCGTGTCGATGGTGCCATGGCCGCTCATCATGATGACGGGCATCGTCAGCAGGCCGGCGCCGCCCCATTCCTTGAGCAGGGTGACGCCGTCGACATCGGGCATCCAGATGTCGAGCAGCACGAGGTCGGGGCGCATGCGCTCGCGCGCCGCCCTTGCCTGGGTGGCGTTCTCGGCAAGCTCGATGGTGTGCCCTTCGTCGCTGAGGATTTCGGACAGCAGAGCTCGGATGCCCAGTTCGTCGTCGACAACAAGAATCGTGGCCATGAATCCTCAGAAGCTGTGAATGAATCCCGCGCGGCCGAGCGGGCCGTTGCGGCGTCGCCAATCAAGGCGCAAAACGGAGGCGCAGCTCAGGCTGCGGCGAGTATTTGCAACACCGAGTGGCGGCGTTGCGGGGGCACGAGCGGTCGTGTGGGGTTCGTTCACAGCTTCTCAAGTCTTGGCGCCCTGTGCACCGGGCTCGGTGGCGGTCGCCAGATTTGAAAATGATAGCGAAACTTGCGCGCCGATCACGGCGGCGTCATGCGCGGCATCAGCGGGAGAACCCGCATCGGCAGCGGCATGCAGGTTGCGCAGGCTGATGCGGGCGCCGTGTTCATCGGCGATTTTCTTCACGACGGCCAGGCCCAGGCCGGTGCCTTTACTCTTGGTCGTGACGTAGGGCTCGAAGGCGCGCTTGAGCACTTTCTCGGCGAAGCCGGGGCCGTTGTCGATGATGTGCAGACGCACGGAGCGCGGCGCGCCGGCCTCGGTCAGCGAGAGGGACGAGCGCACGGTGACGTGGCCGTCGGCGCGCTCCTGCACGGCGTCCAGCGCGTTCTGCACGAGGTTGTGGATGACCTGGCGCAGCTGGCTGGCGTCACCCTTGATGGCCGGCAGTTTGGGTGCGAGCTCGGCAGCCAGGCGCCCTCGGTCCTGCGGCTCGGCGTAGAGGCTGAGCACCTCGTGGACGAGCGCGTTCAGATCGAGCGGCGTCAGTTGCGCGGACGGCAGGCGGGCGTAGTCGCGGAACTCGTTGACGAGCTGCTTCATCGCCTGCACCTGGTTGACGATGGTGGCGACCGAGCGCACGAGCATGGCCTGGTCGGCACCCTCGAGCTTGGCTTCGAGCTTGTGCTGCATGCGCTCGGCCGACAGCTGGATGGGCGTGAGCGGGTTCTTGATCTCGTGGGCCAGGCGGCGCGCGACCTCGCTCCAGGCGGCGGAGCGCTGCGCCGACACGACTTCGGAGATGTCATCGAAGACGACGAGCCGGCTGGCCTGGGGCAGGGGTGCGCCGCGCACGAGCAGGGTCAGCGGGTCCTGCTTGGGGTCGAGCTGCAACTCGAAGGACTCCTGCCACAGCTCGCGCTCCATGTCGCGCTCGCCGCTGTCACGGCCGATGTGCTGTTCGAAGCGCTGGTCCAGCGATGCGGCGAACTGCTCGAGCCCCGGCACGTCGGCCAGCGGGCGGCCGATGTAGACCGACAGCGGCAGGCGCAGGATGCGCGTCGCGCCGGGGTTGACGGTCTCGAGGCGGCCGTCGGCGTCGAAGACGAGCACGCCGGCGGTGAGGTTGTCGAGGATGGTCTGCAGATGGGTGCGGGCGGCGTCCAGCTCGGCCACGGTGCGCGAGACCTGGGCGCGCGCATCGGCGAGCTGGCCGGTCATGTCGGCGAAGGAGCGCGTCAGGCCGCCCAGCTCGTCGCGCGACGCCAGCACCGGCCGCACGGAGAGATCGCCCTGGGCCACCAGGCGCACGCCGTCGGCCAGCATCAGCAGCGGGCGCGCGAGCTGGTTGCCCAGCGCGACAGCCAGCAGCAGCGCGCCGAACACGGCCAGGATGAGCACCAGCGTCAGCGTGCCCAGGTACATGCGGCGCAGGCCGACGCGTTCCAGCGAGCGTTGCTGGTATTCGCTGCTCGCCGTCTGCACGGCCAGCGCGTTGCTGAGCATGCTGGCCGGGATGCGCTGCACCACCATCAGATAACGCTCGCCCATACCCAGGCGCAGCTCGGTGTTGGGCAGCAGGGCCAGCGCGCGGATCTGGGCGCCGCCCTGCAGCGCGGCGGCCTCGTCTTCCAGGCCTTCGAGCTGGCTGGCGGGCGAGCCGCCACGGGCCTGGCGCAGCATCGTGCTGCTGGGACGGTCGGGCGTCAGCTGGCGCGTGTCGCCGCCGCTCTCCAGCAGGATCTGGCCGCTGCCACCCACCAGCGCCACGGTGCGGGCGCTGAGCTTGTCGCGCAGGCGCTCCAGCGCGAGCAGCTGCGGCGTGCTGGTGTCGGCGAGCTGGTCGGCGGCGTCGCGCGTCTTGCTGGCCAGGTCGGAGACCATCGCGTCCAGCGTGCCGCGGCCCAGGTTTAGGCCGGCCTCCAGCGCGCTGGCCAGGCGCACGTCGAACCAGGTCTCGATGCTGCGGTTCACGAACTGGTAGGACACGGCGTAGATCATCACGCCGGGCACCACGCCGACGAGGGCGAAGATGGCCGCCAGCTTGAACAGCAGCCGGCTGCCGAAGCGGCCGCGCCGCACGCGCACGGCCAGGCGCACCGCAGCGGTCAGGATGACCAGGGTCAGCACCGCCGCGACGACCACGTTGACCCAGTAAAGCCAGTGGTAGTGGCGCTCGAAGAAGCCGCGCTCGCTGGTCGTGCCGATGGTCAGCAGGAAGCTCAGCACGCCGGCCACGCCGGTGAGGGTCACCAACGTGATGACCCAGCCCCATCGAGCTGTCCGCGTCACTGGTGCCCCTCGCATGGCGAATACGCCCGACGGCCCTGCAGGCCGCGCCGCAACCCGGGTTGCGGCTCTTCGGCAGGCATCGCCAGCCCACCGGGCTGACGATGTCCGGCCTCAGCCCCCGGGGGGATGGCGGGCCGGCTTGGGGCGGCCCTGCGCTCGACCCGCTTCATTGCGTCTTCAGACTGAAGTCCGGGTTGAAGTTGCGCTTTTGCTCGATGCTGAGCGCAAAGCCCGACTGCAGGCCGATCTGCATCGGCCGCGGCAGCTGGCTGACGTCGAGCTTGTAGCTGAACTCCAGGTAGTAGCTGCCGCTGTCCTCGATGTCCTTGGGCTCGGCGATGCGCCAGGCGGACTGGCCGCGCAGCACATTCAGCGCCTCATCCAGCGTCGCGAAGCTCTGGTGCAGGCCGCCGTTGGAGACACGGTACTGGCGCGTCAGCGGCTGCCAGGACAGGCGCCAGGTGCGTTCGACACGCGACACGTGGGCGTCGCGCCAGTACCAGCGGTTGCGCAGCACTAGGGCCTCGGCCACGAAGTACAGCGGCACGCCCTTGTGCAGCGCGTCCTCGGCGGGGCGGCTGAGCTCGAAGCGGGTCGTGAAGCTCAGCTCCAGCCCGTCGTCGGCCCGGTGCGTGGCCAGCTGGGCCAGCTCGATGCCGTCGGCCCGCGCCAGCCCGGGCATCAAGGCGAGCAGCGCGGCGAAGAAGGCGGCAATGGCGATCCGGGCGAACAAATCAGGGTTTCGTGATCAGGGCGTAGAAGAAGCCGTCCAGGGGCGGCTGGGGTTGCAGGGCATTGTCGGCCAGGGGCAGCAGGTGGCCCGTGAAGCCGGGCACGGCGTGGGACTTAGCGTCAGTTTGGCGTTGCAAAAACGCGTCGAGCTGGGCCTGACCTTCGGCACGGAAGACCGAACAGGTCGCGTAGACCAGGCGCCCGCCGGGGGCGAGCAGCGGCCACAGCGCGTCCAGCAGCTCGGCCTGGATCTGCGCCAGCGCGGTGATGTCGTCGGGCCGGCGCAGCCAGCGCACGTCGGGGTGGCGGCGCACGATGCCCGAGGCGCTGCACGGGGCGTCCAGCAGGATGGCGTCGAAGGGCTGGCCGTCCCACCAGGCGGCGGTCTGGCGGGCGTCGGCGGCTTTGAGCGTGGCCGTCTGGCCGAGGCGGTTCAGCGTGTCCTGCACGCGGGTCAGGCGCTGCGCGTCGGCGTCCAGCGCGGTGAGCTGCAGGTCGGGCTGCAGTTCGAGCAGGTGGGCCGTCTTGCCGCCGGGCGCGGCGCAGGCGTCCAGCACACGCGAGCCAGGCTTCAGGCCGGCGCCGATGACCAGCGGCGCGGCGAGCTGGGCGGCCGCATCCTGCACGGAGACCAGACCCTCGGCAAAGCCGGGCAGGGCCGTGACGGGGACGGGTTTGTCGAGCACGACGGCCTGCGGCGTCGGCGCGCCCAGCGCCCGTGCGGTGATGCCCTGGGCGGCCAGCCGCTCGACGTAGCTGGCGGCACTGCCGCGCTGGGCATGCACGCGCAGCGTCATCGGCGGCGGCCGGTTGTTGGCGGCCAGGATGGCCTGCCACTGCGCCGGCCAGTCCTGGCGCAGCCTCTCGATCCACCACGCCGGGTGGTTGAAGGCGCCCTGCGGGCTGCGCTCGGCCGCGGCGACGATGGCCGCGCGCTCGCGCAGGAAGCGGCGCAGCACCGCGTTGACGAAGGCCGCGCTGGCCGGCGCGCGCTGCTTGGCGGCGTTGACGGCCTGGTCGACCAGCGTGTGGTCCGCATACATCGGCGTGTTTGCAGGGTCGTCATCGGGCCACAGCAGGGCCAGCGCCGTCAGCAGCAGCGCGTCGACGCGCGGCGGCGGCGCCTTGGGGGCGAGCTGCTGGCGGGCGGCTTCGGCGGCGCCCAGGCGGCGCAGCGCCGTGAAGGCCAGGGCCTGCGTGCCGGGGCGCAGATCGGCCGGCACGCGGCCCAGCAACTCGGTCAGGGACTTGCCCTCGCGCACGCCCTGCACCGCGTCAGCGGCCTGGGACAGCAGCCGGTGCAGCGGGGCGCTCAAGCCGGCGGATTGGGGGCTTTGGGACATGACGCCAGTGTAGAAGTCGCCTTTCCCGACACAATTCGGCGCCATGAATGCACCCGCCTCAGACGCCCCGGTCTCCGAACGCATCCGCTACCGCCTCGTGTCGGCCGGCTGTCGCCACCATGCCAACGACAACATCGCCGCCTTTGTCGAGCCCGGCGAGCTCGACGCGCTGCAGGCCGAGGTGCAGGTCAAGATGCAGGAAGTGCTGAAGAGCCTGGTCATCGACACCGACAGCGACCACAACACGCAGGAGACGGCCAAGCGCGTCGCCAAGATGTTCGTGCGCGAGGTCTTCGCCGGCCGCTACGCCCAGGCACCGGTGGTGACCGAGTTCCCCAACGTCAGCCGCCTCAACGAGCTGATGATCGTCGGCCCGATCACCGTGCGCAGCGCCTGCTCCCACCACCTCTGCCCCGTCATCGGCAAGGTGTGGGTCGGCATCATGCCCAACGAGCACTCCAACCTGATCGGTCTCTCGAAGTACGTGCGCCTGACCGACTGGGTCATGAACCGCCCGCAGATCCAGGAAGAGGCCGTCATCATGCTTGCCAACGAGCTGGAAGGCCGCGTCAAGCCCGACGGCCTGGCCGTCGTCATGGAGGCCGACCACTTCTGCATGCACTGGCGCGGCGTGAAGGACAACCAGGCCGCGATGACCAACAGCGTCATGCGCGGCGCCTTCCTGACCGACGCCAACCTGCGGCGCGAGTTCCTGTCGCTGATGCCAAGGAAGTCAGGCAGCTAGGGCAGCAGGTCGGCGACATCGTCCCAGGCCTCGGGCGCCATGCGCCCGGCATGGCGAGCGACGATGTTGCCCTTGGCGTCGATGACCAGCATCAGCGGTACCGCGGCAGGCGCGGCCAGCGGCGCACCGAAAGTCAGGTCGCCCGCCCACAGCGCCGGCATGGCCGGGCCGTTCTTTGCCATGGTCTTGAGCGTCTGCAGATAGCTCAGCGCCGCGGCGCGGTCGCGGTCCGTGCTGACCAGCACCAGCTCAAAGGGCTTGCCGCGCCAGCCGGCCGCGTTCTCGCGCAGCTCGGGCATCTTCTGGATGCAGGGCGCGCAATCCGTGTTCCAGAAGAACAGCATGACCACCTTGCCGCGCAGCGCCTCCAGGCTGAAGCGCTGGCCGTCCAGCGTGCTGCCGTTCAGCCGCACGGGCTGGGCGGCGGCAGACAGGGAGAGGAGGAGGAGCAGGGCGGTGATGAGCGGGCGCATCGCGCTCTGTCGGCCCGGCGCCGCTCGACCTTACAGAGACCGCGCCTCGCTGAAGCCATAGAGATTCGCCAGCACCCGCGTCGGGAACTGGTGCAGCGCCTCGTTGTACTGGCCCACGGCCTGGTTGAAAACCTGGCGGGCGAAGGCGCGCTGGCGTTCGATGAGCTTCAACTCGCTCACCAGTGCGTCGATTTCAGGCTCGCTGCGCAGCTCGGCCTGGTGGTCCAGCAGCGACAGCAGCCGGGTCAGCGCCGCCGCATGCAGCGCGCTGGCCACGGCCAGGCTGCCGACCGGGTCGGGCGACCAGGGCTTGGCGCGCGAGGCCTGGGCCGCGGACTGCGACTCGGTCTGCGCGCTGGCCAGCGCGTCGAAGGTGGCCTGCTCGCTGGGCAGGCGCGGTGCCACGGCGGTGAGCAGCTTGTCGCAGACCTCGCTGCGCTCCTTCAGATGCGCGTCGAGCTGGGCGAAGGCCTCGCCGATGACATTGCGCAGCGACATCAGCCGGTTGTAGGCGCCCACGCCCCAGAAGAACAGCAGCGCCGCGGCGGCAACCGCGGCCATCTGCCAATTCAGCCAATGGAGCCACGCCGTCATGCCGAGCCGGCCCCGTAGGCAGCAAACCCCTTGGCCCGCAATGTGCAGGCCGGGCAGTGGCCGCAGCCATGCCCCCAGTCGTGCAGTTCGCCGCGCTCGCCGAGATAGCAGGTGTGGGTGTCCTCGACGATGAGCTTCACCAGCGCCTCGCCGCCCAGGCTCTCGGCCAGGCGCCAGGTGGCGGCCTTGTCGATGAACATCAGCGGCGTGTCCAGCGTCATCGGCGAGTCCAGGCCGAGGCTGAGCGCGACCTGCAGCGCCTTCAGCGTGTTGTCGCGGCAGTCCGGGTAGCCGGAGAAATCGGTCTCGCACATGCCGCCCACCAGCACTGTCGCGCCGCGGCGGTAGGCCAGTGTCGCGGCGAAGGTCAGGAACAGCAGATTGCGGCCAGGGACGAAGGTGTTGGGCAGGCCGTTGGCCTGCAGCTCGATGGCGCGTTCGCTGGTCAGCGCGGTGTCGCTGATCTGGCCCAGCAGGGAGAGATCCAGCAGATGGTCGGCGCCAAGCTTGCCGGCCCAGTGCGGGAACTGGCGCGCGATCCCGGCGCGCACGGTGTTGCGGCAGTCCAGTTCGATGCGATGGCGCTGGCCGTAGTCAAAGGCCAGCGTCTCGACCTCGGCGAAGCGGTCCAAGGCCCAGGCCAGGCAGGTGGTGGAGTCCTGGCCGCCGGAAAAAAGCACGAGCGCTTTGCGGGTGTCGGTCATGGGCGGGATGCTACCTTTGCCACCCCCTCGACTCTCTGTCAAACCCAATGCGCCACGTCCCCTTTCGATGGCTCGCAGCATGCGTTCCTGCGCTCGCGCTGCCCGCCCTGGCGGTGGCCCAGTCCCGCATCGACGAAGTCCTCGTCTACCCTGGCGGCGCCCAGGTCACGCGCCTGGCCACGGTGGCCGCCGGCGCGCGCGAGCTGGTGCTGAACTGCCTGTCCGCCCGCTTCGACCCCGACTCGCTGCAGATCGACGCGCCGGCTGGCGTGAACCTGGGGCCGGTGCAGGTCGAGACGCTGCCGCGCGAGCGCGCGCCGGAGTGCGCCAACAGCCCGGTGGACGAGAGCATTCGCAAGCTGGAAGGCCAGCGCGACCTGCTGGCGGCCGAGTCGAGCGCGCTGGACACCGGCCTGGGCTATCTGAAGGCACTGGGTTCGGGCGAGGCCCGTTCGACGCCGGCCACCGGCATCGCGGCGACGGCCGACAGCATCCGCAAGTCGGCGCAGGAGGCGCTGCTGCGCCAGGTGCAGCTGAAACGCCAGCTCGACGAACTGGACAAGCAGATCGCGCCGCTCAAGGGCGAGCGCGACCGCCTGGCTGCAGCCAACCCGCAGTGGCGCAGCCTGCGCCTGCGGCTGTCGACGGCGCGCGAGGCGGAGCTGAAGCTCAGCTACCGCTTGACGCAGGCCGGCTGGGCGCCGAGCTACCGCGCGCTGCTCGACACGGCCGCGGGCGCACTGACCCTGGAGCGCCTGGCCCAGGTGTCGCAGCAGAGCGGCGAGGACTGGAAGAACGTGAAGCTGCGGCTGACCACCGTGCAGATCGCGCAGAAGGTGGGACCGAACCCGCCCCGGCCGTGGCAGCTCGACCTTGCCGCCGCCCGCCCACCGGCACCCGCATTGGCAGGTCTCAACACGGTGGTCGTCAGCGGCCAGCGGGCCGCCCTCGCCAACTCAGTCGCCGCCGCCGTCGAAGAGCCTGGAGGGAAGCAGGAGCGCTTCGACCTCGGCGTGTTCGAAGGCAGCTTTGCCACCGAGTTCGTGCTGCCGCTGCGCGTCAACATGGACAGCGGCACGCAGCGCGCCAGCCTGGCGCTGGGCAGCGAGAAGTTGCAGGCCAAGGTGCTGACCCGCGTGCAGCCGCAGGGCGAGGCCGCGGCCTATCTGATCGCCGACGCCGCCAAGCCCGCCGGCGCTTGGCCGCGCGGCGCACTGCAACTGGTGCGCGACGGCGCGCTGGTGGGCAGCAGCACGCTGAATGTCGCCAGCGGCGAAGAGCGGCTGGAGCTGCCGTTCGGCCGCGACGACGCCGTGCGCGTGCTGGTCGAGCCCGAGCAGCGCAACGCCGGCAACACCGGCTTCATCGGCGCGCGGGCAGAGCATCGCTACGGGCGCGCTTATGTCGTCGAGAACCGGCACACGGCGGGCGCGGTGGCGCTGCAAGTCGTCGAGGCCGCGCCGGTGCCGCAGCACGAGGACATCAAGGTACAGAGCCAGTTCAGTCCCGCACCGGTGACGCAGGCCTGGCGCAAGCAGCCGGGGCTGGTGCTGTGGGAATTGCCGCTGGCGGCGGGAGCGAGCCAGCGCTTCACGGCGGACTACGCCATCAGCGCGCCCAAGGAAGCGCAGGTGACGGGGCTGCGCTGACGCAGCGGGCGAAGGGAACGCGGTTTGCCCCGCGGGCAGCTTCGAAGCAGCCAAGGGGCCGTCATGGCGAAGTTCATCACCATCGGATACGGCGACGAACAGGGTTACGAGCGGACCGACCCGGCGGTGCGCGACGCGGCCCATGCGCACGACGCCCACCTGAAGGAACGCGGCGCGCTGGTCGGCCGGGCGGGCGCCGCCGTCCAGGTGCGCAACCCCGGCGCTGCGGGCGTGCAGACCGTCGAAGGGGCTTACCTGCGCAGCGACCTGCCGCTTGCAGGCTTTGCCGTCATCGATGCCAAGGACCTGCAGGAAGCCATCGCTCTGGTGTCCAGGTCGCCCTGCGCGGTGGCGCATGGCGTCGTCGAGGTCTGGCCGATTGAAGAGATGCCTTGAAGTTGCGGCACCGCCCGGCCTGCGGCTTCACGCCACGGCCGACAGCAAGGCGGACGACGCCTCACTGCCGACGATGGCGCCGCGGTCGAAGGCCAGCCGGGCAGGTTCGTGCGCGCCTGCGCCGGCTGCTGCCTCGAACACCGGCCGGTTCGAGCCGCACCGCTGACGTAGCGGCCGGGGCGACGCCCGCCGAACATGACCTGCGGCTCGCCCTTCGCGGTGACGAGACGGTCGAACTCGCTGTCCCAGCGGTCGCTCCGAACGCTCAAGGCCACGGCGCGCGGCCCCTGGCGGCTCTCCGGGCTCCAGCTACCTCCTCCGGGGCGAACTCACGGCTGGGCCTTGCGCAAATTGCCGCTCACTGCTCACCAGGATTCGTTGGGGTTCACCGCGTTCATCCCAACCTACCGGGCTTGGAGGGAAGCCCAACGTCTCGCCCTCGACCTACACCGGCCAGATACGCAGTGACGGGGCGACCTCTGGTTCCAACAACAGATCGTCCACCTTGCCAATGACGGCTACTTGGCAGGCTTGCACTCAACCAGCAGGGTATTCGGTGTGATCAACGGCGTAGACGTTGCAGAACCGTAGCTGCCGCTCACTGACGCGGTGCCAATTTGGCCTAGGTATCGGCTCCCCTGACTGTTGAGAACGGTGTATCCGTTAGGACAGACTTCGCCGGCTTTCTCGTAGCAAGCATCCGCGACTGCGGCCCCACATCTAATCGAGTGCGCGGCCACACCATTCGGCCCGACGATCTGTTTAGATGTCGCACAGCCTGTGATTAAGGCCACCAACGAGCAAGCGAGTAGTGATCGCATGAATCTCTCCCTGATATTGCTGTTCCCGCGCTGAATGATCTTAGGCGGCAGCAGAGGGAGTTAGGAAATCACGCTCTCACCTCACCCTGCCCCAACACCACCCACTTCATCGACGTCAGCCCCTCCAGCCCCACCGGGCCGCGGGCGTGGAACTTGTCGGTGGAGATGCCGATCTCGGCACCCAGGCCGTATTCGAAGCCGTCGGCAAAGCGGGTGCTGGCGTTGACCACCACGCTGGCCGAATCGACCTCGCGCAGGAAGCGCATGGCGCTGACGTGGTTGGTCGTCAAGATGGCGTCGGTGTGGTGCGAGCCGTAGCGGTTGATGTGGGTGATGGCCTCGTCCAGCGAGTCGACGACCTTGATGCTGATGACGGGTGCGAGGTATTCGGTGGACCAGTCGTCCTCCGTCGCAGCCACCGCGCCAGGCACCAGGGCCAGCGTGCGCAGGCAGCCGCGCATTTCCACGCCCTTGGCCTTGAAGATGGCCGCGATGCGCGGCAGGAAGGCCTGCGCCTGGGCGGCATGCACGAGCAGGGACTCGGTCGCGTTGCAGGGGCTGTACTTCTGCGTCTTGGCGTTGTCGACGACCTTGACGGCCTGGTCGAGATCCACCTCGGCGTCGACATAGCTGTGGCAGTTGCCGTCCAGATGCTTGATGACGGGCACCTTGGCCTCGGCGCTGATGCGTTCGATCAAGCCCTTGCCGCCGCGCGGGATGATGACGTCGACCCATTGCGGTGATGAGATCAGCAGGCCCACGGCGGCGCGGTCCGTCGTGTTGACGAGCTGCACGGCGGCGCGCGGCAGGCCGGCTTCTTCGAGCGAGGCGGCGACCAGTTCGGCCAGCGCGAGGTTGGAGTGGATGGCCTCGCTGCCGCCGCGCAGGATGCAGGCGTTGCCGCTCTTGATGGCCAGCGACGCGGCCTCGATGGTCACGTTGGGGCGGCTCTCGTAGATCATGCCGAACACGCCCAGCGGCACGCGCATGTGGCCCACGCTGATGCCGCTCGGGCGGCGCTTCACGCCGGTGATCTCGCCGATGGGGTCGGGCATGGCGGCGATCTGCTCGCAGCCCTCGGCCACCGTGGCCAGCGTCTTCGCATCGAGCTTGAGTCGGTCGCGCAGCGGGCCGCTGAGTTCGGCGGCGCCAGCCAGGTCGCGTGCGTTGGCTTCAGCCAGCGCCGGGCCGGCCTCGCGCAGGCGGCGGGCCAGAGCCAGCAGCGCGTTGTTCTTGGCGGCCGTGGAGGCGGCGGCCATTTGCGTGGCGGCGGCGCGGGCGGCGCGGCCGAGGTCGTCTATGTAGGCGGTGAGAGACATGGGCCGATTTTGGCTGCAGATACCTGGGCAAGCACGGAGCGGGCGGCATCGCCCCACGCCCACAATGCGCGGCCAGGGCCTCGCCTTCCCGGGGCCGGAGGCATCCGATGACGACGTCTTCGCAGAACGAACAAGCCCGCTTCACGCGACCCGAACCCCGGCGGCGCCAGGTCATCGGTGCCGGCCTCGCCGCGCTGCTGCCCTGGCCGGCCCTCGCGCAGGACGCGGCCTGGCCGAGCAAGCCGCTGCATTTCGTCGTGCCCTTCGGCCCCGGTGGCGCCAACGACATCGTCGCCCGCGCGGTGGCCGAGGCCGCGGCCCGCCAACTCGGCCAGGCCATCGTCGTCGAGAACAAGCCGGGCGCCGGTTCGATGATCGGCGCGGCCTATGTCGCCAAGGCTGCGCCGGACGGCTACACCTTCCTCGCGCCGGCGGCCGGCGTCATCACCAACGCGCTGATCAAGGCGCACATGCCCTACGAGGAGGGCGACCTGCTGCCCGTCGTCATGATGGCGGTCAGCCCCTCGGTGCTGGTGGTGCCGGCGGACTCGCCGATCAAGGACCTGAAGGGCCTGATCGCCGCGTCGCGCAAAGGCCAGGGCCTGAACTTCGCGACGGCCGGCACCGGCAGCACACCGCATTTCGTCGCCGAGATGCTGAAGCTGCGCGCCGGCGCCAGGCTGCAGATCGTGCCCTTCAAGAGCGGCTCCGAGGGCATGGCCGCCGTCGTCGGCAACCAGGTGGACGTGACCTCGGAGGCCAGCCCCGTCGTGCTGGCCATGATCAAGGCCGGGCGGCTGCGCGCCATTGCGTCGACGTGGAGCCGGCGCATCGCCGCGCTGCCCGACGTGGCCACGGCCCAGGAGCAGGGCTTCAACGACATCGTCATCGGCCACTGGTCCGGCGTGTTCGCGCCCAAGGGCACGCCGGAGGCGGTGCTGGACAAGCTCAATGCCGCCATCAACGCGGCGCTGAAGTCCAGCGAGCTGCGCGCCAGGCTGATCCCGCTGGCCATCGACCCGACGGGCGGCAGCCGCGCGGAGTTCCGCAGCTTTCTCGCCGCCGAAAAGGCGCGGCTCGCGCCGGTGGCCAAGGCCGCGCAGATGAAGGAAGACTAGATCCGGCCCAAGTCAGGCCCGGCGCCGGGACCGAACCAGGTCTTCTTCAACGCCGCGCGGGTCGTCGCCTCGGCTGCGGCATCGCCCTTGCGCTTGTAGACCTCGGCCAGCGCGGCCAGCGCCCAGCCGTTGTTGCGCACGCGCACGAGAGACTCGCGCAGCGCCTTCTCGGCCTCGTCCAGCCGGCCCTGGCGCAGCCGCACGGCGCCCAGGGACTGGCGCACCGGGTAGTACCAGTAGGCCGGCTCGGTGTAGGCCAGGCCTTCCTCGATGGCGACGGCCTGCTCCAGCGCCGTGGCGGCCCCGGCCAGGTCGCCCTGGGCATCGGCCAGGCGGGCGGTGGCGACGAGGCGGGCCGTCTGCGTGATGGCCTTGGCCGGCACGCCCCAGGCGTCGAAGGGCTTGAAGTCGGCCCCGCTCTCCAGCGCCGTGATGGCCGCGATCTCTTGCTGGGCCGCCGCGGCGTCATGGCGCGCCGCCTGGGCCAGCGCGCGGGCATAGTGGTACATGACCTGCACCAGCACGAAGTCGTCGCCGGGTGCGGGCAGCTTCAGGATGACGTCGGGCGAGCTGAACTGCGCGTGCGTCGTGTAGGGCGCGGCCTTGACGGGCTGCATGACGGCGAAGAGCTTGACGACGTCGTCGGGCATGGCCGCATCGAGCTTGCGCGCGGCCTCGATGGCCGTGTCGGCCGCCCCGCCCATCTGCGCCGACACCATCAGGAAGTGGATGTTGTGCGGGTAGTAGGCCGAGCGGTAAAGCGGGTCGGACGGCGAGCGCTTGAAATAGGCCTCGTCGACGGCAATGGCCTGCCGGTTGGCCTCCAGCGACTCGCGGTACAGGCCGACGCGGTAGTAGATGTGGGCCGGCATGTGCACGATGTGACCCGCGCCGGGCATCTGCGCGGCCAGGCGGCGCGCCGGCTCCAGCGCGCGCTCCGGCCGCGTCGAGGCCTCGACGGTGTGGATGTAGAGGTGGATGGCGCCGGCATGGCTGGGGTTGCGCTTGAGCACGGTTTCCAGCGCCGCCAGGATGTCCGCCGTCCGGCCCTTCGGCCTGGCGCCGGCGGCCTCCCAGTAGTCCCAGGGCTGCGTGTCCATGGCCGCCTCGGCGGCCAGCACCTGCATCAGGTCCTCGCCCGGGAACTGGGCCGCCACTCGCTTCATCGCGTCGGCATAGGCGGCGTCCAGCGCGCTGCGGTCGGCGGGCGGCTCGGCCGCGTAGCGGGCCCGCAGCGCTTCGACGAGCACACGCTCGCGCGGCGGCAGTTTGTCCTTCAGCGCAACGGCGCGCGTGAGCGCGGCCCAGGCCGGCGCGTTCGCCTCGGGCTGCATCGGCACATTGATGTTGGGCCCCAGCACCAGGGCCTCACCCCAAAAGCACAGGCCGCAGCCGGGATCGAGCTTCTGCGCGGCCTGGAAGGCGCGCTGCGCCTCCGCGTGGTTGAAGGCGAAGGACAGGCGCAGGCCCTGGTCGAAGTAGGCCTGCACCTTGGGGCTGGCGTGGCCTAGCTTGAAGCTCATGCGGCCGAGGTCGTTGTAGACCGGCACATCGCCCGGCGCGGCCTTCATGGGTGCGGGCTGGAAGGGGGCCGTCTCGGTCTTGGGCGCCGCAGCCAGCAGGGCCTGCAGCAGCACGGGCCGGCCCGAGGCCAGCGGCTGGCAAATGCCGCCGCGGCCACCGGCGTCGCTCAGCAAGGGGTCGAAGGCGGCCGGCCCGCCGCCCGCCGCCGCGGCTGCCAGCATTGCGATGCCGCAGACGGCCAAAGCGCGCAGCAAGGTAGACAGGAACCTGCCCCGGCGGGGCGGCCCGGCGTGAGGATGATGGCGCTGTGGCATGCGACCTCCAGGCCCGGCGGGGGCCGTCGCTGATCCTCGCACCGGCCCTCGGCCGCCGCAAGCCTGGGCTAGGGAAGCGGCACGAGGACGACGTGGCGGGCACTGCGCCGTGGGCCGTCGATCAGCAGCTCGCCGGCCGAGATGGGCAGGCTGAAGCGGCGCGGGCCGGCGCTGCCCGGGTTGACGAAGAGCACGCCGTCGCGCTCGTCGATCTCGGGCCGGTGCGAGTGGCCGGCGATGACGACGTCGACGCCCGCGGCGCGCGGGTCGATGTCGAGCTCGGCCAGGTCGTGCAGCACGTGCAGGCACAGCCCGCCGGCCCGCAGCCGCGCCGTGCCGGGCACGTCGTGCGCCCAGGGCGCATGGTCGTTGTTGCCGCGCACGGCGGTGACGGGCGCGATGCGCGCCAGGCGTTGGAGGATGGCGGGGTCGCCAATGTCGCCGGCATGGACGATGAAGTCGCAGCCCGCCAGGAAGGCCTCGGCCTCGGGGCGCAGCAGGCCATGGGTGTCGGAGATCAGGCCGACACGGATCATTCGACGTCCAGCGTGTAGGTCACGGCCTGCGACATCTCGGTCAGGATGCCGCCGAAGTTCAGCGTGTAGCGGCCGGGCTTGAGCGGGCCCAGCGCCACGTAGTAGCCGTTGGCAGCGGCCAGCGTGTCGTCGTCATCGAAGACGTGGAAGCAGCGCTGCGTGGCCAGCCGGTGCTTGGCCAGGCCGTTGAAGCGCTTGCTGTTGACCTCCAGCACCAGGGCTGCGGGCGAGGCGGTCAGCCGCGCCGCGCGCCGCTTCAGCGACGCGCAGGACTCGTCTTCGTCTTCGGGTTGCAGGGTGACATAGTTGATCAGTGGGAAGAACAGTGTCTTGCCGGCCGGCACGCGGCAGCTGCGGATGGTGCGCGCCGTGCCGTACGTGCCGGCGAGGAACCAGACCGGCCCGCTCTGGCCCCGTGCGCACTGGCTGCCGTCGGGGTCGGCGATGGGGCCCTCGCCCTCCTCGAAGGACAGGGCCCAGCGCCACCAGCGCTTGGACCACTCCTCCTGCGACACGCCGGCGATGGCCTTGGCCGGCGCGAGCGGTGCGGTGGACTGCGCCTGCGCAGGCAGAGTGGTGGCCAGCAGCAGCGCGGCCGCGAGCGTGCGGGTGAGGTACATCGGGGTCTTCCTGTTCCTGATTCGTTCAGCCGCCGAACATCATGCGTCGGGCCAGCGCCGTCTTCAGTGGCGTGGCAAATTCCAGGCCGGCCAGCGCCAGGCCGCGCAGCGCGGGCAGGCCCGGCAGGCGCCAGGCGAAGCTGCGGGCGAGGAAGTCGGTTGCGGCAATCATCGGCCAGCGGTCGGGCGCGCGCTGCCAGTCGACACGGGCCAGCACGGCGTCCAGACCCAGGCCGGTTTCGGCCGCATCGCGGAGTGCGTCGACGAGCGCCTGAGCGTCGCGCAGGCCGAGGTTCAGCCCCTGGCCGGCCACGGGGTGCAGGGTCTGCGCTGCGTTGCCGATGCGCAGCGCGCGGCCTTGCAGCAGGCGCGTCTCGGCGTTCAGGCCGAGCGGAAAGCACTTCAGCGCCGAGATGCCGGTCAGCCGCCCGGCCACGGCGGGTAGCTGCTGCTGGATGACGACCAGCCGCTGCGCGTCGGTGAGCGTCGCGATGTCGTCCTCGGCCTGCGGCAGGCACCAGACCAGCGCCGCACGCGGCCCTTGGGCGTCGTCGGGCAGGGGCAGCAGCGCCAGCGGGCCGTTGCGCGTGAAGCGCTCGATGGCCAGGCCCCGCAGCCCCGGCGCGGCCAGGCGCACGCTGCCGACCCAGGCGTTCTGGTGGTAGTCGCTCTGGATCGCCTTGCGGTCCTGCTCGGCGAACACGCCGCCCTCGGCAACGACGGCGAGGTCGAAGCGCTCGGCCAGATGGGCCTCGCCGCTGTCCAGCTCGACGCCGCCCGGCTCCGAGCGGATCGCGTGGACCGCCATGCCGAAGCGCGTGAACAGGCGCGCGGGCTGGGCCGCCGCGAGATCCAGCCAGCGCTGCTGCAGCGGCGCAACCAGCGCGCCGTAGGGCAGCACGGCGCCGAGCTGGGGCAGGCGGTGGTCGGCCGCGCGCATCCAGACCTCGCCGGCGACCGGCGAGGGCGGCGCCTGGCTGATGTGCACGGTCTGGATGGCCTGGGCGGCTTGCGGCCGCCAGGCCGACAGGCGCTGCAGCAGGCGGATGCTGCCGAGGTTGAGTGCCAGCGTGCGCGCATCGCCGCTGATATCGCGGTCCAGCGGCCGGGTGTCGAAGAGGTGGACCTGGGCCTGCGGCAGGCGCTCGGCAGCCAGCAGGGCGAGCGCGAGGCCGGCGGGGCCTGCGCCGATGACGGCGAGATTCATGCCCTCAACGATACCTGTCCACGATGTGCGCGAGGCTGCCGTCGGCCTGCATCGCCGCGATTGCCGCGTCCAGTTGCGCCAGGCTGAGGCTGCTGCGCGGTGCCAGCGCACAGGCGGTGCGCAGCTTGGCAATGACCAAGGGCGGGTGCAGCTCCAGCGGCACCTCGCCGCGGCGCTGCAGGTAGTCGAAGGTGACGCGGCCGACGATGGCGTGGTCCACGCGGCCGGAGGCGAGCTTGCGCAGGTTGGTGACGAGGTTGGGCGCGTCGTCGCGCAGGAAGCCCGCGCCCAGGGTCGCCTCGGTCTCCGGGTAGAAGAAGCCGGAGACGGTGCCGATGCGCTGGCCGGCCACGTCCTTCAACTGCGTCGGTGCGGGCCGGCGCGCGGCGGTGACCAGCAGGTCGGCGTCGTCCAGGTAAGGGCGGCTCCATTGCAATGGCAGGGGCAGCCAGCCGGGCATGTAGTTGCAGATCAGGTCGGCCTCGTGACCCTCGTTCAGCAGTTGGGCGAGGCGCCGGCGCGGCACGAGGTGAAAGCGCAACTTGCGGCCCAGGCGCCGGCCGAGTTCGAGGGCGAGGTGGTACTGCAGGCCGTCGACGGCCTGACCGTCCTTGAAGCGTGCTTGTGGCATCTCGATGCTGCCGTCCATGAGCACGTGCAACGGCGCGTCGTCGGCGCGCGAAGGCGCGGCGCCGGCCAGGGCCATCCACAGCAGGCAGCGCCTTGGCAAGTGTCCAGGCCGCTTCATTGTTCTCCCATCGTGCGCGCCGCCCCGGCGCGCCCAGGGGCGATTGTGGCCACGACCCGGCAGGGGTGCGCGGAGCCGCTTAAGCTGTCGCTTTTCCGCACCTTCCGCGACAGGACAAGCCCATGCAATACCGCCGCCTCGGCCGCGCCGGCCTCCAGGTTTCCGAACTCTCGCTCGGCTCCTGGGTCACGTATCACAACCAGGTGGACACCAAGGCCGCCACCGAGATGCTGGCCGCGGCCTTCGATGCCGGCGTCAACTTCTTCGACAACGCCGAGGTCTATGCGCAGGGTGAAAGCGAGGTCGTCATGGGCCAGGCCTTCAAGGCGCTGGGCTGGAACCGGCTGGACTACATCGTGTCGAGCAAGTTCTTCTGGGGCCTGCAGCGTGATGGCGTGACCGTGAACCGCAAGGACACGCTGAACCGCAAATACCTGATGCAGGCGGTGGACGCGTCGCTGAAGCGCTTCCAGCTGGAGCACCTGGACCTGATCTACTGCCACCGTCCCGACCCGAACACGCCCATCGAGGAGACGGTCTGGGCGATGAGCGACATCATCCGCCAGGGCAAGGCGCTGTACTGGGGCACCAGCGAATGGTCGGCCGCTGACATCCGCGCCGCCTGGGAGATCGCCGAGCGCCATCACCTGCACAAGCCCATCGTCGAGCAGCCGCAATACCACCTGTTCCACCGCCGCCGCGTCGAGCAGGACTACGCCCGGCTGTACGACGACATCGGCCTGGGCCTGACGACCTGGAGCCCGCTGGCCTCGGGCCTGCTGACCGGCAAGTACCGCGCCGGCATCCCGGCCGGCAGCCGCGGCGCGCTGGAGAACATGAGCTGGATGCGCGAGCAGCTGCAGGACAAGGCCAGGAACGACGCCGTCGGCCAACTGGCCGAGATCGCCGCCGAGCTCGGCTGCAACACGGCCCAGCTGGCCATCGCCTGGATCAACCGCAACCCGCGCGTGTCCACCGTCATCCTCGGCGCCAGCCGCATCGAGCAGCTCAAGGACAACCTTGGCGCATTGGCCGTGACGCCGAAGCTGACGCCCGAGGTGGTCGAGCGCATCGACGCGATCACCAAGCCGCTGGCGGCCTGATCCGTTGCGTGCCGCCGTCAGGGTGCAGCCGCCACGTCGCTGAGGTCCTCTAGGCGCTCGATGTAGCGGTTCACCGCGGCGCGGCGCGCCGCGGCCAGCTTGACCAGCGGCTGGCGCACGGCCGTTTGCGCCGCCGCGCCGGCTGACCAGCGTGTCTCGGTCGAGCAACCCTCATCGCCGTCGGGCTTCATCGCCCGCGGCAGGCTCTCGGCATAGACCGACAGCGCCAGCAGGGCCTTGTCGTGCGCGCTCTCCAGCGCCTCGAGCGCTTCGCGGGTCTTGGCCTGCAGCGCGGTACTGGACGAGCCCGCCGTAGCCTCGACCTGCATGGCGTTGCCCAGGCTCTTCTCGGCGCCACGCAGGCTGTCCTGGGCAGCGGCCAGCCCATCGAGGCGCGCGCTGCCCTGCGTGCGCTCGGCCAGTGCCGGCAGCTTGCAGCCTGTCGGTGCCGGCGCGGCCGGGCTGGCAATCGCCTGCCTGGCCGCCGCCGCCAGCGTGTCGATCGCGTCGGCCAGCTGGGTGGCCAGTCCGCGCGACTCCTGCTGGTAGCGCCCGCGCTGCTGGGCCTGGACCTTGGCCAGCGTCGCCGTGTCGGCCGTGTCATCGCCTTCGCGCAGCGCGTCGCGAAGTTGCTGGCGTTCCTCGGCCGAGGTGGTGGGGTCGTTCATGCGGCGCAGGTCCTCGCGGCGCGCCAGCAGATTGGTCTTGAGCCGGGCGCCGCTGTTGTAGAGCGCCAGGCTGGATGCCGCCTTGATGATGGGATCGGGCTTGGCGTCGTAGGCCTTGACGTACCAGTTGCCCACGTCGTCCTTGGCCACGACATAGTTGGTGTTGCCGCCGCCGCTGACATTGACGCGGTTGATGTTCTGCCAGGCCAGCTTGTCCACTTCGGCGAAGGGCCCGTTGCGCTCGCCCCAGTGGTTCAGGTAGCGCGACCAGTCGTCGAGCATGTTGCGGTAGCGGTACTCCGTGGCCTGCTGGTAGGCCGACGCGGTGTAGACGCTGCGCAGGTAGTCGCCGGCCGGGCGCAGGTACATCATCGAGGTGCGCAGGTCGTAGGCCGCGTTGACGGCCTGCTGCACCAGGTCTGCATCGGCGGCGCGGCCGGTGGCGAGCAGTTCCACCTTGCGCAGCTTGAGCGTGGAGATGAAGCGCTCCGCCATGTCCAGGCGCTGGTTGCGCGGGCAGGCCAGGGCCTCCTCGCCGGGGCCGGGTTGCAGCAGGCAGACCTGGCCGCCCGCGTTCACGCCGAGCACATTGCTGGCCTCGCGCACCTGGCGACGTTGGTCATCCGTCAGCGCTGCGGTGTTCTTGCTCATGCGCTCGATCCACAGCGGCAGGTTGTTCCCGTCAAGCTTGACGCCCGGGCCGCCACCGCCCTTGCCGGCGCTCTCCGCCAGCTGTGCCGCCACTTCCTTGGGCAGCACGCGGCCGAGGCTGGTCGTCTCGCTGAGCAGGCGCATTTGCCGTGCGGCGTCGCCCTCGCTGACGGTGCTCGGGCCGCTGGGCGCGTGCACCTCGGTGGCCGGCGTCGCCGCGGCCGGCGCGGGCGGGGATTGCACCTTGGCCGCCTTGGCCGACTTGGCGCCCGAGGCCGGCGCGTTCTTGCCGATGGCTGCGCTGGCAGCGGCCGGCGCCGAGGCCGCAGCTTGCGCCGTGCTGGGCCGGTCCAGCCAGCGGTCGATGCGGTCGAGCGCGCGCTGCTGCGCGCCGCGATCGGCATCGACCAGGGCCTTGTCGTTCATGCGTGCCAGGTGCTCGCGCTGGCGCATCAGGTCGCTGGCATGCACGAGCAGGGTGTTGCCCAGCGACTGGATCAGCGCCAGATCGTTCCTCACGGCCTCGCTGGGCCCCTTGTCATCCCGATCCCGTCCCTGCTGGAGGCGCAACTGCACCGTGTTGGCGCCCAGCAGCAGCCGGTCCGCCAGTTCGACGATGGTGCGGTCCAGGGATTTCATCGCCACCTGGCAGTCCGTCGACCTGGACTGGCCAGCCAGGCAGGCCTGCAAATCCTTGTAATGCTGGCCCAGCCCGCCCGGGTCGACGCCATCTTCGTCCGCGCATTTCGTTCGTGCCCGGAAGGCGATCACGTCGAGCTTGCCATCGGAGTCGCCTTCGAAAACCAGCAGGGCATGGCATAGCGATGATTTCAGCGCCTCGCGATACGGCCAGTCTGCATCGGTCGACGCCAACGACTGGTTGGCCTTGCTGATGGATTCCAGCATCGGCCGTGCCGCCACCGCCAGCGCCGTGTAGTGCTGGATCTGCAGGTCGGGATTGCCGTCTAGCTTGCCGGTGTAGACGTCCACGTCGATCTGCAACGCAGAGCATCCGGCGAGCAGCAGCAGCGCGGCCGGCATGGCGCGCCAGAGGGTTTGGGCATTCATGGCGCACCTCACTCGGTGGGGCTCTGCAGGATGAGCTGATCGAGACCGCGGCGCTGCTGGCGCAGCCGGGCCAGCTCGCTCTGCAATGTGGCGATCGCAACCGGGCCCTTGCGGGTGGGTTGCGTGGCGCCGGCCACCAGCCCCAGGGCCTCGTCCACCGCGCCGAAGAAGGCCTCCGGGCTGGACCCCATCACCACCACGAGCCGGTGGTTCTTGGGCGCCTCGCGAAAACCCTCGGGGCCGAACAGCACGAGGCGCCGGTCGAGCTGCGACTTGTCCATGCTGGTGCTGTCGGTCGACTCGGCCGCGCGCGCCTCATCGCTGCTGACCTTGCCGGACAGCGAGTCGACCAGATCTGACTTGACCCAGCCGGAGGCGAATTTCGCGCTGCTGATGGCGCTCGCCTGCCCCTGGATGCGCACCCGGTAGATGGTGGCGGGCAGTTGCTCGCGCGGGTCGAAAGCGCCGAGGTAGTAGGTTTGCCCGATGTGGTTCGTCGGTGTGTTGCCCAGCCCGCCCACGCCGCCGACGCCAAGCGCCAGGCGGCCGGCTTGGCTGGCGCAGCCCGTCAGCAGCAGCGCCGCCCACGCCGCCATGACCGCAGATGTCTTGCCCATGATGTCCTCCGCTGTAACGCGGCCATGCTGGACCTCGCGCGGCGGTCTGGAATCACCAAGTCTGACGAGGGCCGCCGCCGCGGCGCGCCGACGCCCGGGTCGATACGGCCTCGGAACATGCGCGGACTGACCCACAATCCGCTGCGCGCCAGCCGGCAGCGGCGGCCTGGGCCCAATTGAAAAAATGCATCTCATGAGCTTGTTGACGAAGCGGTGTGCCGCGCTGATGCTGACCTTGACGCTGTGTCTGGGCGCGCAGGCCGTCGTGCCGCGCTTCGAGCCCATCGGTGAACCGGGCGCGGTCAGGGACAACGTGGTCTCGGCGCTGGCCATTGACGCCCGCGGCCTGCTGTGGGCCGGTTCGCCCGAGGGCCTGCTGCGTTTCGACGGCTATGCCTTCCGGCGCTATCCGCTCAGCGGCCCGGACGGCCAGCTGCTGCCCGAGCAGTTCGTGCGCGCCATGCTGCCCGACCCGCGCGGCTGGATCTGGGTCGCGGCCGGCAACAGCGGCCTGGTGCGCATGGACTCGGCCACCGGCCACTGGGCGCGCTGGGCGCGTGACGGCAATTCGGCCGACGAGACCGCGCCGGCCGCCAACACGGTGCGCACGCTGGCGCTGGAGAAGGACGGCACGCTGTGGATAGGCGGTAGCGGCGGCCTGGACCGTTTCGACGTGGCGCGCGAGCGCTTCACCCACCACCGCGGCCGCGAAGACGGCCTGCCCGACACGCGGGTGCAGACGCTGCTGGTGGACCGCCAGGGCACGCTGTGGATTGGCACCTGGCGTGGCCTGGCGCGCAAGGCCGCCGACGGACCCATCGAGACACTGGACGTGGGCGTGGGCGATCAGCTCATCACGCTGCTCAGCGAGGCGCAGGACGGCCGCATCATCGTCGGCACGGCCCAGGGCCAGCTGCGCGCGCTGTCGCCCAACGGCCAGCCGCTGCCCTTCAGCCCCGGCGCGCAGCCGGGTGCCACCTCGGGCGTCTGGCCGGTCATGGCCATGGCTCAGCCGGATGCCGACGAGCTGTGGTTCGGCGACGCCTCGGGCGTGTCGCGGCGGCGCGCAACGGACGGCTCGCTGATCGAGCGCCTGCCCGCCGCGGGCGCCGGCACCGCGCCGCGCAGCGACGTGCGCGCGCTGATGCGCGACCCCTCCGGCACCGTCTGGGCCGGCAGCTACGGTGGCGGCCTGATGCGCCATGTGCCCTCGCTGCCGGGCCTGTCCATGGTGCGCGAGTCGATTGGCTCGGCCTCGGGCGGGCTGGACGTGCGCAGCATCCTGCAGCTGAGCGGCGGCGAGATCTGGCTGGGCACGCTGGCCGGCGGCATCGAGCGCCGCGACGCGCAGCTGCAGCCCATCGGCCACATCGCGCCCGGCCCGGGCGGCCTGCCGCCGGGGCGTGTCAACGCGCTGGGCCAGAGCAAGGATGGCTCCGTCTGGGTGGCCGTCGACACGCAGATGCTGCGCTTCGACACGCAGGGGCATTGGAAGGAGACGCTGCGCAGCGGCAATGCCGTGCCGCGGCGCTTCCACCCTACCGAAGACGGGGCGCTGTGGATCGCGACGCTGGACGGCGTCATGCGCTGGACGCCCGAGCATCCGCAGATGCGCGCCATCCCGACGGCCGGCCTGGTCGGCGGCACCGGCGAGGTCAATGCCTTTGCCAGCCTGCCCGACGGCAGCCTGTGGGCCGGCGGCGCGGCGGGCCTGTTCCGTGTCGCCAAGCCGGGCGCCGAGGAGCCGGTGGCCGAATGGGTCGAGCCCAAGGGCCTGACCGGCCAGACCGTGCTGGGCATGGCCGTCGACCAGGCCGGGCGGCTGTGGGTCGACACGGGCACGGGCCTGCACCGCATGATCGACAGCGACGGCAAGCATGCGCGCTTCGAGGCCGTTGGTGCATCGGACGTGGGCGGGGCCTTCGGCGCCAACCTGCTGTTCGACAAGCATGGCCGCATCTGGTCGCAGCGCAACATGTACGACCCGCGCAGCGGTGAGCGCCGCGAGCTCGGCGCGGCCGACGGCGCCGACCTCGGCACCGGCTGGTTCCGCTCCTATGCCAAGCTGGACGACGGCCGCATGCTGTTCGGCGGCGCCCGTGGCCTGCTGGTCATCGACCCCGAGCGCTTCGCACCCTGGGCCTACCGGCCGCCGCTGGTGCTGTCCGAGCTGCGCGTGGACGGCGAGGAGCGCGCGCTGCCGGCTGGAGGCAGCCCGCTGGTGCTGGCCCCTGGCGAGCGCGGCATGAGCCTGGTGTTCGCGTCGCTGGACTACAGCCAGCCCGGCCGCAACCGCTACCGCTACAAGCTGGAGGGCCTGGACGCCGCCTGGATCGATGCCGGCGCGCTGAGCCGCACGGCGGCCTACACCAACCTCTCGCCCGGCCACTACAAGCTGCACGTGCAGGGCAGCAACCGCGACGGCGCCTGGAGTCCCAACGAGCTGCAGATCGGCGTCGACGTGCGTGCGGCCTGGTGGCAGACGCGCTGGGCCCTGGCGCTGGCCGTCATCGCCGCCGTCGCCCTCGTCGCCGGCATCGTGAGCATGCGCACCCGGCTGCTGCTGCGCCATCGCCGCGTGCTGGAGGCGCGCGTGCGCGAGCGCACCGAGGCGCTGGAGGTGGCCACGACCGAGCTGCACCGCAAATCAATCGAGCTGGAGGAAGCCAGCCTGACCGACCCGCTGACCGGCCTGCGCAACCGCCGCTTCCTGGACCGCCAGATGCCCGCCGACGCGGCCCTGACGCTGCGCCATTACGAGCCGGCGGCCGGCACGCAGACGGTCGGCGAGAGCGACCAGGACCTGCTCTTCTTCCTGATCGACATCGACCACTTCAAGCGCATCAACGATGCCCATGGCCACATGGCCGGGGACGCCGTGCTGGAGCAGATGCGCGGCCGGCTGCAGCAGGTCTTCCGCGCCACCGACTACCTCGTGCGCTGGGGCGGCGAGGAGTTCCTCATCGTCGCCCGCGGCACGCCGCGCGGCCGGGCCGCCGAGCTGGCCGAACGCGCCCGCCAGGCGGTCGCATCCCAGGCCTTCGAGCTCGAAGGCGGCGTGCGCCTGGCACAGACCTGCTCGGTCGGCTTCTCGGCCTTCCCGCTGTGCCCGGCGATGCCGAACGCGCTGGACTGGCGCTCGGCCATCGACCTGGCCGACGCCGCGCTCTACGAGGCCAAGGAGGCTGGCCGCAACGCCTGGGTCGGCCTGATGGACGCCGACAGCGACAGCGAAGACGAACTGCGCCGCGACGTGCGCCGCCCGCTGGACAGCTGGGCGGCGAGTGGGCGGCTGCGGCTGCTGCGCTCGGCCTAAGGCCTGTTAACGCTACGGTGGCTGGCCTTCGCGGCTCACTGCCGTAGCGTTGACAGGCCCTGGGCGAGCTCCGGCCCCCAGCCAAACGGCGCCGGCAGGGCCGCCAGGATGCGCTCGCGCAGCGGCGCATAGGCCGCGTCGACGGCCTGGCCGGCGCGCGGCGCGAGCGGATCCTGGTGGCTGCCGAAGGCCTCGTCGAGCTCGGCCCAGTCCTCGGCACCGAAGCAGCGCAACGCATGCGGCAGGATCTCGGTCTCCTCGCGCTTCATGTGGCGCAGGTAGCGCGCCGAGTAGACCTTGAGCTGCTGCTCGAACTTGTCTCGCCGCGGCTCGCCCATCTGCTCCCAGGCCAGCAGGCTGTGCTGCAACTCGCGGATGGCACGCTCGCCCTGGGCGTGGTCGGCGTCCAGGTCGTCCAGCGTGTCGCGCATCTCGGGTGCCAGCGCGCGCAGCTTGGGGAAGAGCAGCTCGCTTTCCTTTTTGTGATGCAAGCGTTCGGGAAATTCGTCGACATAGAAGAGCATGGCCCGCAGTGCGTCGAAGTTGGCCGGGCTGCCGGCGCGGCGCTGGGCAGCCAGCAGCAGGGGCACGGTGCGCAGCATGGCTGCGAGGGCGTCATGTTCGGCGCGGATGACGCGCACGGCCAGGGGCATGGGCGGCGTGGACATGCCGCAAGCGTCGCGCGGCGGCGACGCCCGGGCCTTGCGCTGGATCAAGCCATGGAAGGCCACCCCCGTAAAATCCCGGGTTTTGTCCTTCAGCCCCAAGAAAGCCTCGGCCATGACAGCAACGACCGCCTCCCCGACCCAAATGGCCAACGCGATCCGCGCCCTCGCGATGGACGCGGTGCAGGCGGCCAACTCCGGTCACCCGGGCGCCCCCATGGGCATGGCCGACATCGCCGTGGCGCTGTGGGGCCGGCATCTGCAGCACAACCCGAGCAACCCGCACTGGGCCAACCGCGACCGCTTCGTGCTGTCCAACGGCCACGGCTCCATGCTGATCTATTCGGTGCTGCACCTGACGGGTTATGACCTGCCGATCGGCGAGCTGCGCAACTTCCGCCAGATGCACAGCAAGACGCCGGGCCACCCGGAAGTGGGCATCACGCCGGGCATCGAGACGACCACCGGCCCGCTGGGCCAGGGCGTGACGAATGCCGTGGGCCTGGCGCTGGCCGAGAAGCTGCTGGCACGCGACTTCAACCGCGAAGGCCACGAGATCGTCGACCACCACACCTACGCTTTCCTGGGCGACGGCTGCCTGATGGAAGGCATCAGCCACGAGGCGGCGTCGCTGGCCGGCGCCTGGAAGCTGAACAAGCTGATCGCCATCTACGACGACAACGGCATCAGCATCGACGGCCAGGTGGCTCCCTGGTTCGCCGACGACACGGCCAAGCGCTTCCAGGCCTATGGCTGGAGCGTCATCGGCCCGGTGGACGGCCATGACGTGGACGCGCTGGACGACGCCATCGGCAAGGCCAAGAAAAGCAAGGACAAGCCCACGCTGATCATCGCCAAGACGGCCATCGGCAAGGGCTCGCCCAACCGCGCCAACACCAGCAAGGCCCACGGCGAGCCGCTGGGCGCCGAAGAGATCAAGCTGACCCGCGAGGCACTGGGCTGGACGCACGAGCCCTTCGAGCTGCCGGCCGAGGTCTATGCCGCCTGGGACGCCAAGGCCAGTGGTGCGAAGGTCGAGGCCGCCTGGGACACCCGCTTCGACGCCTATGCCGAAGCCCACCCCGAGCTGGCCGCCGAGTTCCAGCGCCGCATGGCCGGCGTGCTGCCCGCCAACTTCGCGCAGATTGCCGTCGACGCCGTCGTCAAGGCCCACGCCGAAGCGCAGACCGTCGCCAGCCGCAAAGCGAGTCAGTTGGCGCTGGAGGCCTTCACGCTGGCCCTGCCCGAGATGCTGGGCGGCAGCGCCGACCTGACCGGCTCCAACCTGACCAACACCTCGTCCACGCCGGCCCTGCGCATCGCCGCCGACGGCACGCCCAACAACGGCCGCCACATCAACTACGGCGTGCGCGAGTTCGGCATGGCCGCCATCATGAACGGCATCGCGCTGCACGGCGGCTTCATCCCCTACGGCGGCACCTTCCTGACCTTCAGCGACTACAGCCGCAACGCCATCCGCATGGCCGCGCTGATGAAGGCGCGCGTCATCCACGTGATGACGCACGACTCCATCGGCCTGGGTGAAGACGGCCCGACCCACCAGTCCATCGAGCATGTCGCGTCGCTGCGCCTGATTCCGGGCCTGGACGTCTGGCGCCCGGCCGACACGACCGAGACGGTCGTCGCCTGGACCATGGCCCTGGGCAACGCGCAGCGCCCCAGCCTGCTGGCCCTGAGCCGCCAGAACCTGACCTACTCGCCCAAGACCAACGTCGACGAGATCGCCAAGGGCGCCTACGTGCTGTCCGAGCCGGTCAATGCCAAGGGCAAGAGCAAGGCCGAGGCCGTCATCATCGCCACCGGCTCCGAGGTGCAGCTGGCCATGGCCGCCAAGGCGCTGCTGGCCGAGGAGGGCATTCGGGTGCGCGTCGTCTCGATGCCGTCCACGAGCGTCTTCGACCGCCAGGACAAGGACTACAAGAAGCACGTGCTGCCCAAGGGCCTGCCGCGCGTGGCCGTCGAGATGGGCGTCAGCGACTTCTGGTGGAAGTACGGCGTGGACGCGGTCGTCGGCATCGACACGTTTGGCGAATCTGCGCCGGCGGGCGTGCTCTTCAAGCACTTCGGCTTCACGCCGGAGAACGTTGCCGCGACCGTGAAGGCGGTGCTGAAGAAGAAGTGACGCGCTGGTCTTGCGCTACAAACCTAACCCTGTTCCTCAGGGAGGTGTGGATGTTCAAGATCGTCGTCGCGCTGCTCGCGCTCATGGCGGGCCTTTGCCTGCAGCCTGCGCAGGCGCAGACCCCGCTGCCTGATCGCGGCGGCGAACTGGCCCTGTCCTGCCTGGTGAGGCCTGAGGCGGCGCTGGCGTATCCGGAGGAAGTCCTCAAGCAGCGGCTGAGCGGCTTCTACCGGGTGCAGATGCGCTTCACCGACGCGAACAAGCGCCCCGAGGTGGAGGTGCTGTACGAAGCGGGTTCGACAGGCCTGCACGAGGCCGTGCTCGACTACGTCTCCCGCATGCGCCTGCCCTGCCTGAAGCCAGGCCAGACGGTCATGGCGCTGCAGGAGTTCTCCTTCGACGCCTTGGGCGTGGGACGCGTGACGTCGCCCCCTCCGCTGAACGTCCCGTCGAGCCAGGCGGCGTCGTATACGCAATGCCTTCGCTCGTCCGGCCAGCCGCTGGAGCTGAGCGAGCCCAGCCGGCCATCGCGGTCCGTCAACACCATCAAGGACGGCAACCTGATCGTCGAGGTCTACTTCAACGCGCCGGATCGGCCGCCGGAGGTGAAGGTGATCTACGACAGCATGTACGCCGCCAACCGGGACAGCATCCTGGAGTACCTGTCGAAATACCGCCTACCCTGCCTGCCCGCGGGCCAAAGGACCGGGATTGAGCAGCAGTTTTCCGTCCATTGGGGCGGCAACTTGAAGTTCGCGTTCAACGACCTGTCCCTCGTCAAGTTCCTTGGTCTCGTGAAGGACCTGAACGCGCGACCGGTCGAATTCAATCTCGACACCATGAGCTGCCCGTTCCGCCTGCGCTGGACGCTGGGCCGGCCGGCCACCGCCAACCGGGTGTACGAGGTGGGCGAGTCCAACGCCAACCGCCTGCCGCTGCTGGCCTGGCTGCGGGAGCTGGAGCTGAACCTGACCAAGGAGCGGTTCGAAGGGTTACTGGGCGCGGAGCTGCTGATTGACGTGCCTTGCGGCACGATCAAGCTCGGCGATGTACCGGCCAAAACCTCCTGAAATCGCCCTGAAACCTGCCCCTGGCGCGGATCACCGAGAATCCGGCCCGACCAAGATTCCTCATCCTCTGGAGACTTTCCCATGACCATCAAGATCGGCATCAACGGCTTCGGCCGCATCGGGCGCATGGTGTTCCGTGCCGCCATCGCGAATTTCAAGGACATCGAGGTCGTCGCGATCAACGACCTGCTGGAGCCTGACTACCTGGCTTACATGCTCAAGTACGACTCGGTGCATGGCAAGTTCGACGGTGAGGTCTCGGTCGACGGCAACACGCTGATCGTCAACGGCAAGAAGATTCGCCTGACCGCCGTCAAGGACCCGTCCGAGCTGCAGTGGTCCGCCATCGGCGCCGACATCGTCGTCGAAGCCACGGGCATCTTCCTGGACAAGGCCGGGGGCGAGAAGCACCTGGCCGCGGGCGCGAAGAAGGTCATCTTCTCGGCCCCCTCCAAGGACGAGACGCCGATGTTCGTCTTCGGCGTCAACCACACCAAGTACGCCGGCGAAACCATCATCTCCAACGCGTCCTGCACGACCAACTGCCTGGCGCCTCTCGCCAAGGTGCTGAACGACAAGTGGGGCATCAAGCGCGGCCTGATGACGACGGTGCACGCCACCACCGCGACGCAGAAGACCGTCGACGGCCCGAGCAACAAGGACTGGCGCGGCGGCCGCGGCATCCTCGAGAACATCATTCCGAGCAGCACCGGCGCCGCCAAGGCTGTCGGCAAGGTCATCCCCGAGCTGAACAAGAAGCTGACCGGCATGAGCTTCCGCGTGCCGACCTCCGACGTGTCGGTGGTTGACCTGACCGTCGAGCTGCTAAAGGACGCGAGCTACGAAGAGATCTGCGCCGAGTTCAAGGCCCAGAGCGAAGGCGCGCTCAAGGGCGTGCTGGGCTACACCGAGGACAAGGTCGTCGCGACCGACTTCCGCGGCGATGCGCGCACCTCCATCTTCGACGCCGATGCCGGCATCGCGCTGGACAGCACCTTCGTCAAGCTCGTGTCCTGGTACGACAACGAGTGGGGCTACTCGAACAAGGTGCTGGAGATGGTCCGCGTCGTCGCGGGCTGATCGACTCCACCCGGCTGAAGGCCGTGGCCGCCGCGCAAGCGGGGCTGCGGCCTTTTGCTTTTCGGCGCGATCCGGATTCAGCGGAGCGAAAGATCCTTCATCGCGGCGAAGGCGTGCTCGGAGCGTGGCCTTGCCAGCCGGATGGCCGGGCTGCCTTGCAGCCGGAGCGCTTCTAGGCGATCGCCCGCCAGCAGCAGCTGCGGCACCTGGACAAACTCCCAGCGGCTGGCATCGAGCCGGAACGACCAGGTGACATCAAAGCGATCGGCCGGCCAGTGTGTCGGCACTTCGTCGCGTTGCAGGATGGCCTTGCCGAGGGCCGGCAGCCCGTCGTGGCGCCAGCACACGAGAACCGGCGCGTCGAGGGCGCACAGATGCTCGGCGACCTTGTCGACCGGGTCGGCGTCGGACCAGCGTTCGTCGATCCAGATGCCCAATCTGTCCGCCAGCGGCTCGACGGTGTCGCGAGGCCGGGTGGATGGGTGCTTTTCGGTGGACGTTGCGGCAAGGATGTACTGCGGCCGGCACAGCATTCGCTCGTGAGCCCGTTCCGCCAGCGAGGCGAAGTAGGGAACGAACGCGCCGGCGCGTCGCCATCCTTGAACACTGAGCGAGCCGTTGTCGGGCACGCCCGTGTCGTCCACCCCGTCCTCGCCGATGCCTGGCTTCTCAGCGTGCCGGACGAGCATGATGCATTTCGTCATGACGGCCCGATCAAGCGGTCTGCTTGCCCTTGAGATAGCGCTGCACCTCATCGGCCCGGTCGCCTACCCGTGCGACGGCATCGCGCAATGCCTGTTCGGTCACGCCGAACCTGGCGGCCCAGTCACGCAACTCGTAGTCCTCGTTGACATTGATGCGTCTGCGATCCTGGCCGCCGGCCTTGGACTTGTCGTCGGACATGATTTTCTCCAGCAAAAAACGGAAAACCTGAACCTAGGCGATCTCAGGCGCAGCTGATGTCGGACGAGGCGCCGTTCAGCCTGCTGCCTTAGGGACCCGCAGGGGGCTTCCCGGGCATTCCGCATTGGGAACGCCACTTGCCCCCGTCGAGATTCAGGCCGTTGTCCGACACGCGAACGCCGCCGCCGGGTCTACGGTGATTGCAAGAAACAGGCTGGAGCAAACATGGCGCCGCGACCGTTGCTGCTGCTGCCCGGGCTCATGAACGATGCCCGGGTGTGGGGGCCCATTCTTCAAGTGATCTCCCTGGACCGCGTTGTGGTGAAAGGGCAGACGCACATCGCCGACAACATCGGCGCGCTCGCCGCCGCGGCGCTGGCGCGCATGCCTGCCGGCCGTTTTGCCGTCGCCGGCTTTTCGCTGGGAGGCTATGTCGCGCTCGAGGTTTGCCGGCAGGCACGGGACCGGGTCGCGGGCGTTGCACTGATCGACACCAGCGCACGCGCCGATACGGCCGAGGCCAGGTTGGACCGGCAGCGGATGATCGACAGGCTCAAGGCCGGCAGCGCGACCTTCGATCAGGTGGCGGCGGAGTTTCCGGCTCGCCTACTGCATCCGGCGCACGCCAACGACGCCCAACTGCTCAAGCTTCTTGGCGACATGGCGCATGCCGTCGGCGTCGATGGCTTTGTGCGCCAGCAGACGGCCGCGATGCACCGCGTCGACCGTCGCGATGTGCTGCAGGCACTCGAATGCCCGGCGCTGGTGGTTTGCGGCCGCGAGGACAAGGTCACGCCGCCCGAGCGCAGCGAGCAGATGGCCCATCTGATCAAGGGCGACGTCGAACTGGTGCTGGTGCCGCAGGCGGGACACCTGGCGATGCTGGAGCAGCCGGCTGCGGTCATCGAACCCTTCCTGCGCTGGCTGTCCAAGGTGGACGCCGCGCCGCCAACACCGTCACCCGCAGGCGCGAGCCACTGACCGGAAGTACAGCCCTGGTTGATTGATGCCCCCGCCCAGTGCGCCGAGGCCTCTCTTAGCCTTCGGGAATCCCATCGCCGACTTTGAAAGGACCGTGCCGTGAGCCTGCCCCAACCCCTCGTCGTGCATGCGCAGATGCTGATCCGCCGTCCGGCCGCGCAAGTCTTTGGCGCCTTCGTCGACCCAGCCGTCACCACGAAGTTCTGGTTCACCAAGAGCACCGGCCCGCTGGAAGCGGGTGCCAGGCTGCAGTGGGAATGGGAGATGTACGGCGCCTCCACCCAGGTGGTGGTGAAGGCGTTGGAGCGCGACAGGCGCATCCTGATCGAATGGAATGACCCGCCATGCCCGGTGGAGTGGAAGTTCGAGGCCCGAGGGGAGAACGCCACGTTCGTGACCATCGAAACTTCCGGGTTCCGCGGATCAGACGGCGAGGTCATCGACCAGGCGCTGGACGCCAAGGGCGGGTTCACGAACGTGCTGGCCGGCTGCAAGGCGCTGCTTGAACATGGCGTGGCGCTTAACCTCGTAGGCGACCATTTTCCCGACCGGAGCCGTCAGAAGGCCTGACGCGCTGGCGCGCATGCCGCGCGGCGCCGCGAGCACCGGTGCCGAGCGACCGACTCCTCGCGCCTGAACCTCACTCCCGCCTCGCCAAACCTCGGGCAGCAGTCTCCGCGAGCAGCGACATCGATGCGGACGCGGCGGTGGCTTGCCGACGCAAACGCCGCCGATGCAACAGGTACCAGGCCGCCGGGATGACGAACATGCTGAGCAGCGGCGCGCTGACCATGCCGCCCACCATCGGCGCGGCGATGCGCGTCATGACCTCGGAGCCGGTGCCATGGCCGAACAGCACCGGCAGCAGGCCGGCCATGATGACGGCGACCGTCATGGCTTTGGGCCGTACGCGCTGCACGGCCCCTTCACGGATGGCCGCCACCAGGGTCTGTTCGTCGTCCTTGGCGCCGGCCGCCAGGCGCTGTTCGTGGGCCTGCTTCAGGTAGACCAGCATCACCACGCCGAACTCGGCCGCCACGCCCGACAGCGCGATGAAGCCCACCGCCGTCGCCACCGAGATCGCATGCCCCAGCGCCCAGATCAGCCAGAAGCCGCCGACCAAGGAGAACGGCACGGCCGCCATGACCAGCAGCGCATCACCCGCTGAACGGAACAGCAGGTAGAGCAGCACGAAGATGACCACCAGCGTCAGCGGCACGACGAGCCTGAGCCGCTCCGTGGCGCGCTCCAGATACTCGAACTGCCCGGACCATGACACGGCGTAGCCTGCCGGCATCGCGACCTGCGCCGCGACCGCGGCCTGCATGTCGTGCACGACGGAGCGCAGGTCGCGCCCGCGCACGTCGACATAGACCCAGCCCGACAGCCGCGCGTTCTCGCTGCGCACCATGGGCGGCCCTTCCTCCACGTGGATGCGGGCCACGTCCTGCAGCAGCACCGTTGCGCCGGCCGGCGTCACGAAAGGCAGGCGGCGCAAGCCCTCCAGCGAATCGCGCAGCTCGCGCGGGTAGCGCAGGTTGATCGGAAACCGCTCGCGGCCCTGGATGACCTCGCCGACGTTGTCGCCGCCGATGACCGAGGACACGATGGCCTGCACATCCGCCACGGCCAGGCCGTAGCGAGCGGCGGCCAGGCGATCTACGTCGACGTCGATGTAGCGCCCGCCGGTCAGCCGCTCGGCGAGCGCGGACGACACGCCTGGCACCGCCTTCACCACGGACTCGATGCGCGTCGAAAGCCGGTCGATCGTGGCCAGGTCGGCGCCGGCCACCTTGATGCCCACGGGGCTCTTGATGCCGGTGGCCAGCATGTCGATGCGGTTGCGGATGGGCGGCACCCAGACGTTGGACAGGCCCGGCACCTTGACGACGCGGTCCAGCTCCTCGACGAGCTTGTCCGGCGTCATGCCAGGCCGCCATTGCCCGCGAGGCTTGAACTGGATCGTCGTCTCGAACATCTCCAGCGGTGCCGGGTCGGTGGCCGTGTCGGCGCGGCCGGCCTTGCCGAACACGTGCTCGACCTCGGGCACGGTCTTGATGAGCCTGTCCGTCTGCTGCAGCAACTCGGCCGCCTTGGACACGGAGATGCCCGGCAGCGCCGACGGCATGTAGAGCAGATCGCCTTCGTCCAGCGGCGGCATGAACTCGCCGCCCAGCCGCAGCACGGGCACCGCCGTGACGGCCAGCACCAGCGCGGCGATGGCCAGCGTTGCCTTGGGAAAGTGCAGCACCCACTCCAGCGCCGGCCGGTAGACGGCGATCAGCCCGCGGTTCACCGGGTTGGCCGTCTCCTTCGGAATGCGACCGCGGATCAGATAGCCCATCAGCACCGGCACCAGCGTCACCGACAGGCCCGCTGCCGCCGCCATCGCATAGGTCTTGGTGAAGGCCAGCGGCGAGAACAGCCGCCCCTCCTGCGCCTCCAGCGTGAAGACAGGCAGGAAGGACAGCGTGATGACCAACAGCGAGAAGAACAGTGCCGGCCCGACCTCGACGGCCGCCTTGGCCATCAGCGCCCAGCGCTCGGCGTCGCCCGGCTGGCGGCCGCGTTCGTCCTCGAAATGCTCCACATGCTTGTGTGCCGCCTCCACCAGCACAACGCTGGCGTCCACCATGGCACCCAGCGCAATGGCCACGCCGCCCAGACTGAGGATGTTGGCGCTGACGCCCTGCCAGTGCATGACGATGAAGGCCGTGAGCACGCCCACGGGCAGCGTGACGACGGCCACCAGCGCCGAGCGCAGGTGAAACAGGAACACCGCGCAGACGAGAGCCACGACGATGAACTCCTCGATGAGCTTCTCGCGCAGGTTGTCCACGGCGCGGTCGATGAGCCTGGAGCGGTCATAGGTCTCCACCACCTCCACGCCGGGCGGCAGGCTGGGCTTGAGCGCATCCAGCCTGGCTTTCACGGCCGCGATCACCGTGCGCGCGTTCTTGCCCGAGCGCATCACCACGATGCCACCGGTGACCTCGCCCTGGCCGTCCAGCTCCGCCACGCCGCGGCGCAGCTCTGGGCCGACCTGCGCGAAGGCGACGTCGCGCAGCAGCACCGGCGTCGCGCCGACGAGCTTCAACGGGATGGCGCGAAAGTCGTCGAGCGACTTCAGGAAGCTGCGGGCGCGAACCATGTACTCCGTCTCCGCCATCTCGACGACGGAACCACCCGAAGCCTGGTTGGCCCGGCCCAGCGCCTCCACCACCATCGCATGCGTGACGCCCTGGGTCCGCATGCGGTCGGGGTCCAGCACCACCTGGTATTGCCGCACCATGCCGCCCACGCTGGCCACCTCGGCCACGTCGGGCACGGTCTTCAGCTCGAACTTCAGGAACCAGTCGTTCAGCGCGCGGAGTTGGCCCAGGTCGGTCCTGCCGGTGCGGTCCACCAGCGCGTACTCGTAGACCCAGCCGACCCCGGTCGCGTCAGGCCCGAGCGCTGCCGTGGCACCGGCGGGTAGCTTGCTCTGCACCTGGTTGAGGTATTCGACGACCCGCGAGCGCGCCCAGTAGGGATCGGTCTTGTCGTCGAAGAGGATGTAGACGAAGGAGTCGCCGAAGAACGAGTAGCCGCGCACGGTCTTGGCGCCGGGCACGCTGAGCATGGTTGTCGTCAGCGGGTAGGTGACGAGGTCCTCGACCACCTGGGGTGGCTTGCCCGGGTAGGTGGTGCGCACGATGACCTGGGTATCGGACAGGTCCGGCAGCGCGTCGACCGGCGTGTGCAACGCCGACCAGGCGCCCGCGGCCACCAGGAAGGCCGTGGCGATGAGCACCAGGAATCGATTGCCCACCGACCAGCGGATCAGCGCGGCGATCATTGCGCGCTCCCCTGCGGCGCGGAGGCCGGGGCCATGCCGCCCAGCACCGAGCGCAGCCGCGCCTCGGAGTCCACCAGGAACTGGCCGCTGGCCACGACCCGGTCGCCCTCGCTCAGGCCTTCAACCACCTCGAACTGCTCGCCCAGGTCCGTGCCCAGCTTGACGTCGCGCGGCTCGAAAGAGCCATCGGCCCGGCGCAGGATGACGACGGCGCGGGTGCCGGTGCGGATCACCGCCTCGGCCGGCACCGCCAGGCGCGCGACCACGGGCCCCGCCACCTGCAACCGCAGCAGCAGGCCAGGCGTGAGCCGGCCGGCGCGGTTGTCCACCTCGAAGCGGGCCTGCAGCGTGCGCGTGCTCGCGTTGACCTGCGGCAGGATCTCGGCCAGCGTGCCCGTGAAGGCCTGCGTCGCGTCCGCCTGCAGCGTGGCGGCCACCTTCTGGCCCGGCTTCAGGTGCACGGCTTGTGCCTCCGGCACCTCGACGATGGCCCAGACCTTGTCCAGGCCGGCGATGCGGAACAGCGTCATGCCGGGGCTGACGGCGACGCCTTCGCGCACGGCCAGCTCCGCGATGACGCCGCCGGCCGGCGCGCTCAGCGTGAAGCGCGCCTGCGCGACGCCAGCCTCCTCGCTCTGGCGGACCAACGCGTCGGGAATGGACAGGGCCCTCAGCCGCTCGCGTGCGGCCGCGACGATCTCCGGCGCCACGCCCGCACGCTTGAGTGCCAGCCACTCGTTCTGCGGACCCAGCCAGTCTGGCGCAAACACCGTGGCCAGCGCCTGGCCGGGGTGGACGCGCTCCATGGGCGCACGCACCAGCAGCCGCTCCACATAGCCGGCGACGCGGCTCTGCACGGCCACCTCGAGCCGCTCGTTGAACTGCACGGTGCCGACGGCGTCGAAGCTGGAAGCCGCGCTGACCCGGCTCACGGACGCCGTGCGGATACCCAGGTTCTGCTGCACGGCCGGGCTGATCCTGACGCCGGCGCCCCCCGATTCATCGGCATAGACCGGCACCAGCTGCATGTCCATGAAGGGCGACTTGCCCGGCTTGTCGAAGCGCGGGCCGGGCACCATGGGGTCGTGCCAGTACAGCGCCTTGCGGCCGGGCGCCGCGGGCTCCGCAGGCGCCGTCATTTCGGCGCCACCGGCGGTCAGGCGGCCGGCGTAGAAGGAGGCGGTGAGCAGGGCTGCGGCGGCCAGGGCCAGCAGCGTCGAGGTGTGAGCGTGCTTCATGGTGCGCCTCCTTCGGTGACGGGTTTGAAGGCGAGCTGGGCGCGCGTGCGGGCCAGGTCGCGCTGCAGCGACAGCAGCTTGCGCTGGGCAAGGAGCTCGGCGTGGCGCGCCTCGAACAGCGACATCAACGCTGTCTGGCTGGAGCGGTAGCCGGCCAATGCCGCAGCGGTCCGCTGGCGGCTGGGCTCGATGACCGAGGCCTGGTAGCGCTGCACGCGCTCCGCCAGGCGCTCCGCGTCGGCTTCCAGGCTTCGGTACTCGGCGGTGGCGGCGCGCTGCGCTTCGGCCAGATTCGCCTCGGCCCGGTCGACCAGGGCGAGCTTGGCGGCGGTCTCGCGGTCCTGGCGGTGAGAGGGCGCGACGGGGATGGGGATGCTCACGCTCACGGAGACCATGTCCGAGTAGCCCGTGCGTTGCCCATAGGACGCAGCCCAGGTCCAGTTCGGCCGCCGGTTGGCCTGCGTCAGGCTGGCCTCCTGGCGGGCCAGGTCGGCCTCGCGCTGCGCAGCGAGCACGGCGGGATGGCTCGCGACGAAGGCGGGCTCTTCGGGCATTGCTGAGAACACGGGGGATTCGAGGCGGTCCGCCGGCTCGCCGAGCCAGCGCTGGAGCTGGACTTGCGCCTGGCGCTGGACCTGCCGCGCCTCGGCGGCCTCGTCCTCCGCGGCACCGCGGGCGCTGCTCATTGCCAGGGCCTCCTGGCCAGTGCCGGTGGCGGTCGAGAGCCTGGCCCTGGCGGCCTCGAATTCTTCGCGGCTGTGGTGCTCCGTTGCGTCGGCAAGGGCTAGCGCCTGGGCCGCATAGAAGGTGTCGACGTAGGCCAGCGCCGCCTGCAGCCGGGTCTCGGCTGCGGCGATGCGAGCCGCGGCCGCTTCTCGGTCGACCCCGGCCCGGGCCGCGGCCCGTTGGGCGGCACGCTTGTCGGCGGACAGCCATTCCTGGCTCACGCCGATGCGCTTCATCGTCATGCCGTCGGCCGTGGTGCTGAGCCGGTCGCGCCCGGTGATGGGGAGGTTGTCGATGCCGGCGGTGAGGACGGGGTCGGGCAACTGCCCGGCGGCGCGTGCGGCTTCGGTGGCACTCAAGGTGCCGGCCTGCGCGGCGCGCGTCGTGGCCGAGTGCTGGACGGCCAGATCCAGGGCCCGCTCAAGGGTCAGCGGAGCCGCCGCGGCCAGGCCGGGCAGCAGGGCGGCGGCCAGCAAGGCGGCGCGCCAATGGGGGGTGAGCATGGAAACTCCGAGGACAAACGAAGCGTTTGCCGGCAGGCGGACATACCGCGCCAGCGCAAGTCGGTCGACGGAGGGGTCAGACGCGCAGTCTGAGCGTGCAGAGGTAGAGCGGGTCCGGAGGCGGCTGCACCTCCGAGACGGCAGTCGGAGGGACCGCCGAGGCCTGTTCGGCCTCAAGGACGAGCGGCAGCTCCAGCATCTGGATCAGCAGCGGCTGGGATGCCGTGGGCAGCTTGACGGTCTCGAAGGACTGGCTGGCGTCAGCGGTGTGCTGGTGGCACAGCGCCGGCTGCTGAGGGTCCATGCCGTCGCACGGGGTGCCGGACTGCATCATGGCCGCCATGGCCTGCACGTCCGCCTGCTGCGGGCAGACGTAACGCGCCAGCGCCAGCTGCGAGAACAGCAGCGACAGCACCACGAAGAACGTGGTGGTCAGCTTGCGGGCGGCACGGCGGGTCATCGAGAACCAGTTTAGGGCCGGCGGGCGATTCCCGATGTTGACGCCGATCATGCCGTTTGGGGGAAAGGTGCAGCGCCTGCAAACCCTGCAATCGGCAGGCTGCTTCGCAGGAGGGAGCCGGATTCGGTCTGAACGCCAGCGTTGTCGTGGTTGCTGGCCTGCACCGGTTCGCTGGCGATGCCGATCACTCGTTCACGATGACCTGGAAGCCGCCAAAGATCATCCGCTGGCCATCGAACGGAATGCCTGCTGGGCCCTTCTGCATGCCGGGGTGTTCCATCACCTTCTTCATGCCCTCATCGCGTACCTGCTTCGACGGCCAGACCACCCACGAGAAGACAACCGTCTCGTCGGGCTTACGCTGCACGGCCATCGAAAACGAGGTCACCTTGCCTTCGGGCACGTCGTCGCCCCAACACTCGACGACCTGCAGCGCACCGCTCTGTTTGAACAATGCAGCCATCTCCAAAGCCAGCTTGCGGTAGGCATCTCGATTCGCGTTGGGTACCGGGACCAGATATCCGTCGACGTAGTTCATGGTGTCTCTCCATTGAGGATGCACGGCAACACCGCCGTTGTCGGAACGACGATGGGCGGGCGCCAATGTCGACAGGAATCGGCCGGGCGTATGTAAGCGAATGCGTCAGCCGCGAGTGCTGGCGGCTGCCGAGCCTCCAGCTGCGCCACGGCTGACCCGCCGTTCGCGAACGGACGCCGCTTCAGTCGGACACCGGCGTCTGCCCGTCCGTCGGTCGGCCGGCTTCGGCAGGCTCGCCCGCGCCGGGCTCCAGATGCCCCGCCGGCCCGAGCGTGTCGTGGATGACGCGCTGGGTGTCAAAGTACACCTGTGAGTAATGGTCCGTGTGGCAGTAGGGCCGCACGCAAAGCACCGCGCCGTCAGGCGCCA
>JAEKLF010000261.1 GCA_019509985.1 Burkholderiales bacterium | reverse complement strand
GCGGCTGAACCCGGCCAAGCTGGGCGCGGCGATGCTGGTCTTCATCGAGGTGCACCTGGACCGCACGGTGCAGGACGTGATGGACACCTTCAAGGGCGCCGTCCAGGCCCGGCCGGAGATCCTGGAATGCCACCTGGTGGCCGGCGGGTTTGACTACCTGCTGAAGACGCGCGTGCGCGACATGGGGGCGTACCGGGAGTTCATCGGCAGCGTGATCTGGACGCTGCCGGGGGTGAGGGAGACGCGGACGTATGCGGTGATGGAAGAGGTGAAGGCGACGAATGCGCTGGCGTTTTGACGGGCGCCTTAGTGCGGGAGTTCCGGCAGTCCCGTGGTGCCGGCAACTCAGCTGCTTGCCCAGTTGCCCAAAAAGTCGCCCATCGTCATTGGCACGCCTTGGTTGCGCAAGATGCCGTAGGCGGTGGTCAAGTGATAAAGGAAGTGAGGGATCGCGAACGCGAGCAGGAACTGGCCGCCGCTGGCGCGCGTCGAGCCACGGCGATGTTCGATCACGATCTCCCGATCAAGGCCGGCTTCGAGCTCGCCTGGCGCAACCTCCCGGAGATACGCAAGCGTCGCATCGAGGCGCCGGTGCAAATCCGCAAAGCTCTCTGCATCGTTTGCGGCCGGTACCGGGGGGATACCCAGCAACCGACCCATTGCCAACTTCGCCCCAGCCGCGGCCCAGTGCACGTGAGCGGCGAGCGTGTAGAGGTGGAGGTCATTCTGCGCATCGCTCGCAACGCCACGCGCCGCGCTGAGCTGCGCGTTCAGCAACGCGGCTTCACCACCGCCGCTGGCCGCGGCATGGTCTTCGGCCTTTGTCAGCTGCATTTTCAAGTTGCTCAGTCCGCGGACGAATACGCCAGCAGATAGTTCATAGGCATTCAATGGCATGGCGCACCCTTCTGTGCTGACGACGTAAAAGCACCTTGGGAAGACCAAAGCGACAAATGCGCTGACATTCTGAGGCCGGGTAAACAGGGCGCGAGGAGCACCGGCCCGGCTCGGACAATGCGCGCTTTGGAGAGACCGCGCCGCCCATGATCCACCGCACCCTTGCGCTGGCCGCTTGCCTGCTGGCCGTCCTGGCCGCAGGGGCTGTGGCGCAGCCGGTGCAACCGGCAGCCAGCGCGCTGGAGCCGCAGTTCGCCACTGTGGCCGTCCCGCGCGACGTGGTGGGCAGCCTGGCCCAGGATCGCCAGGGCCTGATCTGGATCGGCACCAGCGACGGCTTGGCGCGCTTCGACGGCTACCGGCTGCGACCCATCGAGCGCGAGGGCGCTACGCCCGTGCAGCGCAACCTGGGCTGGGTGCGCTCGCTGGCACCCGCCGCCGATGGCGGCATGTGGATAGGCACCGAGGTCAATGGCCTGGCCCGCTACGACCCCGCCTTCGACCGCGTGCGCATGCTCGGTAGCGGCAGCGAGCGCCCCACGCCCATCCGCGCACTGGCGGACGATGGCGCCGGCCGGGTCTGGGTGGGCACATTGGGCCAGGGCCTGCTGCGCTACGAGCCGAAGACGGGGCGTTTCGACGCCGAGCCGCTGCTCGTCGACGGCCAGCCGGAGCGCCGCGTGCTGGCGCTGGCCGTGGGCAAGGACGGGTGTCTGTGGGCCGGCCACTGGCGCGGCCTGGCGCGGCGCGATGCAACAGGCGGCTGGACCGCACTGGCCTTGCCCGACGGCGTCACTGGCATCAGCACGCTGCTGGAGGACCGCGCGGGCCGGCTCTGGTTCGGCAGCGTGGACGGTCGCGTCGGCCGCCTCGAGGACGACGGCCAGCCGCGCTGGCTGGCGGCACGCTTCAAGGGCGGCGTGCAGGCGCTGGCGCAAGGGCAGGACGGCACGGTCTGGGCCGGCCTGACCGATGGCATCGCCTGGCTGGACGGCGCCAGCGGCACGCTGCTGCGCCAGCTGCGCCACAACCCGCACCTGCCCGGCGGGCTGGCGGGCAACGACATCAACGTGCTGCTGCGCGACCAGACCGGCGCCATGTGGGCGGGCGGTTATGGCGTGGGCCTGCAGCGCCACCTTCAGCACCCGGCGCTGGCCGTGCGCGGGCCGGACGCCGATCCCGCCAGCCCGCTGGCGAGCAGCGACCTGCGCGGCCTGCTGCCCCGCCGCGACGGCCTGCTGATGGTGGCCACGCACAGCGGCCCGGTGGCGCTGCTGGACGCGCAGCTGCGCACCGTCGGCCGCTGGCCGCGCGAGGCCGACACGCCGGTGGACAACCTCGCCGAGGGGCCGGACGGAAGCGTCTGGCTGGTGGCCAATGGCCGCCTTGAGCGCCGTGAACCGCGCAGCGCCCGCCTGTTGGCCAGTTGGCCGCTGGAAGGCGGACGTGCCCACCGCGTGCTGGCGCTGCCGAATCGCGAAGGGGGCGAGATCTGGGTGGGCATGCAGGACGGCCTCTACCGCCTGGCTTCGCCCCAGGCCACGCAGGTCGAGCGCGTGCGCCGCGCCGACGGCGAACCGCTGCGCGGCGGCGTGCACGCGCTGCTGGCGGAACCGGGCGGCGGCCGGCTCTGGGTGGGCGCGCTGGCCGGCCTGTTCCGCTGGGACGGCCAGCGCGTGACCGAGGTGCAGGGCGCGCCAAGCGAGGCACTGGGCTTCCCTGCCGTGCTGGGCCTGCTGCTCACGCGCGACGGCGTCCTCTACGTGGACACCGCCGTCAGCGGCCTGCACCGGCTCAAGGGCTATGACGCCGAGGGCCGTGCGCGCTTCGAGCGCATCAGCGAACGCCTGGGCGCGCCGGGCCGGCCCTTCGGCGTCAACCTGCATGAGGACGGCAAGGGCCGGGTGTGGAGCCAGCAGTCCGTCTACGACCCGGTCGCCGACCGCCTGGACGAACTTAGCGGTGCCGAGGGCCCGCCAATGGGCACGCCGCGCTTCTTTGCCGATGCCACGCTTCCCGACGGCCGCCTGCTCTTCTGCGGCAGCCGCGGCCTGCTCGTCGTCGAGCCGCTGGCCTTCACGCCGTCGCGCTATGCGCCGCCCGTGGTCATCAGCAGCCTGCGCCGCAACGGCCAGCCCTACCAGCCGGACCAGGCGCTGACGCAGGGCCTGAAGCTGCCGGCGGGCACGCGCAGCGTCGCCGTCGAGTTCGCCGCGCTGGACTACACCGACCCCGCCAAGCTGCGCTACATGCTGCGCCTGGAAGGCTGGGAGCCCGATTGGACGTTCACCGACGCCAGCGCGCGCTTCGCCAACTATGGCGGCCTGCCGCCGGGCCGCTACCGGCTGGAGGTTTACGCCACCAACCACCACGGCATGTGGAGCGACCGGCCGCTGCTGCTCGACATCGAACTGCTGCCGGCCTGGTGGCAGACGCGCTGGGCCCAGGTCGCCGCCGTGCTGGCGCTGCTGGCGCTGGCCTGGGCGCTGTTGCGCTGGGGCGTCGCGCGGCGCACCGCGCAGCTGGAGCGCCGCGAGATGGCGCTGCAGGCCCTCGTGGAGCAGCGCACCACGGAGCTGCGCGAGGCCAGCACCACCGACCCGCTGACCGGCCTGCGCAACCGGCGCTACCTGGATTCGCGGGTCACTTCGGACCTGCAGCTCTGCCTGCGCCACTACACGGAGCCGCGTGATCGAGTTCGCGCGCCGGCTGCGCGCGATCTTCCGCGAGAGCGACGTGCTGGTGCGCTGGGGCGGCGAGGAGTTCCTGGCCCTGGCCCGCGGCGGCGCGCGCAGCGGCGCCACCGAGCTGGCGACGCGCTTCGGCGCTGCCGTGCGCGACCAGTCCTTCACGCTGGCCGACGGACGCACGCTGCCGGTCACCGTGTCCATTGGCTTCGCCGTCTTCCCGCTCGACCCCGAAGCGCCGCGGGCATGGGACTGGGACGCCACGCTGAGGCTGGCCGACGCGGCCCTCTACGCCGCCAAGGCGCAGGGCCGCGACGGCTACGTGGGCGCGCTGCGCGCGGTCGGGCTGCAGCCCGACGGGCTGGGCCTGGACACCGACGCCTGGCTGGGCGAGCCGCGGTTGCAGGTGCGCCGTAGCGGCTGAGGCCGGGCTGGATCCGGGGTCAAGCCAGCGCGTCGGCGACGGCCCGCTGCAGCGCGGGCACGACTTCGGCCTCGAACCACGGCCTGTCCTTCAGCCAGCGCTGGTTGCGCGGGCTGGGATGGGGCAGGGGCAGCAGGCCGCGCGCGAGGCCCTCGCGCCAGCCGGCCACCTGTTCGGCCACCGGGGCCTTGCGGCCGAGGTGCCAGTCCAGCGCGTATTGGCCGATGGCCAGCGTCAGCGTGACCCTGGGCAGCGCGTCAAGCAGGCGCCGGCGCCAACGCGCAACGCATTCAGGCCGCGGCGGCAGGTCGCCGCCGGCGCCGGTACCCGGAAAGCACATGCCCATCGGCAGGATGGCGAAGCAGGCCGGGTCGTAGAAGGTCTCGCGCGACACGCCGAGCCAGGCCCGCAGACGCTCGCCGCTGGCGTCGTCGAAGGGCCGGCCTTTCTCGTGCGCGACGCGGCCGGGCGCCTGGCCCGCCAGCAGGATGGGCGCGCGCCGGTCGAGCTGGAAGATGGGCCGCGCACCCAGCGGCAGGTGCGGCTCGCAGTGGGTGCAGGCGCGCAGCTCGGGCAGCAGCCGCGCGAGCGACGTCGCCACGGCCGGCAATCAGGCCAGGTGCTGGCCGAAGAAGCGCATCGCCCGGTCCCAGGCCTGCTGCGCCCAGGCCGCGTCGTACTGCGTGCCGGCGATGCGGCCCGGCCCCTGGGCTTCCTCGTTGGCAAAGGCATGATGGGCCAGGTAGCGGTGGCCCTCGTAGCGCACGTCCGCCTCGGCGAACTTGGCTTCCAGGCCGTCCACGCCGGCGATGGGGAAGGACGTGTCCTGCGTGGCCCAGTGGGCCTGCAGCGGCATCTTGATCTTGCTGGCGTCGACGAACTGCAGCGGCGGCATGCCGTACCAGACGACGGCGGCGTCGGCCTCGGGCACCAGCGTCGCGGACAGCACCGCCAGCGCGCCGCCCATGCAGTAGCCCGTCACGCCGACCTTGCCGCTGCCGAGCCGCAAGCCCTTCAGGTATTGCACGGCGCCGCGCACGTCCTGCGAGGCGGCGTCGCCGAAGTCCAGGTCCGTCATCATGTGGCTGGCCTCCTCGGCCTCGACGGTCAGCTTGCCGCGGTACAGGTCGGGCACCAGGGCGGTGAAGCCGGCCGAGGCCCAGCGCCGGGCGACGCCGCGGATCTGTTCGTTCAGGCCCCACCACTCCTGGATGACGACGACGGCGCCCAGCGGCCGGTTGGCCTCGGCGAGGTAGCCCGAGACGTTGGCGCCGTCGGGACGCTGGAAATTGACGGTCTGGGGCATGGTGCTGCTCTCCTGCGGCGAAGCCAAAAGCCTATCCTGCCCTTTTCGTCATGGGTTTTCCCATGGAGGGGAGAATGCGGGCTTGCCAGGTTCCCACATGAAGATTGAACGCATCGTTTCCACCCGCCTGCCGACGCCGTACGGCGAGTTCGCCATCCACGGCTTTCGCGAGACCGAGGGCGGGCAGGAGCATGTCGTGCTGAGCCTGGGCGACCTGGCCGGCCAGCCCGGCGACGAGCCGCCGCTGGTGCGCGTGCACTCCGAGTGCATGACGGGCGAGGTGTTCGGCTCGCTGCGCTGCGACTGCCGCCCGCAGCTGGAGGACGCGATGAAGCGCATCGCCGCGCAAGGCCGCGGCGCCATCGTCTACATGCGGGGCCACGAGGGTCGCGGCATCGGCTTGGTGCAGAAGCTGCGCGCCTACGCCGAGCAGGACGCCGGCGCCGACACCATCCAGGCCAACGCCCAGCTCGGCCTGCCCATCGATGCGCGCCGCTACGACGCCGCCGCCTGCATGCTGCGTGCCCTGGGCGTGCACCGCATCCGGCTGCTGACCAACAACCCGCTGAAGATGGCCGCGCTGGCCGAGTTCGGCATCGACGTCGTGGAACGCGAGGCCTCGCTCACCGAGCCGGGGCCGGACAACGAGAAATACCTGCGAACCAAGGCCGAGTCCATGGGTCACCACGACCTCGGCCATCTGTTCGAGTAGGCCGGCCACTCGAAATCCGGCCCCGGCGCGGCGCGGCCGGGGCCCTGCGTGATCAGGCGATCACGCGATCAACACTCAGCGATTCTTGGAGCCCTGCTGCTGGCCGGGCTTGTTCTGCTGGTTCTGTGAGTCGCGGCCCACGGAGGTGCCGCCCTGCTGCGGCGTGTTGCTGCCCG
>JAEKLF010000325.1 GCA_019509985.1 Burkholderiales bacterium | reverse complement strand
GGCGCCACGCCGGCCTTGAAGACCAGCGTGTTGGTCTTGCTGGTGTCGTAGTTCGTGTTGACGACCACGTCCTGGCCGTCGCCCAGGCCGAGCAGGATGGTGTTGCTGCCGTTGCCGACGTTGAAGTAGTCGTTGCCCGTGCCGCCGTCCAGCGTGTCGTTGCCGTCTTCGCCGTAGAGCAGGTCATCGCCCGCGCCACCGATCAAGGTGTCGTTGCCGCCGCGGCCGGAGATGGTGTCGTTGCCGGCGCCGCCGTCCAACGTGTCGTTGCCCGTGCTGCCGATCAGTGTCTGGTCGGCGCTGGTGGGCGCGTTCAGCATCGCGAACAGCTGGGTGGCCGTCAGCAGCGTGCCGTCATCCAGGCGCACTTGCTGCACCGGGTTGTAGGGGTTGGTGGAGCTGTCGCTCTCGAGGAAATAGTTGATCAGCAGCCGGTCGCTGCCGCCGGCGATGGCGATCTCAAGCGCCGTGTAGCGGTTGGTCTGCGCATCGAAGGCGCGGCGCAGTTTCAGGTCGGCGAGCGTGATGCCGGCGCCGAGCTGCACGGCGTTGACGCGCGCGCCGTTGGTGTCGCCGCTGTACTGGATGGTGTCGACGCCGTCGCCGCGGCCGAACAGATAGGTGTTGTTGCCGGTGCCGCCGGCGAGGAAGTCGGTGCCGCCCTTGCCAGCGATGACGTCGTCGCCACCCAGGCCGTTGAGGGTCTCGTCGGCCGCGGTGCCGGTCAGCGTGTCGGCCAGGTTGGTGCCGTTGACGGTGGTCGTCGCGGGCGGGGTCTCCAGCCGCGCGGCGATGGCCGCCAGGTTCCAGGCCGTACCGTCCGCGAAACGGATCTGCTGGGCCGGGTTGTAGGGGCTGGCCGTGTTGCCGCCCTGGAAGAAGTAGTTGACGACGAGGCGGTCGTCGCTGCCGACGATGGCAATCTCCAGCGACTCGTTGGTGCTGCCCTGGCTGCCAGTGACCTTGCGCAGCACGACATCGGACGGCAGCAGGCCGGCCTTCAGCTGCACGGTATTGAGCTTGCCGCCCGTGGTGTCGTAAGTGGTGGCGATGTTGTCCTGGCCGTCGCCGCGGCCGAACAAATAGGTGTTGTTGCCGTAGCCGCCGTCCAGCCAGTCGTTGCCCGTGCCGCCGTCCAGCGTGTCGTCGCCGTTGCCACCGTACAGCGCGTCGCTGCCGTCGCCACCGTTGAGCTTGTCGTTGCCGTCCGCGCCCTGCAGCG
>JAEKLF010000324.1 GCA_019509985.1 Burkholderiales bacterium | reverse complement strand
TGCTGCGCGTCCTCGGCCACGTGCGCGTGCAGCAGCGGGGCCTGGCTCACGTCGATGCGGTGATGCCGCGGATCGAGCTGCTGCTGCAACTGCTGGGCCACGTCGGGGCCGCTGAAGCTGTGCGTGTGCACGGGCAAGGGCGCTTCGCGCCAGACCAGCTGCACCGGCTCGCGCAGGCCCTCCCAGACAAAGCCGGTGCGCAGGATGTCGTGGCGGGAGATGACCTGCTGCAGCGCGGCCAGGAAACCCTGCAGCTGCGCGTGGGTGTCGAAGGCCAGCAGGTTGGGTGTCAGATAGACATCGCCCTGGGCGTCGGCCAGATGGTGGAACAGCAGGCCATGCTGCAGCGGGGCCAGCGGGTAGATGTCCTGGACCTGGGCGGCGCCGCCGGGCACGCAAGCCACGGCGGCGTCGATCTCGGGCTGGGTGAGCTCCAGCAGGGGCAGCAACTCGGGGGTGATGCGGCTGCAGCCCGCCGGAATCGTGTTGGGCGGCACGGCCACGGCACGGGCGGCGACCACGCTGGCGGCCAGCGCGGCCAGCACCGGGGTGGCGAACAGGGCGCGCACCTCCAGCGCCCAGCCCAGCTCGCGCATGCGCTCGATCAGGCGCACGGCCAGCAACGAGTGCCCGCCGAGGGCGAAGAAGTCATCGTGACGGCCGATCTGGGCCAGGCCCAGCAGCTCGCACCACAGCGCAGCCAGGGTCTCCTCGACCGGGCCTTGCGGGGGCTCGTAGGCAACGGAGCCCAGCGCCGAGGCATCGGGCTCTGGCAGGGCTTGGCGGTCGAGCTTGCCGTTGGGAGTCAGCGGCAGGGCGGACAGCAGCACATAGGCGGCGGGCAGCATGTACTCGGGCAGCCGGGTGGACAGCTGCGTGCGCAGGGTCTCGGGTGAGAGTGATTCGGGCGAGAGGGCTTCGACCGAGGAGGATTCCGCGGCCACGACGTAGGCCACCAGACGCTTGTGCTCGCCGTCCTGACGCGCCAGCACGACGGCCTCGCGCACGCCGGGGCAGGCCTGCAGGGCGGCCTCGATCTCGCCGAGCTCGATGCGGAAGCCCCGGATCTTGACCTGGTGGTCGTTGCGGCCGAGGAAGTCCAGCGAGCCGTCGGCGCGCCAGCGCGCGAGGTCGCCGCTGCGGTACATGCGGCTACCCGGCGCCCCGAACGGATCGGGCGGAAAGCGCTCGGCGGTGAGCTCGGGACGGTGGAGGTAACCGC
>JAEKLF010000323.1 GCA_019509985.1 Burkholderiales bacterium | reverse complement strand
TTCGACCTTGGCGCCAGCAAGATCCTTCTTCGCCAGCAGCAAGTGGAAGGCGCCGACATGGGCGAGCACATGCGCCTTGTTCAGCGCGATCGCCTTGCGGTAAGCCTCCATCGCCGCATCTGCCTTGCCCTGCAGGCTCAGCAGATCGCCCTTGACCTGCCACCCATCGTCGCTTTGCGGCGACTTCGCGAGCACCGCCTCAACGGCACTGAGGCCCTCACCCGGGCCGGAAGCCGCCGCAACCAGCCGCACTCGGATCAACTGCGCCCGCAGGTTGCTCGCGTCGGCAGCCACCGCCGCATTTGCCAATTCCAGCGCCTTCGCGGCGTTGCCAGTGGCGCTGTTGGCGACGGCCAGCGAAGCCTGCAGATCGGCCCAAGCGGCGCTCGAGGCGGGCTTCGCCTCGGAAAATTCCGAGATCACCTTCGAAAACTGGCTCAGGCCCAACATCGCCTGCGCGATCAGCGGTTCGATCTTGTCGTCCTTGAAGCCCAGTTCCTTGGCTTTACCGAGCTCGATCAGCGCGCCGCGCGCGTCGCCGCCCTGCAGCAGCGCCTCACCAAGGAGGGCACGGGCTTCAGCCAGCGACGGATTACCCTCCAGCGCGTTCTTCAGCTGGATCACCGCGGCGGCGCTGTTCTTCTTGGTCAGTTCCACCTTGGCGTCTGCCAGGTATTGGTCCGGCGACTTGCCGAAGCATCCCACCAGGAGTGCGCTTGAGAGCGCCAATCCAGCCGCGCACCTGCGTTTCGCGCCGATTCCGGATGACGAGGCTTTATTCATGGGACCAATCAAAAGAATTTGCAGCACGGACCATGCTGCAGTTGAAGCAACCGGAAAGGTCCGGTCAATACGGGATAGGCTTGAGCCTTTCCAGCACGTCCGGGTGAGCCTCAAATGAACGGTTCACCAACCGGTCGATCACCGCATACAACGGTTTGATCAAAGGCCGCAAATTGTTCACGACCTTGCTGGAACTCAGCACTGACGGCACACGAACGCCACGATGCTCGATCGGATCACCGATCTGACGGATGTCAAAGCCGAGGCGAGCGAAGTGGGTCGCGAGGCGAGGCTCAGTCAACACGAAGACGTTCTCGACGCTGAGCCGCCGAGCAACGGCCGCCGCGCCGAGATAAAGGCTCATGGGAATGAACGGGAACCGAGGCTGACCGCCTCTGGACTCGAAGTCGTGCTCGCCAACCGTGACAGGCTCGCGAGCTTC
>JAEKLF010000061.1 GCA_019509985.1 Burkholderiales bacterium | reverse complement strand
GGAAATCGCGCTCGTCGATGCCGATCAGCTGGTTGTAGCTGCGGATGGATGGGAAGGTGGCTTCACCGACGCCAATGATGCCGATGTCCTCGGACTCAACCACCTCGACGGTGGTGCGGCCCTTCAGCCCGGTGACCAGAGCCGCGGCCGCCATCCAGCCGGCACTGCCGCCGCCCACGACGACGATGCGATCAAACTTCTGCGTCATAGAGACCTTGCCAAGTTCTTGGGCGCCTTGAACGACCTGCGCCGACGCCAATCATTTCCATGTCTGGCACGTGTGGCGTCGACCCACATAAGTTGGCATGCCGCCCGGATGGCCCGTCCGGGCGGCATGCTGCTTACGCCGCGTCAGAACTCGTAGCGTGCGCTCATCGAGTAGCTGCGGCCCGGGTAGAACCACGCACGCCCCATCACGCCGATGTGCTGCTGCTGCGTCTGGCGAACGATGACGTTGTTCAGGTTCGTCACGTTGAGCGACATGCTCAGCGCGTCGCTGAACCTGTAGTTCATGCCGGCGTCCCACTGGCCGAATGCCTCCTGCCAAACCGGCAGGCCCCAGCCCACATCCCGGGCGCCTGGGCGCGACGGGTCCGCGCTCGTCGCGTCGTCGCCCCGCGTGCCGTTGGCATCCGCCGCCTGAAGGATTCGGCTGTGCCAGTTGTAGGCCAGCCGCGCCGACAGCGGACCATGGTCGTACATCAGGACGAAGTTGTAGGCGTTCTTGGCCATGTAGGGCAGCGGCAGATCCCTGAACGGCAGACCGTTGGTGTCACAGCCGAACAAATGCAGGGTGCCATTCGACGTCGCCCTGCCTGCATCGCAGTAGGGGTTGTAGATCTGCTTGTACAGGCTTTGCTTGGCGTCGATGTAGGTGTAGTTGGCCGACACGCCGATGCCCTTGGCCCAGTCTGGCAGCATGCCTTCCAGGAACCCTAGCTTGTCCAGGTAGGTCATGGCGGCAACCTCCATGCCGCCAACCTTGGCCTTGCCCACGTTGTCCGGCCCGGTGATCGAGAAGAGCTGCGGAGTGCCGGAGTTGGTGTTGTAGCCGCGGCTGTAGACGCTGTTCATGATGACGTTCTTGACGTCTTTATAGAACACCGTGCCCGTGATGGACTGGCCGTCACGCGGGTACCACTCCAGCGCCAGGTCGTAGCTGTTGGCCGTGATCGGCTTGAGCTTGACGTTGCCGGTGTTCTCACCGGTGTAGGTGAGCGTCCCTTTCTGCTCGTCGTAGTTCTGGAACAGCTTGATGTACTCGCCCAGCTGGTTGAAGCCGGGTCGGTTCATGCTCTGGGCCATTGCCAGGCGGGCCTGCAACCTGTCGGTGAAGTTCATCTTCAGGTTGAGCGACGGCAGCACCTTGACGAACTCGTTCTGTACATCGATAGGCTGGTTGATATTGTCGAAGTGCGGCAGATGCGGCGGCGTATTCGAGTCGTATTTGTGATCGAAAACCGTGTAGCCGTGCGAGACGTCGCGGGTCAGCACGACGCGCACACCGGCGTTGCCTTCGATCGGGAACTTCAAGTCGTCGAAGCCGAAGCGCAGCGTGGCGTAGACCGCATCGGTCTGTTCGCTGTGCGTGCTGGTCTTTTCCGGGTTGTTGTCGTAAACCAGCTCCTTGAAGTTTTGATAGTCCTTCTTCAAGTCGCACTCGACGCTCGGGTACTGCGCCTTGGCGTCCAGGCATTGCTGGTAGCGGTAGTCGTTGAGCAGCTTGCTGTAGGTGTTCGGATAGTCGCGCACGGCACTGACCGTCGGCATGACGATGTTGGGCAGCGAGCCCGCCTTGCCCCCGTAGAAGCTGCCGAAGTTGAACACTTCGACGGGCACGGTTTGGTACTTCGCATCTTTCAGGTACGCGAAGCTGGGGCGCCGGCCCCCTTGGTTATTGTCTGGAGGGTATTGACCGGGTACCACGTTCTGCTTGACGTCCCAAGGCTCGGCAATGGAACTCCAGCCATTGCCCGTGGGTTCGTAGCGGCGCGCCACGCGGTAGGTGGCTCTCACGCCGACACGGATGTCACGCAGGATGGGGTTGTCCTCGAAACGGTAGCGCGCGTCTGCCTTCCATGCGTACAAGTCGCCGTCGGCCTTGCTGGCGCTCGGCATGATCAGGTTCCAGTAATAGTGTTTCGGGTCGGCCAGGAATTCCGTGGCGGCCTGGTCGAAGTCGAGGCGGAGCGGACCCTTTCCTGACACGTCGATGCCCATGCTTGGCGCGAACGTGCCCAGCTGCAGGTTGCGGCCGACCGAATCGTTCTTCGCGTGAACCCACTGCACGTCGTTCTGCAGCAACCAGTTGTCGTTGACGGCCCACTTGAAGTTCCACGCGAGTTCACCGGTCTTCGAATTGGTCTGGTTCCAGCCGCGCGTGATCTGCAAGCCCAGGCCGCCTGCCTCGAAATCGTTCGCCCCAGGCCCGGTCGGATAGGTGTACCTGCCAGAGAGCAGCACATTGTTGGCGTCGTACTTCGCAGTCGCGGGGTCGATCTTCGACTTGTACGCGTTCTCGATACCTGTGTAGAAGCCCTGCTCGCTGCCCGTCTCCCGTGTGCCCGACACGAAATAGGTCAGCGCCGATTCCATGTGGTCCTTCTTCCACTGCAGCGCGCCGTAGAAGCCCGCGCGCTCGTTGTCGCCGGTGTTGTTGCGGAACGAGGCCGATTTCGGCGCCCATGCCACCTGGCCCGCGATCAAGTCGGTGCGGGGGTAGTAAGCGTCGAGCTGGAGGCTCTCGTTCTGGAAACTGGTGTGGTTGTAGGACACATCCAGCAGCACGCCCACACGCCCGATATCCGTATTCCACTGCGTGGTGTACAGCCCCGACATGCTGGGCGAATTCTTGCCCGAGCGCTGCACGTAATTGTTGCCGACCGACACGTAGGCCTTGGTCCCTTTGTAGTCAAAGGGCAAGGCCGTGCGCAGGTTCACCGTGCCGCTGACGCCGCCTTCGATGATCTCGCTGGAGGGGTTCTTGTAGACGTCCACGCCGGCCATCAGCTCGGGCGGGATGTCGCCCCAGCTCAGCTCGCGGCCCGGCCAACCGGCCGAGAACGACTCGCGGCCATTCAGCAGCGAAGAACCCCAGCTGAGGCCCCGCACACTGATGCCCGAGCCTTCGACGGAGAAGTGCTCCGGGTCGCCCCGCGATTTGTTGCGGTCGATGACGACGCCGACGACGCGCTGCAGCACTTCGGTGATCGACTTGTCCGGCAGCTTGCCGGCTTCCTCGGCGACGACCGAGTCGACGATTTCCTCGGCGTTCTGCTTGATCTTCTGAGCATTCTGCAGCGCCTGACGCTGCCCGGTGACGACGACGGTTTCCAGGTTGGCCGGCTTTTCAGCCGCCGTCTGCGCCAGCGCGGCGCTGCCGACGGTCAGCAGCATCATGTGGACCATGCCGCGATGGATGGCAGTGGTGCGGAACTGTTTTTTCATGGTGTCTCCGTATTCCTTCGATGTGTCCGGCGGCAGCCTGCCCACGTGGGCGGCTCCGCCTTCTCGGCATCGGATGCCGTGTCACTGCCCCGATCGACGCCGAGGCGGGTCACTGGCACGCGAGTCCGCGCGCTAACTGGTTATTGGAAGTAGATGAGGCCCTTGAGGGTCAAGTCGGAGGCAGTGATGCCGTCGGTCTTGTTGTTCTCGTTGATGTCCATCAACCAGAAGCGCGTGCGCACGACGCTGGAGGACTTCAGCACCGTCGCAGCCGAGGCACGCGAGGTCGCAAGCTTGTCCAGGGCTGCCTTGAACGCGGCTTCGTTGACCGGGGCGCCCGTGCTGTCGTAAGGGTTCGGCAGCTTGCGCACGTCGTCGTCCAGCGAGGCCTTGGTAAGGCCCGGAAGGTCGCACGCCTCAGTGACCGCGAAGTTGTCCAGAGGGACGGAGTAGCTGACCATCCCCGGCTTCGGGACCCACACCAGGGTGCTCAGCGTGACGTTGCAATTGTTTTTATTGCTCTTGCCCAGGTCCAGGTGCACGACGAAGGGTTTCGAGGCCGCGTAAAGATCGGCATTGACGCCCAGGGTGAAGTTGAGCGTCTTCTCCTCGGTCACTTTCAGCCCATTGAGCGTGTCGTCGTCCGGCTTGAACCCGATGAGCCAAGGCGAAAAGACGTCGATGCGATTGAAGCCGTACTGCCAGTTGCCCGGGGTCCACTTGCTCTCGGGAAGGCGCAGCGCAGAAAGCAGAGACAAGCCGTCGTCGGCGATCTTGCTGTAGCACCAGTTGTCGATGCTGTCGCCGTTGTCGGCCTTGGTGTTGCACCGCTCCCAGCCTGCGGCCAAGGTGCTGCTCCAAGGATTGACAGTCACACGACCGCCTTGCCAGGTTCTGTAGGCATCCGTCCAGCCGACGCTGCTGCGTGGGTCAAGCCCGAACCCACTCGACACCAACAACGGGTCGGCAAGCACCTGCAGCTTTTCGGAAGTGCCGGCTGCACTGGACAGGGTCACCGCGCAGCTTCCCTTGGCGTTCAGACGAAGCTCATTGCCAGCCACCGTGCAAACCGCTGGCGTCGTGCTTGCGTACGTCAGGGCGTTGCCATTGGTATCGACCGAGCCCAGCACGACTGTTTGAGTCGCACCGCCCAACGGGACCACCGCAGGCGGCATGGACCCGATTTCGATGAAGGCCTGCCCCTCTGGCAGGGCTGTGTATGAGTCGTTTTCCGCCGCCGTCACCCCAAGCGCGCAGAACCCCTGCTGCAGGACTTTCAGCGTCGTGCCGCTGACCGTGCAAACCTCGGGCGTCTTCGTCGACGTGTAGGTCGCCGGCATGCCAGCGTCAGTTTTGTCTGGCAGCGTGATGTTGACGGGAGTCGCCCCGCGCAGAACGATGCCCACCGGCACCAGCGGGCGTTGTGCATGCTTCAACACGACGAACACTTGGCTCGAATCGTCTGCAGCAGCCCATACCGTGCCGTCCGAGTCGGCCCCGCCTGGTTGGCTCGCAATAACCAGGCAGTCCCCTGCAGCCAGCAGGGTCACTTGTTTGTCCGCCACCGTGCAAGTGGTGGGCGTGCCGGTGCGGAAGCTGACCGGCAGCCCGGAGGTCGCGGTCGCGGACAACGCAGTCGGGCCATTCAACAAAGTGTTGCCACCCGGATATTTGAAGCTGATGGCCTGGAATCGGCCCTCAGACACTCCGCCCCCATCTCCGCCGCCGCCCCCGCAGCCGGCCAAGTAAGCGCATGCCGCTACAACGGTCAACTGTCGGACCCGCGGAACCAATTTCTTCTTCACGTTCTGTCTCCTGTTATGAAACAACTGCCGGCTGCAAAACTTGCAGTGCCAGCGCTTCTTTGAGCTCGGAAACGTCCCGCCGAACCGATGGGCGTCTGGTTCGGCCGTGAACGATCTGTTCCGAGTGAAAAGCTCTCCAAGGCTTTCTGGTTCGCCGCGGTATTCCCATGCCTGCCGCATCGGAAGGGCAGCCCTCCCGCACGAGGCGCTGACCTAGGAACTGCCGCCGGGCCGTGCATGCGCCATGCGTGCAGCCAGTCGATGGGTAAGGGGTCAGTCATGAACTGAGTGCGGCCGACAAAAGGCCGACGCTCGACTCGGCCGTAGAGGGAGACCCCCGCTGCGCCGCCTCTGCAATGCCCAACGAGGGCATAGATAGATTCGACGTCGAATCAAGCGGTGAAAAAAATGTCGGCTTGGCAGCACTCAACTGGTCATCTTTTGCGGAACCGTGATCACCTTCGGGGGAGCGCCGCTCCCATGGAGGGCACGACGAAGCCGGTTCACCGCCCCAACGCCTATGGCAAGCCTGAAGGTGATGGCACATTTCCGCTGCCGCAGCCTGCGGATTGCGCGACTTGAGCGCCCTCAGAATCCCCTCATGTTCGTCCAGGTCGCACTGCCAACCACGTAACGTTTCGCTGCGCGCGCCCATCCTTGAGGAAATCGAACTCTGGTAACTGTCGAACAGCGTACTGACCAATTCGACAAACACCGAATTCCCGCACTGTTCCGCGATGCTTAGATGAAATCGTCGATCAGCCTCGACTCGCGTACTTCCTCTGGCAATTCCGTTGTGCATCTCCACCAACGCTTCCTCTACCCAGTGCAGCCCGGACTCGCTGGCACGGGCAGCGGCGAGGGAAGTCACTGCGCCCTCCAGTAGGACGCGAGCTTGCAGCAGGTCCGCTTGGCTGTCCCCCAAGTCGGTAGCGGATATATCGCCAAGGCGGCCAGACGGCGAGAGGTAGATGCCCGATCCGCTCCGGATTTCGATGCTTCCCTCAATCTCCAGCGCGATCAGCGCTTCCCGCAGGGAGGCTCGCGACACACCGAGTTCCGAGGCCAGATTGCGTTCGGGAGGAAGCCGTGCGCCTCCCGTCAGGCGGACAGTTTCTATCAGCGCTTTGATCCGTTCAGCGATTTGCTCGTAGGGGCGACGCGTCTCGATGCTCCGATGATGAACTGACATGGCTCCAAGACCTACCATTCGAGTATTTGGCAACTGCTCACCGCTCTGCTGAACTCGAGTTCGCCTCGCCGAACCGACGCGCTTGGCTGATTCCATTGAAGCCGGTCCATTCGCGGCATGGATACGAAGCGTTCGTCCTTAGGACTGACTTTGAACCCAGCACTACCGCATGAGGGCCGCAACACCCCGTCAGGCGCATACGGGCGCTCGGCTGGCGGGTTGGGAATAGAGTCATCATGGGCTGAGTTCTGCTGACAGAGGAGCGTTGGATGGCGCCAGCGGGCCCAGGCGACGCCCGATGCTGCTGGCACTTCTCAAGCACACAGATTCGACGTCGAATCAATGCCTGAAAAGAAATACGGCCGTGCCGCGCAGGCATCATAATTAGATCGGCCGTCGAACTAATCAGGGGAAACCCACCATGTCCGGCGCCGAGTCCCCTCTGCCACCGTGGTTCGGTCTGCCCCGCGCAGGATCGCCACCATCTGCTCTTCCGTGAATCGACTCTTTCTCATGGGCTCCTCGGGGGATGGGCCCACGCAATCTCGCGGCGTCGGAGGTAGTCGAGCGACGGCCACTCCTGCTCGCGGCGGCCGAAGGCCTCGTACACAGCCGTCTCGGGGGAGTCGGCAAAGTAGGAGACGCGCTGGTCAGGCTGCACACAAGCGCTGTGGATTCACCTGAATGGTGGAAAGAACGCCGCTGGGAACACCAAGACCGGTGTTGACTGGAAGGTCTACCTTTCGTCCTTCGCCTTGCGTCAGTTCAAGGCCTTGCACGCCCTGACCGGCGACACGGCGTTCTGCTTTCCGGCACGCGCGGCGACAGGCAAGGCGCCGACAGATCACGTCTGCGTCAAGAGCGTGTCCAGGCAGATTGGCGACCGTCAGATGCAGTTCAAGAATCGAGCCAGGCCTCTGAAGAACCGCAAACATGACAACTCGCTCACGCTGTCTGGTGGAAGGCGGGTGCGTGGACGCCGCATGACCTGCGCCGCACCGGCGCCACCATGATGCAGCAGTTGGGTGTCTCACTTGATCTGATCGATCGATGCCGAACCCACGTGATGGACGGCAGTCGCGTCCGCCGGGCCTACCTGCATCACGGCTACGCGGCCGAAAAGAGGGAGGCCTGGGCCAGGCTGGGCGAACGAATCGAGGGCTTGCTGAACAACTGAACCCGTAGCGCGATGTCGACAGCCGAAGTCGCCCTGTTCACTGTGTCTACAGTGATCTTGCGAACGGCCAGCCGGGCTGGGTGCTGTCCTTCGCCGGCCGCGTCCCAGGGTCAGCAATGTGCCCGAGGACTAAGCCGCTCGCGCGGTAGCCGCTGCGGCGGCAGTGGGAGTTGATCGGTGCAGCGTTCCTGCCACCGTTGAGCTGCGAGGCAAGCCGTGCAGTCGCTGCTCGCGCAAGTCCAGCAGCGTGACACCGAGCTCACCTTCAAGCAGGCGCTGATCGACAAGCTCACGCACGAGATGGCGATCCTCAAGCGGATGAAGTTCGCCGCCACTAGTGAGCGCTTCGCGAGCACCCTCTCACCCGAGCAGCGAAGCCTTGAACCGCCCCGGCAATCGCGGAGGCCCGTTGGTTTAAGTCAGACGGTCGCGGCCTGACCAGCGCGTTGACGATCGTAGTTGGCCTCGAACTCGGCTGGCGGGACGTAGCCCAGCGGCTCCATCAATCGGTGGTGGTTGAACCAGGCCACCCACTCCAGCGTGGAACCAACGAGAACACCAACGGCCTGCTGCGCCAGTACTTCCCCAAAGGCACAGATCTGAGCCGATACGGAGCGCCAGCGCTTCAGGCGGTGGCCAACGCGCTCAACAACAGACCTCGCAAGGTCTTGGGCTGGAGGACCCCAGCCGAAATGTTCGAGACCTTGGTATCGTCAGTGAACCAAAGGCGTGTTGCAACGACCGGTTGAATACGGGCTGCGATCCGCGATCCGAGTGATGCACCAGGCCTTGCGTCGGGCCGGGCTTGCGGTCGTACAGCGCCTGCTCCAGCGCGTCGAGAACGAACTCGGTGTGCATTGAGCTGCTCTGGCGCCAGCCCACGATGCGCCGGCTGAACACGTCCACCACGAACGCCACGTAGACCCAGCCCTGCCAGGTCGAGACATAGGTGAAGTCCGAGACCCAGAGCTGGTTGGGTCGTTCGGCACGGAACTGCCGGTTGACCCGGTCCAGCGGGCATGGCGCCTTGGGGTCAGGAACGGTGGTGCGTACTGCCTTGCCTCGGCGCACGCCCTGCAGACCTTGCTGACGCATCAGGCGCTCGACAGTGCAGCGGGCCACCGCCATGCCTTCGCGTCTGAGCTGGCGCCAGACCTTCTCCGCTCCGTAGACCTGCATGTTGGCCTGCCAGACGCGTTGAACTTGCGGCACCAGGCTCGCATCGCGCTGCGTGCGACGTGAGCACAGCGCCGGGTTGCGCTGACGGGCTGCATGACGCCAGTACGCCGACGGGGCGATCTGCATGACGCGACAGATCGACTCGACCCCAAACTGCTGGCGATGCTGGTCGACGAAGGCCTTCAGGACTTGATGCGGCGGTCGAGCTCCGCCTGGGCGAAAAACGCGCTGGCCAGCTTCAGGATCTCGTTGGCCTTGCGCAGCTCGCGGTTCTCTCGCTCCAAGTCCTTGATGCGCTGAGCTTCGGGCGTCGAGACACCTTCGCGCTGACCGGCATCGACCTCATGCTGGCGGACCCAGGTGTGCAGCGTCTGCGGCACGCAGCCAATCTTGGCAGCGATGGACTCGACGGCAGCCCACTGCGACGTGTGCTCATGACGGTGCTCCAGCACCATGCGAACGGCGCGCTCACGCACCTCGGGTGAAAACTTCGGGGACTTCCTCATGGCTCCATTCTCCAGAGTTGGAGCCTCCGCGAAATCCGGGGCGGTTCAAGTTGCGGCTGCGGCCAGGCCATGCAGCGCATCGGCGAAGACGTGGCGGAGAAGCTGGACTAACCAGCCCGGCGTGTTCACAGTCGAGCGCCATGTGCGCGGCAAGTGGGTCTGTAAGTGCTGCGAGCGCATCGTGCAGGCGCCGGTGCCGGCACACGTGATCGACAAGGGCATTCCGACGACCGGCCTGCTGGCTCACGTGCTGGTGGCCAAATTCATGGATCACTTGCCCCTGTACCGGCAGGAGGCCGTGTTCGCGCGGGTCGGCCATGTGATCGCCCGCTCGACGCTGGCGGAGTGGGTGGGCGCCTGTGGCGCGCAGCTGCAGCCGCTGGTGCAGGCCCTGGCCGATGAACTCCGGCGTCACATGGTGCTACACGCCGACGAGACGCCGGTGGCCATGCTCAAGCCCGGCAACGGCAAGACCCACAAGGCCTACATCTGGTCCTACTGCACGCCGAGCACCACCCCCGTCAAGGCGGTGGTCTTCGAGTTCAGCGAGACCCGCAGTGGCGAGAACGTCCGAGACTTCCTGGGCCTGGGCACGCCCGACGCCTGGCAAGGAACGCTCGTCACCGACGGCTTCAGTGGCTACGCCGCCTGTGTCGACACAGCTCACGGGCTTCAGGAAGTGCGCGTCGAAGCCGCTGCTACGACGGTCAGCGGCGTCGTGGGCGCTGCTCCCGCCGGTCACCTCCCCAAGGTAAACATCGTCCCCCTTTTCGGCGCGAATCAGCCGACACGCGTCAAGACCGCTGAAGTCAGGTAGATCAAGGTCCAGCAGGATCAGCTGAGGATCGAATTCGCGCACGACATCCAGGATGTACACGGCATCAAGTTCCATGCGGGTGTGGGCGCCCTCAAGGTAGCCATAGCGCGGGTCGACAGTTGCCGATCTGGGATCACTCGGGCTCCACTGGACCCCTATAGTGAATTGCCTTGAGCCGACGGCATCGGTGCGTCTGCCTCGCCCGGTACGAACCGCAGTTCAAGTCAATGAGGCCAGTTTCGCAGCATGCTTGCATCCACCCACAAAAATTCGCCGACGGGATCCCATGACGAACAGTGCTGATTGTGCGAGCCATCAACTTCGCAGGAACTCGCTTGGGCTGATCTCGGTGACTTTCATGGTCATCTCAGCAGCGGCACCGCTGACGGGGGTGGCCGGCGCCGTGCCGATCGCCTTCCTGCTCGGCAATGGCATCGGTGTCCCGGCGACTTTCGCCTTCATGACGCTCGTGATGCTGATCTTCTCGGCCGGCTACGTCGCCATGTCACGCCATGTGCGCAATGCGGGTGCCTTCTATGCCTATGCCGCGCGTGGTCTAGGCGGGCTGTGGGGCGGGGCGGCTGCCTTCATCGCGCTGGCGGCCTACAACGCCCTGCAGTTCGGGCTCATCGGCCTGCTCGGGGGTGTCGCCTCGGGCGTTTTCGCAGGGCTCGGCGTCGACATGCCATGGTGGGTGTGGAGCCTCATCGCCGTCCTTCTGGTGGGCGTGCTCGGCTACCGCCAGGTCGACCTCTCGGCGAAAGTGCTGGTGGCGCTGGTGGCGCTGGAGTACTTGATCGTGTTCGTCGTCGACTTCGCGATCCTCGGCAAGGGTGGAGCAGGGGGCCTGTCGGTCAACTTGTTCGATCCGTCGGCGCTCTTCTCGGGCTCGCTCACGGCGGCGGTGCTCTTCTGCCTGGGCTCTTTCATGGGCTTCGAGGCCACGACCATCTATGCCGAGGAAGCCCGCGACCCAGACCGGACGATCCCTCGCGCCACTTTCCTCTCGGTGCTGCTGATCGGCACCTTCTTCGTCTTCACCACCTGGTTGATGATTGCCGGCGTGGGCGCCGCGAACCTGATCCCTTCGCTCAAGGCGCTCAGCGATCCAACCGACTTCTTCTTTGAGCTGGCTCGCCGCTACGTGGGTGGGCCGGTCCCCACCATCGCTGGCGTTCTGCTGGTCTCCAGTCTTTTTGCGGCCTTGTCGGCCTTCCATAACTACATTGCCCGGTACAGCTACGTCGCCGGCCGCGAGGGCCTTCTGCCTGCCGCCTGTGGCCGCACCCACGGGGTGTTCCAAAGCCCGCACGTGGGGTCGGTGGTGCAGACGATAGGGGCGGTTGGCGCCGTCGCCGTCTTCGCCGGGCTGCGGCTGGACCCGGTGCTCAACATGTTCACGTGGATCTCGCAGGTGGGCGTGCTGGGCGTTCTCGGCATGATGACCCTCACGTCGGCGGCCGTCGTGTTGTTCTTCCGTCGCCATGGCGGCGGGTCACCGCTGACGACCTTCATCCTTCCCATCGTCTCCGGCGCCATCATGGGCGGGCTGTTCATCTACGTTTTTCTTCACTTCGGCGATCTGACCGGGACGAAAGGCGGTGCGCTTGGCGTAATCCTGCCGGCGCTGATCCCTGCGGCGGGCATCGTCGGAAGCCTCGCGGCTGCGCGGCTGCGAGCATCGAGCCCGAGTGCCTTCGCCTGCATGGGTGCCAGTCGGGCCTGAGGCTAACGCACCGGCAGTCCCACATGGCGCGATCTCCTACCATGCGGATCCCACCCAAGCACCATTGACCTGTGTCCAGCCTGACCCGCATGCTCTCGGTGCTCGATCTGTTCTCACGAGAGCACACCAGCCTCACCGCCGAACAGATCGCCGAAGCGCTGTCATTGACGCGTACCACCTGCTATCGCTACACGCGGGAGCTCGCCCAGGCCGGCCTGCTCGTGAGCCATGGCGGCCAGTTCATGCTCGGCCCGCGGATCATCGAACTCGACCATCGGATGATCAATTCCGATCCCCTCATCAATGCGGGCGGCCCGGTGGTCAGCCGGCTGGCTGATGCGCTGGGATCCACTGGCCTGTTGACAGCCGGCTACGGCGACCACATCGTCAACGTCTTCGAGCACAATGGCTCCGCCCGTCCGCTGCCCATGTCCTTTGGGCGAGGCACGACGATGCCGCAGTTCAGGTCGTCCACGTCCAAGGTGCTGCTGGCCATGATGGGTCGCGGCAAGTTGCGGCGCGTCTGGGACCGCCATGAGAGCGAACCGGACTGTCGCGCCATCGGCGAGGACTGGAAGTCGTTCTGGCGGGCCCTGCAGGCGATCCACCAACAGGGCTATGCGGTGTCGCATGGCGAGCTCAATGCCGAACTGGCGGGTATCTCCGCACCGGTGACCTTCAACGACGACGAGGCGGCCGGCTGCATGTCGCTGATCTTCCGGCGGGAGGAGTTTGAGCGCTTCGATGTCGAGTTGCTGGGCGCACGGCTGTGCGTTGCAGCGGCCGACCTGTCGCAGATGCTGGTACCGCTGAGTGCGCTGATGTCGCCGCCGCCGTCTCCAGCGCGTTCGCGACGCGCCTGACGCAGAAGCTCCCGGCGCGTCCACTGGACGTGCGCGCCAGCACAAGCTGCCGATCTCGGCTATTTCGATTTCGCCGCATCCCATCCAATGGGATCAACGTCTTCTGCGACACAAGCGAATCGAACATGCCAATCCAAGCTGCCTCCGACACCAGGCCCTCCGGCGCCGTGGTTGCCCTCCAGGCGGCAGCGTCGGCCGGCGTGTCGGTCTGCTTTGCCAACCCCGGCACGACGGAGATGCCCCTGGTCGGCGCGCTCGACCAGGTGCCCGCCGTGCGCGCCGTGCTCGGCCTGTTCGAGGGTGTCTGCACCGGCGCGGCGGACGGCTATGGCCGCATGCTGGGCCGGCCCGCGGCGACGCTGCTGCACCTGGGGCCGGGCCTGGCCAACGGCCTGGCGAACCTGCACAACGCACGCCGTGCCCGCACGCCCATCCTCAATATCGTGGGCGACCATGCCAGCTGGCACCTCAAATACGACGCGCCGCTGACGTCGGATATCGAGTCCCTGGCGCGCCCGATGTCGGGTTGGTACCGCGCGGTGGTGGGTGCCGAGCAGCTCCAGCAGGACATGGTTGATGGCGTGCGGGCGTCGATGAGCACGCCAGGTCAGGTCGCGACGCTGGTCGTGCCGGTGGACTTCCAGCAGCTGCCCGCGCCGCAGCAGGTCCGGCGTGCGGACCAGGCTGTGCCTGCGCCCGCGTTCAGCGAGGCACGCGTGACCGCCGTCCGCCAGATGCTGACGAGCCACGCCAAGGTGGTGTTCCTCCTTGGTGATCGCGCGCTGAGCGAGCGCGGGCACATGGCGGCGGGGCGCATTGCCGCTGCCACGGGCGCACGGCTGTACAGCGAGACCTTTCCCGCCCGCACCGAGCGCGGCGGCGGCTTGCCGGACATCGACCGGTTGCCCTATTTCCCCGAAGCAGCGATTTCCGTCCTGAAGGATGCGCTGGTCGTGCTGGCGGGCGCCATCGCGCCGATCGCCTATTTCGGCTACGAAGGACTGCCCAGCGAACTGGCCCCGCCGGACTCGCTCACCACGCTCGCTCTGCCGGGCGAAGCCGCCGACCAGGCGCTCGAACGCCTCGCCGAACTGCTCGATGCGCCGACACTGCCCGCGGGTGCCGCGTGTGTGGAGTACACGGTGCCTGACGGGGTGCTGACCCCGCAGGCCATCGGCCGCCTGCTGTCCAACGCGCTGCCGGCCGGGGCCATCGTGTCGGTCGAGGGCGGCACCTGCGGCTATCCCTTCGTCACGGCGTCGTCCCAGGCGGCGCATCACACCATCCTCACCAACACCGGCGGCGCCATCGGGCAGGGCCTGCCGGTGGCGCTCGGCGCTGCCGTGGCCTGCCCGGAGCGGCGCGTGTTCGCGCTGCAGTCCGACGGCAGCGCGCAATACACCATCCAGTCGCTCTGGACGATGGCGCGCGAGAGGCTGCCGGTGGTGATGCTCATCACCTCCAACCGCCGCTACGGCATCCTGCAGACCGAACTCGGCCGCAGCGGCATCGAGCCCGGCCCGCAGGCGCAACGCCTGACGCTGCTGGACGACCCGCCTTTCGACTGGCTCGCGCTGGCCCAGGGCTACGGCGTGCCGGCCCTGCGTGCGCAGACCGTCGAGGACCTGCGTTTCGCGCTTGCGAAGGCGCTGGACCACACCACCGGCCCCATCCTCATTGAGATGCGCCTGGCCTGACACCTGTTCAAAAAAGAGGACACATGGATCTCCAACTCAAGGGCAAGTCCGCCTTCATCACCGGCGGCAGCATGGGCATCGGTAAGGCCGCTGCCTTGGAACTCGCCCGCGAGGGCATGGACGTGGCCATTGCCGCGCGCCGCATGCCCTTCCTGGAAGAAGCGGCCGCCGAGCTGCGCCAATCGCTGGCCGGCGTGCCCGGGGCAGGGCGCATCCTGCCCGTGGTCGTGGACACCACCGACATGGCCTCCGTCGAGGCCGCCATGGCGATGGCGGCCGAGGCCTTCGGCCGCGTCGACGTGCTGGTGAACGGCGCCGCGCATCCCGGTGGCCTGGTGCGCAGCGAGCTCGACGAGGCTGACCCGCAAGGCCTGCTGCAGGACATCGACATCAAGGTCGTGGGCTACTTCCGCTGTGCCAAAGCCGTAGCGCCCTACATGCGCCAGGGCGGCTATGGCCGCATCATCAACATCGGCGGGCTCACGGGCCGGGGCAGCAAGCAGATCTCCGGCATGCGCAACGTGGCCATCGTGCACATGACCAAGACGCTGTCCGATCAGCTCGGTCCGCACGGCATCACCGTCAACACCATCCACCCCGGCGTGGTCGAGACGCCCCACATCCATGAGCTCTACGCCAAGGAGGCCGCGAAGCAGGGCCTGACGGCCGCGGAGGTGGAGGCCAACTACGCCAAGGCCACGCCTATCCGTCGCGTGCTGCAGCCCGAGGAAATGGGCTGGCTGATCGCTTTCCTGGCGTCGCCGAAGTCGGGGTCCATCACCGGCGAGTCGATCGGCTGCGACGGCGGCCTGACGCGCGGCATCTTCCTCTGACCTGGAGCACTGTTTCCATGGAATTCACCGTCATGGTGGCCACCGCTGGCCAAGGCATCCTGCGCAGCAATGACGACGGCAGGACCTGGCACCGGCTGGGCCTGAAGGAGGCCATCGAATTCGACGGCGTGGTGCGTGCGCTGGCCGTCGACCCGACGCGGCCCGAACGGGTCTACGCTGGCGCGGACTGTGGTCTGTGCATCAGCGACGACGGCGGCGCGCATTGGCGCCGCGCTGAAGGGCCCATCAACGGCATGACGGTCTGGTCGATTGCCATCGACCCGAGCCAGCCGCTGGTGTTGTACGCCGGCACGGGCGCGCCGTCGCGCTCGGCGCTGTTCAAGTCGACCGATGCTGGCGAATCGTGGCAGCGCCTGCCGCCCGAGATGCCGGAGTTCTGCCAGGGCGTGAACCGCCCGCGCATGCTGACCATCTGCGTCAACCCCGACGACGGCCAGGACGTTTGGTTCGGCGTGGAGGAGGGCGGCGCCTGGCGAAGCCGCGACGGCGGCCAGCATTTCGAGCGGCTGGATGATCCGCGCAAGGCCATCCGAAGTTCCGATATCCACGCCATCAGCATCCTGCCGGCATCGGCATCGGCATCGGCATCGGCATCGGCATCGGCATCGGCATCGGCACCGCGCACCTTCGTCGTGTTGACCGTGAATGCGGTCTACGTCAGCCAGGACGACGGCCAGACCTGGGACGCCAAGCTCTCCAAGCAGCGCTTCGACGGCCTGTACTACACGCGCACCGTGTTGCCGCTGCCCGGGTCCGACAACGAACTGCTGATGGCCATCGGCGACGGCACGCCGGGCTTCAAGACCCGTCTTTACCGCTCTGCCGATCGCGGCTTCAACTGGGAACAGACCCGGCTGGACGTGGCGCCCAACTCCACCTTCTGGGCCTTGGGCGGCCACGCTGCCGACGCCACGCGCTTGTATGCCGGCACCAAGTACGGCGATCTTTTCTGCTCACGCGACGGTGGCCGGTCCTGGCAGAAGGAATGGCGCGAGTTCCCCGAGATCACCGCCGTGGCCTGGACGCCTTTCGAGGCGCCTTTGGTGGCTCACGTCCAGTCGATCGATTGAAGGATGCACCGGATGACGAATGCCGCTCCCGTTCATGTTCCACCGCTGGCGCCGGGCCAGACCTTGCCGACGCCGCGTGTCCTGCGCACGCACGTGGCCCTTTATGTGCGCGATCCCGTGGCCTCGGGCCGCTGGTACGGCGAGGTGCTGGGCATGGAGCAGGTGGCCAGCGAGCCGCGCTGGGTCTTCATGTCCTTCGGCCAGAAGCACCATGACATCGCACTGATTCGCGCGCAGACGCCCGCAGAGCTGGGCACCATCGGCCTGCAGCACTACGGGCTGGAGATTGCCGGCGACCTTGACGAGCTGCGCCGCCTCTACGGCATGTTGCTGCGTCGCGAGGTGCACATCGTCAAAATCACCGACCACAAGGCCGGCATCGGCGTGTATTTCACCGACCCCGACGGCAACCGTCTCGAGTTCTTCTGCGAGACGGCAACGACCGATGAGGAGGGCAAGCGGCTGATGACGGAACACAGCGCCGCGAGTGATCCGACCTCGCTGGTCCCGCTGTTCGACTGATTCCGACCCCCAAGAAGAGACTCCCCATGAGCAAGGCTCCCAACTTCCACGGCTATCACATCCGCAAGTGGTACCTCCAGATCGAAGACACGCTGGCCGGCGAGACCGGCCGGCCCGCCGACGGTGTGCCGCTGCGCAAGTTCGTCGTTGCTGCGGCCATCCACAACCCCTATGCGGGCCGCTTCGAGACGGACCTGTCGGCCTTCGTCGAGCAGTCACCAGCGCTGGGCGCGGAGTTCGGCCGCCGCATCGAGGAGGCCGCCGCCGGCCAGGCGATCGAGAGCTATGGCAAGGCCTGCCTGGTGGGCATCGACGGCGAATACGAGCACGGCAATGCGTTGCTGACCAACCCCGCAGCCAACCCGGTGCGCGATGCGGTGGGCGGCGGCAAGTCCTGGGTGCCGTCCACCGGCAAGCGTGGCGGGCCGGGCACCGTGCTCGATGTGCCGCTGGCGCACAAGGACGCGCTCTACGTGCGCTCGCATTACGACAGCGTCAGCGTGATGTTCAACGACGCACCCAACCGTGACGAGCTGCTCATCATCTGGGCCTTCGCCACGCGTGGCCGCCTGAACGCCCGGCTCGGCGGCCTGAAGGCCAGCGACGTCAAGGGCCAAGACGGCCTCGTCTAGGCGGGGAGGGCGACGGCATGAACTCGCACGCGCGCGAAGGCTGGATCCGCAGCGAGGGCCTGCGGCTGCGCTACGTAGAGTGGGGCGATGCCGCTGCGCCGGCAATCATCGCCCTGCACGGCCTGCGCAGCTTCGCCTACACCTGGGAGCCCGTTGCTCTGCCGCTGGCCGATCACGTGCGCTTCATCGCGCTGGACCAGCGCGGCCGCGGCCAAAGCGACTGGGACCCCCAGCGCCGCTACCACGCCGAGCACTATGTGCGCGACCTGGAGGTGCTGGCCGAGGAGCTTGGCCTGAAGCGCTTCGTCATGCTCGGGCATTCAATGGGCGGGACCAATGCCTTCGTCTATGCGTCGCAGCATCCCCAGCATGTCGCCGCCCTGGTCATCGAGGATATGGGGCCCGGTGCATCGGGCAGTTCAGCCGGTGCCGAGCGCATCCGCCGCGAGCTGCAATCCACGCCGGGCCACTTCACTTCGCTGGCAGAGGCTGGCGCGTTCTGGCGGCAGCAGCGCCCGGACATTTCGGATGCGGCGCTGCAAGCCCGCGTCGAGCATTCGATGATGACTGAGTCCGGCGGCGGCGTGGTCTGGCGCCATGATGCTGAAGGCATCGCTCATGCACGGCTGAGCGCGTCTCCCGAACATCTGGTCGACCTGTGGCCGCATGTGGACGCTCTGCGGGTCCCGACGCTGCTCCTGCGCGGTGCGCGGTCCGATTTCCTGTCGGCCGCGACGGCCGAAGAGGTGGCGCGGCGCAACCCGCACATCCGCCGGGTGGAGGTGGACGGCGCCGGCCACTACGTCCACGACGACAACCTGCCCGCCTTCCAGGCCGCGCTCAACGCCTTCCTGGCCGATCCCGCGCTGGCTGGCTGGATACAGGGCGGCCGGGCGTGAGCGACGCCACCGTGCAGCGCCATGCCGTCGTCATCGTCGGCGCCGGTCCCAATGGCGTTGCGCTGGCCAACCTGCTCGGGGCCTACGGTATCGACACCGTGGTGGTCGACCGCGAGCGCGAAATCCTCCAGTACCCGCGTGCAGTCGGCATGGACGACGAGGCGCTGCGCCTGTTTCAGACCGTCGACCTGGCTCAGCCGCTGCTGCGCGACATGATCCCCAACATCCCTCTGCGCATGTATCGCGCGGACGGCAGATGCTTCGCCCACATCCAGCCGCTGACCCGCGAGCTGGGCTGGTGGCGGCGCAATATCTTCATGCAGCAGCTGGCCGAGAAGACATTGCGCCAGGGGTTGCGGCGCTACGCCTGCATCGACCTGCGGCTGGGCGAGGAGGTCACCTGCGTCGCACAGGACGAGCTCGGCGTCACGCTGACGCTGCGCCGCGCGGACGGCGAGGCCTACGCGCTGCGGTGCGACTACTGCGTCGCGGCGGACGGTGGCCGCAGCCCCATGCGCGACTGGCTGGGTGTCAAGCTGGCCGGCCGCACACATGCCATCAAGTGGCTGGTGGTCGACGTGCGCAACGCGCAGCTCGACGCGCCCTACACCGCGCTGAACTGCGACCCTCGCCGCCCCAACGTCTGCATCCATCTGCCCTACGGCTACCGGCGCTGGGAGTTCATGGTCTTCGCTGGCGAGGACGAGAAGGCAATTGCCGAGGACGCCTCCGTGCGACGCCTGCTGGCGCCCTACGTGGCCGACCCCGACGCCGTGGAGATCGTGCGCGCACGCACCTACACCCACCACTCGCGCGTGGCGGACCGTTTCGTCGTCGGCCGCGTCGCGCTGATCGGCGATGCGGCCCACCTGTCGCCACCCTGGATCGGCCAGGGCCTGAACGCGGGCCTGCGCGACGTGGGCAACCTGGCCTGGAAGCTGGCCGGCATCGTGCGCGAGCAGCTGCAGCCGGAGGTACTGCAAACCTACGAGCGGGAGCGGCATGCCCATGCCAAAGCCATGATCGACCTCGCCGACGCCTTCGGCGCGATGCTGATGCCGACGAATCGCGCGCACGCCTGGCTGCGTGACCGCTTGTTCTCGCTGATGCGCCTGTTGCCGGGGGCGAAGGACTACGTGCTGCAGATGCGCTTCAAGCCCATGCCGCGGTACGAAGGCGGCGGAGTCGTGGATTCGGACGGCGGCCCCATGGTCGGGCGCATGCTGATCCAGCCGGACGTTGAAGACGACACCGGCGCGCGCCGCAAGCTCGACGACGTGCTCGGCCCCTGGTTCGCGCTGATCGGCTGGCAGGCCGACCCGCAGGCCGCCCTGAATGACGTCGAGCGCGCGTTCTGGCGCGACCTTGGCGCCCGCTTCGTGCGGATCGACCGAGCGCGCAGCGGCCGGGGACCGGGCGAACGCGCCAGCGCGATGCCCGGCACGGTGTGCGTCGAAGACATCGACAACCACTTCGCCGACTGGATGGCCGCCCACCCCAGGCCGCTGATCGTGCTGCGCCCTGACCGCTACATCGCCGCCCATTGCGACGCCAGCCAGTTGCCCGGCGTGACGCGCCGCTTCGCCGCTTTCACGCGGCCCGCCGCACAGCCCCAGCCACAGGCCGCCTGACACCATGTTCGTCGAACAGCGCACCTATTCCCTCGTCCCCGGCGGCACCGCCGAGTACATCCGCCTGTACGAAGCCTGCGGCCGCGCGGTGCAGGAGCGCCTGCTCGGCCCCATGCTGGGCTGCTACACGCGTGACATTGGCGAGCTCAACCAGCTCGTCTATTTCTGGTCCTTCGAGTCGATGGACGAGCGCACGCGCCGCCGTGCAGCGCTGATGGCTGATGCCGACTTCAAGGCCTTCCGCGCCCAGATCCGGCACCTGGTGCTGAAGCAGGAGAACACGCTGCTCGTGCCTGCGTTGCCCGCTTCGGCCGCTTCGGCCGCCGTTTCCGTCACCCAACCCACCGCGCCATGACCCCCCATCCACCCGCCTACGAAGACCTCTGCCTCTACATCGATGGCGAGTTCATCGGCGCGCAGTCCCGCTCCAGCCAGCCGGTGCTCAACCCGGCCGACGGCAGCTTGATCGGGCAGTTGCCCAGCGGCGCTGCCGCCGACGTCGACCGGGCGCTGGCCGCGGCCGAACGGGCCTTCCGGAGCTGGCGGCTGGAGTCGCCATTGAAGCGCTCGGACCTGCTGCGCCGCGTGGCCCAGTTGATGCGCGAACGGGCGCCGCAAATCGGCCGCAACATCACGCTGGACCAGGGCAAGCCACTCGCGGACGCCGTGGCCGAGGTGACCGGCAGCGCCGAGCATGTCGAGTGGCATGCGGAAGAGGGCCGGCGGATTTATGGCCGGGTCGTGCCGGCTCGCCTGCCCGAGGTGCGGCAGATGGTGCTGCGCGAGCCCATCGGCGTATGCGCGGCCTTCTCGCCATGGAACTTCCCGTTCAACCAGGCCCTGCGCAAGGTGGTGGCGGCTTTGGCTAGTGGCTGCACGGTGATCCTGAAAGGCCCGGCGGAAGCGCCCAGCGCCTGCGTTGCGCTGGCCCGGCTTTTCCACGACGCCGGCCTGCCACCCGGTTGCCTGAACCTGGTCTGGGGGCCTGCGGACGAGATCTCGCGCCGGCTGATCGAATCGCCCATCGTGCGCATGATTTCGTTCACCGGCTCGGTACCTGTGGGCAAGCTGCTGGGCGCGTTGGCCGGCCAGCACATGAAGCGCACGACGATGGAGCTGGGCGGCCATGCGCCGGTCATCGTCTGCGATGACGCCGACGTCGAGCGCGCGGCCGACCTGCTGGCGCCGTACAAGTTCCGCAACGCCGGGCAGGTCTGCGTCTCACCGACGCGCTTCCTGGTGCAGCGACCCGTGTTCGACCGCTTCGTGGACCGGTTCCTGGAGCGCACCCGCGCGCTGCGCGTCGGGCCCGGCCTGGAGCCCGGCGTCAACATGGGGCCGGTGGCCAGCGAGCGGCGCTTGCGCGAGATGCAGGCCTTTGCCGACGATGCCCGCGCCACGGGGGGCGACGTAGTGGTGGGCGGCGCCCGCATCGGCGAGCAAGGCAACTTCTTTGCACCGACGGTGGTGCTGAACCCGGCGCCAGGCAGCCGGCTGATGCGGGATGAACCCTTCGGCCCCATCGCCGGCATTGCGCCCTTCGATGACCTCGACCAGGCCATCGCCACGGCCAACGGCCTGCCCTTTGGCCTGGCGGCCTACGGCTTCACCACGTCGACGCGTCGCGCCCATGCGTTGGCCTCGCGCCTGGAGGCCGGCATGGTGAACATCAATCACTTCGGCATGGGCCCAGCCGAGATCCCGTTCGGCGGCATCAAGGACAGCGGCTTCGGCAGCGAGGGCGGCACCGAGACCTTCGACAGCTACCTCGTCACCAAGTTCGTGACGCAGATGAACTGAGGTGGAACTCCCGATGACGAACACGCAAGCCTTGCTGATGAATCGCTGCCTGATCGACGGCGAGTGGGTGTCCGCTGCCGACGGTGGGACGCTCGCCGTGCACAACCCTGCCACCGGCGAACTCGTCGGCCGCGTACCGCGCCTGGGCGAGCAGGACGCCCGCGCCGCCGTCGGTGCGGCGTCGCGGGCGCTGGGCCCCTGGCGCGACCGCACGGCCGAGGACCGTGCACGGCTGCTGCGCCGCTGGCACGACCTGGTGATGAGCCATCAGGACGAACTGGCTCACCTGATGACGCTGGAACAGGGCAAGCCGCTGGCCGAAGCACGAGGCGAGATCGCCTACGCGGCGTCCTACATCGAATGGTTTGCCGAGGAAGGGCGGCGCCTGAATGGCGAGGTGATCCCGTCGCCCTGGCCCGACCGCCAACTGCTCGTGGTGAAGGAGCCCGTGGGTGTGTGCGCCGCCATCACGCCGTGGAACTTCCCGGCCGCGATGATCACCCGCAAGGTCGCACCGGCGCTGGCGGCAGGCTGCACCATCATCGTCAAGCCCGCCTCGCAGACGCCACTGACAGCGCTGGCGCTGGCCCGCCTGGCCGAGCAGGCCGGGCTGCCGCGCGGCGTGCTCAATGTGCTGACCGGCAGCGCCACGGTGCTGGGCGGCGAGCTGACGCGCAACCCGACGGTGCGCAAGCTGTCCTTCACCGGCTCGACCGAGATCGGCCGCCTGCTCGCGGCCCAGTGCGCACCGACGCTGAAGAAGCTTTCGCTGGAACTGGGCGGCAACGCGCCCTTCATCGTCTTCGACGATGCCGACCTGGACGCAGCCGTGCAGGGCGTGATCGCCTCCAAGTACCGCAATGCCGGCCAGACCTGCGTGTGCACCAACCGCATCCTGGTACAGGCAGGCGTCTACGACGTCTTCGCCATCAAGCTGGCCGCAGCCGTGGCGGCGCTCCAGGTGGGCAACGGCCTGGACGAGGGCGTAACGCAGGGGCCGCTGATCGACCAGGCGGCGCTGGAGAAGGTCGAGGAACTGGTTGCGGACGCCGTGGCCCAGGGCGCGCGCGTGCTGACGGGTGGCCGGCGCGATGCGCTGGGTGGCACCTTCTACCAGCCGACGCTGCTGGCCGACGTGCCGACGACGGCGCTGCTGGCCCGGGAGGAGATCTTCGGGCCGGTGGGGCCGCTGTTCCGCTTCGACACCGAGGACGATGCCGTGCGCATGGCCAACGACACCGAGTTCGGCCTTGCGGCCTACTTCTATTCGCGCGACCTGGCCCGGGCCTGGCGCGTGTCGCGGCAACTGGCCTGCGGCATGGTGGGCATCAACAGCGGCGTCCTCAGCACGGCCGTGGCGCCGTTCGGCGGCGTGAAGCAGTCCGGCTATGGCCGCGAAGGCTCCAGCCACGGCATCGACGAGTACGTGCAGCTCAAGTACCTCTGCATGGGCATGACGTAACGAGGAATTGGAACTGCTTCTGCCGCCTCAAACCGCGCGTCGTCAGACTCCTTCAGCCGCCTGTTTTGGCAGCCTATGCAACAGCAGATCAACGTCAACGCGAGCGCGGCGCCGCCGATCGTGCGGTGCCAGCGGCAGTTCTCCGCCGATTCGGATTCGATGGAGTGCATTCCCGGCTGGGAGGTTGAATGCCTTCAGGTAACGCCGGGGGACCTGGCCGGGTGCTCCGTCGACCTGCACCTGCCGTCCATCCAACTGTTGTACGAGCAATACCGCAACGCCACGACTTACCATTTTGGAGCCAACCCTGCCGATACCGTCAGCCTCGGCATCGCGTTCGACATGGAAGGCGACGGTCTCCTGAATGGCCACCGCTGGAGCGACGGGCTTTGTGCCTTCGACGCGCGCAGCGGCCTGGACTCGATCGTGCCGCCGACCCAGTTGATCTCGGTGGTGATGGATCGCGCCTTGGTCAACGAATACTTGCTGGCCACGGAGCATGTGAATCTTGAGCGCTGCCTGTCTGGCGGGCCCGCTATCGTGGCCAGCGGGAGGCTGGCACGGCGGCTGGTCGAGCCGCTGCAGCTCGTCCTTGCATTCTCGGAGAGCGTCTCCCCCGAGGCGTCGGCGGTTGGCGCCCGCATGCAGCTGAGTGTCCTGGAACTGCTGGGCCCGCACATTGCCGCCGAGCTCTGCGCGCCGGCGTCGGCGAAACGGCAGGGGCCGTATGTCGACGTGGTGCGTAGAGCCCGTGAATATCTGACCGAGTGCCAGGATGCGCCACCGGAGATCGGCGAGCTGTGCGCGGTGCTGGGGGTCTCCCGGCGGTGGCTACAGTTGAGCTTCAACGAGGTTCTTCAAGTAAATCCCCTTACCTACCTTCGCGCATTGAGGCTTGGCGGCGCACGGCGAATGCTGTCGAGCGGCGGGGCGGGCATTCGCGTGAAGGACGCAGTCGAGGCGTTCGGCTTCTGGCACCTGAGCCGCTTCAGCCATGACTACCACGCGCTGTTCGGCGAACTGCCGTCTGAGACGCTGCGTCGGTCGGGTGGCCTCGCTTGACGCCGTCCAGTCACTTTCTTTCAGAAGTGTCGAACATGCCCAGCAGCACAACGTCACCGGCGCAGTACCACTGGCCGTTGATCTTTTCCCAGACGAACAGGATGCGGACCGGGGAGGGCGGGTACTCCTTGGCCTTCTCGGGTTTCACGTCGGCGTAGAAGTTCGTCCAGTCCCAGCCCATGTTGCCGTTGACATGGGTGTGGACGGATTCGATGCGGACCTTCGTTGTGTCGGCGACGTAGGTCTTGTAGAGCTCCAGGAACGTCGGCCTCCCCATGGCGAAGAACGCGTTCTCGCCTTCCACGGCGGCGAAGGCATTCGTTGAATAGAAGCCCTTGACCAAGCCGTCGGAGTCACCCGCTGCCCAGGCGCGTTCCTTCAAGTCGTATTTGGCGCGGATTGCCTTCTTGAATGCTAGGAGTTCTGCAGAGGCATGTGCGCCTGCGGGCTGCGGCTTGGCCTCATCGGACGCCGACACAGGCATGCAGGATGTGATGCCGATCAGCGCCGTGATGAGAAGACTTTTGAGGGTGTTCATGGAGCATTGAGGAAGTTCTAGGGATGCAATCAAATGACATCGAGCAACTGGGTCGCGGCGCGTTGGCCCTCGTCCGCCGCCGACTCCCACATTTGCGCGCCTGTGAGCTCGGAATGCGAGAAGGCAATGCGATGAAAGGGTTTGCGCAGCAGCTCCCTGGGAGCGGGGTGCCCGCCCTTGCCGAAGAAGAAGCCAGGGGGCGCCACGCTGTAGGCATGGCCCCAGCGGTTGGTCGTGATGCCGGCGATGTCGCGCGCCGCGTCGAATCCGGCGGAGGAGAACATCCTGGTGAACTGCGCACGCACCGCTGATTCGATTTCGGCGTAGCTCAGCCCGAACAGCTGCATGCGTGCAGACGTGCATTGCTGTTGGCAGGGCAGGCCCGGAAGCAGGAAGGGGTTGTACTGGGTGAGGACCACCGGCTTGTTGGGATCCAGCGGCATCGATTCCTTGCCATCCAGAAGCACGTTGCGACGCAGGCCCGTCCACCATCCGAAGCCTTCGAACCAGCGTGCGCAGCTGATGCCCAGCTTGTCCAGGAAACGCCAGTTCTTGAGCGCCACGTTCACCGTGAGGATGGGCGCGTGGTGGAAGGTGCCCATGGCTTCGCGATGGGCGGCCGGAATGTCCTTGCAGATGTGCCGGTTGACGTGCTGCTGCCCGGCCAACACCACGCCCTTGGCGCTGGCCTTGTAGAGGCGCCCGCCGCGTTCGTACCACACGGTGAGGCGGCTGGACTTCGCAGGGTCCCCGTCGTGCTTGACGGCGACCACCGTGCTCGAGAGCCTGACGCGCACCGCGTTGGAAGCTTGGTCGAGAGCGCCGAAGTTGATGCGGTCGAGCAGCAGCTCGGTCAAGCTCTTTCCGTTGAACGCGCCGGGGATCATCTTTTGTACCAGGCGGCGCGCAATACTGCCGTTGCCGCCCGGCAGGCTGACCAGATAGACCTGGTCGGCGGGATCCGCCAGTCCTTTGGCCAGATCGCGGCCTTGCGACACAACGCCTGGCCCCATGTAGTTGAAGGCGGAGTAGGCGGAGATCACGTCGGCGCCCAGCCCGCATCCCATTGCGGCATTGACGGGGCTGATGTACTTCTCGAAGGCTTCGCTGTTGACGCCGAGTTCGTTGCGCAGGTACTGGCTGTACGTCATCGAGTCAAGCCATTTTTCCCAGTCGGGCCGCCGATTCGGCGTGCGGTACAGCTCGGCCGTCATGAAATCGAGCCGTTCCTTGTCGTTCAGCGGCGCCCGTCGCAAGCCGTCGCGCCACATGTTCTTGACGAAGCCCTTCGATTCGAAGAAATAGCCGATGTCCGCTGCTTCCCATTGGATGTGCATCGGACCCCAGATGTCGCCCGGGACGAGCAAGTCCTTCGAGGACATGTTGCGCGGCTTCTGGAACTCGAAGTCGCGCGGGAAGTCGAGCTCGTTGTAGAACTCGGAAAAGAAGTTGTAGTCCTTGGCGCGGTTCAGCGGAAAGACCATGCCGGTCGAACCTTGCGGCGCCCAGAGGCGGACGCCGTCGACCTCGAATTCGTTCTGTTTGGCTTCGCCGCCAAAGACGGGATGCTGGTCCAGCACGAGGACGGAACCCTTGGGCCGGCGCTTGTTATAGGTGTAGGCCGCCGACAGCCCCGAGATGCCGGCGCCAACCACCAGCAACTCAAAGCTCTCTCCGGTTTCGGTCGCGGAGGCGAAGTAGGCGTCGAGATCGCTGTTGCGGATGTGGCCGTGCGCTGCGTTGAGCACCCCATGGGTGTTGCCGTTCGAGTTCGCGTAATCGCCAATGCCGCCGGGGCCGGTCCACTTGGCGTCCAAGCCCGTCAGTGGGATGTTGATGGTCTGCGAGTGCGCGGTTCTGACGGCGCCTGGGGCGACCGTGGCAAGCAGTGCAGCGCCCGCGCCCAGCAATGTGGAACCTGCGAAGTCTCGCCGCGTGATTGCGGCGTTCATGCCAAGCAGATCTGCTTCGCGTGGCGACAGGTCCGGGATGCCTTCAGGCAGCGGCAGCGGCGGCTCGTTGCTTTTGTTCATGGTGATGGAAATGCCGGCACCCGAGGGGTTGAAGGGGACAAACCACTCTAGGCATTTGCCGCAGGCGGCGTTAGCCAGTTTTGGTAGTCGCCGTGTCTTTGGCGTGGTCAGCACTCGGGGATGCGGCGCGGCATCGAGGAGATCAACCTCGGCGTCTTCAATGCCGGGCTGACAAACATGCGCCAGGCCGCGTCAGCGCCGGCTGTCCCGGCTGCAAGGCCGCCCTTGCAGGAAGGCATCGGCTTGACGCGCAGTCGTGCGCGCCATCTTCTTCCTCTCCCAGACCTGCGGAGTCAGGCTGCGCGAGTCTCCGCGCCGCGGGCGCGCACGTGGCCACAGGCGGCGCGAGTGCGCGAGGGTAGTTCGCCGAACAGGGCCTGGTAGTCGGCCGCGAAATGGCTGAGGTGGAAGAAGCCCCAGCGGCTGGCCGCGTCGCCGATGGTGAGGTCGTCGGCGCGCGTGCCGACCAGTTCGCGGCGCACGCCGTTGAGGCGGATGCAGCGGATGTAGTTGACCGGCGTGGTCTGTGTCACGGCGCGGAAACTGCTCTGCACCGTGCGGCGGCTGATGCGCAGCCGGCCGCAGAGGTCGATGACCGAGGGCGGCGTCAGGCGGTCGGACAGCGTCATCCGATGGCACTTCTCGACGATGAAGCTGCCGGGCGAGCTGGCCAGCCTCTGGTTGCGGTCAAAGCCGGGATCGGCGAGCAGGCAGGTCAGCTCCTCGATGAGGTCGCGTTCCAGTTCCTCTTCCGCCGCCCCGGGCGCGGCGTTGTCGATGTCCTCGATGGAACGGTCGAGCAGGAAGAGCAGGCGTTCGCGGCAGCGGGCCAGCCGGGCCTCGGGCACACGCACCACCGGTTGGCGCAGCCACTGCCGGATCTCGCCGCCCCAGGGGGAGTTGTCGAGCGCGTTCTCGAAGGTCTCGCGGTCGAAGGTGATGGACAGCATGTCCATGCCCTGCGGCATGTGGAACAGGAACTCTTCGCCGCCGTTCAGGATGAAGAGGCTGTTGTCGTCGGCCTCGCGCCCCTGCAGGCGGGCGGTGCCGGGCAGGGACAGCGGCAGTGCGAAGCACACCCGGTCGCGCGGTGCCTGGCCCTGTTGCACCAGGCGCTGGTTGATGCGCTCCCGGAACAGCTGGAAGTGCCTGCCGTCGATCTGGCACAGCGAGCTAAGCGCCAGGCCGGCCGAGATCTGGCTGTAGGTCTGGTCCCAGGCGTGCACCGACGCCGCATGAAGGTGCACGTCCTCGAAATGTTCGACTTTCAGGTGCATGGTGAGCGTCTCTGCAAATCCCGCATATTCGGATTGATGAAAGTGTGCGCCGCGATCCTGGGGCTCGCATGCGCGTAAACCCGGCCTGCGCACGGCTCGACGGTGGACCTGCTGATTTGGGCTAACGGCGGCCGGGCCCGTGGAACTGAAATGCGATCCATTGGAGGTGGCAGCACACCGATGCGGTTTGCGGCAGTCGCCACGAATTCAGGATTTCCGTCGATTGGGACAAGCATGAAACATTCCTTCCGTCATTTCATCGAAGGCGCTGCGGTCGAATCGTCCGACGGGGCGCGCATGGCGCTGGTCAATCCGGTCGACGAAACCGAATACGCCTCGGCCGCGCGCGGCACGGCGGCCGATGTGGACCGCGCCGTCAAGGCGGCCCACCACCAGCTCAAGCGCGGCGCCTGGCGTTCACTGACCGGCGCCCAGCGCGGGCTGCTGCTGAACAAGCTCGCCGACCTGGTGCTGCGGGACACGGAGTTGCTGGCCGACATGGACGCCCAGGCCATCGGCCGCTCGCCGATGGAGCCACGCATGATGGATGTGCCGAACGCGGTGGCCAACCTGCGCGCCGCCGCCGGTTGGGCCAACGCGCTGGAAGGCCGCACCATCCCCACCGGCGGCTATATGGGGATGTCCACGCTGTCGTACACGGTGCGTGAACCGGTGGGTGTGATCGGCGCCATCGTGCCGTGGAACTCGCCGCTGATGATCACCACCTGGAAGTTGGCGGCGCTGCTCGCGGCCGGCTGCACGGTCGTCATCAAACCTTCCGAAGAAACGCCGCAGTCGGCGCTGCACCTGGCGGCGCTGTGCCGAGAGGCCGGCTTCCCGGACGGCGTCGTCAACGTCGTCACGGGCTTCGGCGAGGTGGTCGGCCGCGCGCTGTGCGAGCACCCGCTGGTGGACAAGATCAGCTTCACGGGCAGCCCCGAGGCCGGGCGCGAGATCCAGCGCAACGCCGGGCCGCTGTTCAAGCGTGTGGCGCTCGAACTGGGCGGCAAGAGTGCGCAGATCGTCTTCGACGACGCCTCATTCGACGACGCGGTGCGTGGTTGCGCGATGGGCATCTTCGTCAACCAGGGGCAGGTCTGCGCCGCGGGCTCGCGCATCCTGGTCCAGAAGGGCATCGCCCAGCGCTTTGCCGCCGCACTGGCCGAGGTGGCGCGCTCGGTGAAGGTGGGCGACCCCAGCCAGCCCGGTGTGCAGATGGGGCCGGTGGCCAAGAAGGCACAGCAGGAACGCGTGAACCGCTACATCCGCGCCGGCATCCAGGAAGGCGCGCGGCTGCTGGCCGGCGGTATCGGCGAGCCCTCCAGGGGGTACTTCGTGCAGCCGACCATCTTTGCCGGCGCCAGCAACGCCATGACCATCGCCCGCGAGGAGATCTTCGGGCCGGTCGGCACGGTCATCGAGTTCGACACCGACGAGCAGGCCGTCGAGCTGGCCAACGATTCGAGCTACGGCCTGGCGGCGACGGTGTGGACCGCCAACCTCAACCGGGCGCACAAGGTGGCGCAGGCGCTGGAGGTGGGCGCGGTTGGCGTGAACTGCTGGAGCCCGCTGGACGCGAACCTGCCGTGGGGTGGCTTGAAGACCAGCGGCATCGGCCGCGAAGGCGGCATCTCCGGTGCGCTGGCCTATACCGAAGAGAAGGTCATCACTCTGTTGCTGCCTTGAACCCACCGACCCTTGCCATGACCCATCCTGCCCTTGACCTGATCCTTCAACGCACGTCGATCAACCGCTTCGACCCGTCGCACGAGATCGACGACGCGACCCTGCGCGAACTGGTGCGCTACGCGGGCGAGGCGCCCAGCGCCTACAACTTCCAGAACTGGCGCTTCATCGCCGTACGCACGCCGTCGCAGAAGGCGCGGCTGTGCGACATGGCCTACGGGCAGAAGAAGGTGGTGGAGGCTTCGGTCATCTTCATCGTCTGCGGCCGGCTGCAGCCCCACCTCGGCCTGCGCGCCGCGCTGCGGCCCTTCATGGCCGCCGGCCACGTGGACGGCGCGACGGTGGACGCCATGGTCGACAGCGCCACCCAGGGCTATGCCGACGACCCGCAGATGCAGCGCGACGAAGCCATCCGTTCGGCGTCGCTGGCCGCCATGACATTGATGCTGGCAGCGCAGGCCATGGGTCTGGCCAGCGGCCCAATGATCGGCTTCGACCCGGCGCAGGTCAGCGCCGGATTCGGCCTCGGCGCGGACGAGGTCCCGGTGCTGCTGCTGACTGTCGGCCGACCCGCTCCCGGCAACTGGCCGCGCAAGCCGCGCCGGCCCGCGGCCGACGTCCTCGAGATCGTCTAGTCCGCCCCTGCCCGCTGGATAGGCGGGCCGCGGCCCTGTCAACTTTCGTGCTTCAACGGAGATTCCGACATGTCCACACGTGCACCCCGGCGCCCGGGCGCCTGCAGCGCCACGCAACTCGCCGCCTTCCTGTCCTGTCTGTTGGCCAGCGTGTCCGTCGCGACAGCCGCTGACCTGGCGCAGTTGGACAAGCTCACGCCATCGGGCGCGGTGCGCGAGGCCAATGCCGACGGCAGCATCCCCGCCTGGCGCGGTGCCGAGCCGCCCACCGCCGGATATGAGTGGGGCAAGCTGAGGCGCGACCATTGGAAGTACAAGGACGACAAGCCGCTGCTGACGATCGACGCGTCCAACGCTGACAAGTACGCCGACAAGCTGTCGGCCGGCCAGCTGGCCATGCTCAAGCAGCGCAAGGACTATCGCATGGAGGTCTATCCCACGCGGCGCAGCTGCGGCGTGCCGGACTTCGTGGCGGCCAACACGCGCAAGAACGTCGGCACGGCCAAGATCAGCGAGGACGGCTGGAGCCTCAAGGAAGCCACCGTGCCGGGCTATCCCTTCCCCATCCCCGCGGACGGCGTGCAGGCGATGTGGAACTCCAAGTTGCGCTACCGCGGCGTCGGCATCGACTACAAGGGCACGATCACCGCCGTCTCGCCGCGCCGCGGCGGCAGCGAGTGGATCCGCGCCGATTCCGAGCAGACCCTGTTCATTCCCACCGGCGCCAAGGGGTCAGCGCCGCTGTCCTCCTTCCCGCCGGTGGAGTTCTATGTCTACTTCGCCTACACCGCGCCGACGGCCCTGGCCGGCCAGGCCCTGGCGGTGACGCAGTACATCAACCAGGCCGAGAACGAGACCTTCTACTACTTCCCGGGCCAGCGCCGCGTGCGCCGCATGCCGACCTACTCGCATGACGCGCCGCAGATCGGCATGGAGAACCAGTACACGCTGGACGAGCCGAACGTCTTCAACGGCGCGCTGGACCGGTTCGACTGGAAGCTGGTGGGCAAGAAGGAGATGTTCATCCCCTACAACGCCTTTGGTGCCTTCGACTTCAAGGCCAAGTTTGAAGATGTCGCCGGGCCTGACTTCATTGCGTCCAGCCACCGCCGCTACGAGCAGCACCGGGTCTGGGTCATCGAGGCCACGGTCAAGGGTGGCATGCGGCACTCCGCACCCAAGCGCACGATCTACCTGGATGAGGACAGCTGGGCGCCGGTGCTGATGGACGACTTCGACGGCCAGGGCAAGTTGTCCAAGCTGCGCGAGGGCTTCCTGATCCCCGTGTACGAAACGGGCACCTGCGACGTGATGCCCATGGTTCAGTACAACGTGCTGGAGGGTCGCTATGTCTTCGACACCCACACCGTCAGCGTCGGCAAGGACATCCGCTGGGTGACCGAGGCGAACGGGCCTCGCTACAAGCCCGGCTTCTATACCGCCGACAACTTGCGCGCGATCAGCGAACGCTGAACACGACTGCCCACGAGAGGAGGACTCATCCATGCCTGCGAATCCCATGTTCCGCCCCGGCGCCGTCGCGCTGGCCGCAGCGGCCGCCCTGTCCAGCCCCGCCGAGGCTGCCACCTTCGAGTCCGGCGGCATCCGCGGCAACCTCGATTCCACCGTCACCGTGGGCACTGGCATCCGCGTCAAGGGCCGCGACTGCACCCTCGTCACCCAAGGCGCCTCCGGCAACGGTGCGCCAGCCGGCTGCCTGGCGCCCACGTCGGCGCTGGGCGACCAGGGCGACCTGAACTACGACAAGGGCGACCGCTTCACGACCTACATCAAGGGCAGCCACGAGCTGCTGCTGAAGATGCCGGGCGACTTCACCTTCCTCGGCCGCGTCAACTGGATGAAGGACATGTCGGCCGACCAGACCACGGGCCAGCTCAGCGCCACCACGCCGCCCACGTTGACCGATGGGCTGGCGCCAGACGCGCGCAAGGATCTGCGGTTCAAGGCCAGGCTGCTCGACCTGTGGGTCAGCAAAAGCTTCCAGGTCGGCGACGAGCAGGTGCGCGTGCGCGCGGGCAACCAGGTCGTCAGCTGGGGTGAAAGCCTGTTCCTGCCCGGTGGCATCAATTCGACGAACGCTGTCGACATCATGCGGCTGTCGCAGCCTGGCACGCAGCTCAAGGAGGTGTTCCTGCCGGCGCCCATCGTCAGCGTGGCCTCGGGGCTGGGCCAGGGGCTGAACCTGGAGGCCTACGTCCAGCCGGTCTGGAACGCCAACTACATGCCGCCGACGGGCAGCTACTGGTCGACCGCCAACGGCCTGGGCAAGGGGCATGACGCCTATGGTCTGGTCGAGGAAAAGGCGCGCCGCGGCGGGCAGTGGGGTGCGGCGCTGCGCTACCAGCCCGAAGGAACGCAGCTCAATCTCGGCGCCTACGTCATGAACTATCACGACAAGTCGCCCAACTTCAGCATCAATGCTGGCGGGCCAGGGGTGATTGGCTGGCGCTACGCGGAAGACCGGCGCATGTACGGCATCAGCGCCAATCTGCCGGTGGGTGACTGGGCCATCGGCACCGAGCTGTCCTACCGCCCGCGTGACGCCGTCGCGCTCAACGCGGCCGCCACGGGGTGCTCATCTCAGAACGGCAACTGCTGGGTCGACGAGAAGAAGCTGCAGTGGCACGTCACCGGCCTGCTGAGCCTGACGCCCAACACCGGCGGCGCCGTGCTGCGGGCCCTGGGTGCCGACACCGCCACGCTGATGGCCGAAACGGTGGTGGTGCGCTACCCGTCGCTGAAGCAGTTCTACGGCGGCGACCCGATTGCGGCCGGCGCCTGGGGATGGGGCCAGGAGTTCGACCCGACCGCCAGCCCACAGCCGATGGGCACGAAGACGGCGTGGGGCTACAACGTGGACTTCAGCTGGGTCTATGACGGCACGCTGATCCCGGGTTGGCAGGTGGTGCCGGAGATCTACTACTTTCAGGCCGTCAACGGCAGGACGCCCAACGGGGCGGGGCAGTTCATGGAAGGCGCAAAGTCCGTCAACCTGATCGTGAGCCTGATCCAGAACCCCGCCAACTGGCAGGCTTCCATCAACTATGCGGCCTTCTTCGGCGGCAAGCGGGTCTTCGACCAGCCGCTGCGCGACCGGAACTTCGTCGGGCTGACGCTCTCCCGCAACTTCTGAAGCCCGATGCCATGACGGCACCTGCCGCGCGCTCCCCGCGCGGCCCCGATTGCCAGCGCGAAACCTCACGTGTCCACTGAAACTCCCGCCCCCTCGCCATTGGGTCGAGCCGTGCAACGGTTCGAGGGCCTGGCCTTCCGCTTGCGGGCGCCCATCCTGGCCGCGCTGCTGCTCTTCACCCTCGCGATGGGGTGGTTCGCCTCGCAGTTGCGCATGGATGCCGGCTTCGACAAGCAGATGCCGCTGGGGCATGAATACATCCAGACCTTCCAGACCTACCGTGACGATGTCCTGGGCGCGAACCGGCTGAACATTGTCGTCAGGGCGCGCCACGGCGATATCTGGAATGCTGCGGCGCTCAAGCATCTGTATGCAGTCACCGAGGCGGTGACCTACCTACCCAATGTCGAGCGCCTGGGCGTGCAGTCGCTGTGGACGCCGAACAGCTTCGTCAACGAGATCACCGAAGAGGGGTTCCGCGCCGACCCGCTCATCGACGGCACCATCACCCCTGAGCAACTGGGCGCCGACACCATCGCCAACATCCGGCGCGCGACGCGGCAGGGCGGCTTTGTCGGCACGCTGGTATCGCGCGACGAAACCAGCGCCATGGTCACGGCCGAGCTGATCGAGTTCGACGCCGACGGCCGCAAGCTGGACTACGTGGCCTACAACCACATCCTCGAAGAGAAGATCCGCGCCCGCTTCGAGGACGGCGACTTCGAGATCCAGATCATCGGCTTCGCCAAGCAGATCGGGGACATCGCGGACGGCGCGCAATCGGTGCTGCGCTTCTGTGCCGTCGCGCTGGTGCTGACCGTACTGGCCGTCTATTGGTACTGCCACTCGCTGCGCTTCACGCTGCTGCCCATTGCCTGTTCGCTCACATCGCTGGTGTGGCAGTTCGGCACGCTGCGCCTGCTGGGCTACGGGCTCGATCCCCTGGGCGTTCTGGTGCCCTTCCTCGTGTTCGCGATCGGCGTGTCGCACGGCCTGCAGCAGATCAACTTCATCGTCCGCGAAATCTCTCACGGGCACAGCAACTTCGAAGCCTGCCGGCGCAGCTTCTCCGGCCTGCTCATCCCCGGGACGCTGGCCCTCGTGACGGCCTTCGTCTCCTTCGTCACGCTGCTGGTCATCCCGATCCCGATGGTGCGGGAGCTGGCCATCACGGCCTCGCTGGGCGTGGCCTACAAGATCGTGACCAACCTGGTCATGCTGCCCATCGCCGCGTCCTACTTCGACGTGGACAAGGCCTATGCCGACAAGGCCGTGCTCAAGCGCGAGCAGCGCTCGGGCGGCCTGCGCACGCTGGCGCGCGTGGCGGAGCCGCGCCATGCGGTGATCGTCGTGGCGCTGTCGGCACTGGTCTTCGGGGTGGCGGTGTGGCAAAGCCGCGACCGCGTCGTCGGCACGTTGCAGCCGGGCGCGCCTGAGTTGCGCGCCGACGCCCGTTTCAACCTGGATGCGGTGTCGATCGCCACGCACTACGACACCGGGCTCGACTGGCTGACGGTGATCTTCGAGGCACCGCCGGACAGCTGCGGCAGTGTCAACCTGGGGCTTTTTCAGGACCGCTTCACCTGGGCGATGCAGCCGGTGCCGGGCGTGCTGTCCGTGTCGTCCTACGCTGGCCAGCTGCGCCTGTACAACGAGGGCTACAACGAGGGCCAGCCGAAGATGAGCGTCGTGCCACTGGACCCGGGCAACTACGCAGCGCTGTCCACCGAGATCGCGCGCATCCGCGGCACCATGCGCAAGGACTGCAGCATGACGGCCGTCCACCTCTTCCTGACGGATCACAAGGCCACCACCATCCAGCGCGTCATCGACGCGGTGAAAAGCTTCCGCAGCGCGAACACGCTGCCGGGCGTCACCATCCGCCTGGCCTCCGGCAACGCTGGCGTGCTGGCTGCCATCGACAACGAGGTCGAGCGCAGCGAGCTGCCCATGATGCTCTACGTCTACGCGGCCATCGTCATCCTCGTCTTCCTCGTCTACCGCGACTTCCGCGCCGTGCTGGCCTGCTGCCTGCCGCTGACCGTGGGCACCTTCATCGGCTACTGGTTCATGAAGGAGCTGGAGATCGGGCTGACGGTGGCGACGCTGCCGGTCATGGTGTTGGCGGTGGGCATCGGTGTCGACTACGCCTTCTATATCTACAACCGCCTGCTGGTGCACATGGCGGACGGCCAGCCCATCGTCAAGGCGATCGAGCACGCCATCCTGGAGGTCGGCATGGCGACCATCTTCACAGCCATCACGCTCGCCGTGGGCGTGGCGACCTGGTCGTTCTCGCAGCTCAAGTTCCAGGCCGACATGGGCAAGCTGCTGGCCTTCATGTTCATGGTGAACATGGTCATGGCCATGACCACGCTGCCTGCCGTCGCCGTACTGCTGGAGCGCCTGTTCCCGCGGCGCAAGCCAGTGCGCGTCACGGGCCTGCAAAAGCACTGATGCCATGAACAGTCTGTTGAAACTCCTGTTGCTGGCGGCGGCCGTGCTGACCTGCGGCCTTTGTGCCGGCGCAGCGCCTGCGGTTCGCATCCCGGTCGAGCCGGTAGCGCGTCCGGCGGCCCGCGTGGCCCATGCCGGCCAGGCGGCCCTGCTGGCCAGTGCGCGGGCGGGAACGCGGGTCGTGGCGGTCGGCGATCACGGCGTCGTCATGCTGTCCGACGACGAGGGCCGGACCTTCCGCCAGGCCCGGGACGTGCCGCTGGACGTCACGCTCACTTCGGTCAGCTTCGCCGACGAGCGTCGGGGCTGGGCCGTGGGCCATTGGGGTGCGGTGCTGGCCACCCGTGACGGTGGCGAGACCTGGGTCGTGCAACGCAAGGACGTGCAGGTTGACCGGCCGCTGTTCGCGGTGCACTTCTTTGATGCCGAGAACGGCGTGGCCGTGGGGCTGTGGTCGCTGGTGCTGGTGACGCGCGACGGTGGCGCCAGCTGGAACGGCGTCACGCTTGCGCCGCCCGAAGGCAGCAGCAAGGCCGACCTGAATCTGCTGAACCTGTTCGCCGACGCGCGGGGGCGGATCTACGCCACGGCGGAGAAGGGCAGGGTGCTGCGGTCCGACGACCGTGGCGCGAGCTGGACCTATGCCTCTACTGGCTACGCGGGCTCGTTCTGGACCGGCGTGGCGTTGCCCGGCGGTGTGCTGCTGGTTGGCGGCCTGCGCGGCTCTCTGTACCGCAGCGCCGACGAGGGTCGCAACTGGGCGCGCATCGACACGGCCAGCAAGTCCTCCATCACCGCGATGGCGGCTCGCGAGGGCAGGGTAGTCGCCGTCGGCCTGGACGGCTTGACGTTGAGCAGTACGGACGGCGGCGCCAGCTTCTCCAGCGAAGTCCGCCCAGACCGCGCCGCGCTGACAGCCGTGACATTCACCCAGTCCGGGCAGACGTTGCTGTTCTCGCGCCAGGGCTTGTTGAGCGTCCCGCCGCCGCAGGGTTCGAAGTAATGGCCGGGCGCTCCACGGAGGGCTCCGCGGCCGTGCTGATCATCGACCTTGACGCCATCGTAGACAACTGGCGGTCCCTGTCGCGCCGCGCCGCGCCAGCGGGCTGCGCAGCGGTGGTCAAGGCCGATGCCTACGGGCTGGGCGCCGCGCCGGTGGTGCGGGCGCTGCTGCAAGCCGGCTGCAGCGAGTTCTTCGTCGCCCTGGTCGACGAAGGTGTCCGCCTGCGCGAGACGCTTGGAGACGCCTGGCCGCGAAACGCGCGGCTGCACGTCCTGCACGGCGCGCTGCCCGGCGAGGAGGCCGACTGCCTAGCGCATGGGCTGGTGCCCGTCCTGAACAGCGTGGACCAGCTGGCGCGATGGCAGGCGCTGGCCCGGCAGCGTGATCACGTCTTGCCGGCCGCGCTGCAGGTCGACACCGGCATGGCGCGGCTGGGCATGCCGCCCACGGTGCTGGGGCGATTGGCCGGCGAAGCCCACGGCCTGGCCGGCATCGCGCCCACGTTGGTGATGAGCCATCTGGTCAGCGCCGAAGATCCGGACGACCCCGTCAGTCGGCTGCAGCTCGAACTGTTCCAACCCTGGCGCCAGCGATTTCCCGCCGCGCTCGGCTGCCTGGCCAATTCCTCGGGCATCTTCCTTGGGCCGGAGTTCCACTTCGACCTTGTGCGACCGGGGGCTGCGCTGTACGGCGTGAAGCCGGTGTCGGGCCAGGCCAATCCGATGCGGCCGGTCGTGCGCGTCCAGGCGCGGCTCATCCAGTGGCGCGAGATCGGCGCGGGGGAGGCCGTCGGCTACAACCACACCTGGCGGGCGAATCGCCCGACGCGCCTGGCGACGGTGTCGGTGGGCTATGCCGACGGCTATCTGCGCAGCGCGAGCAACCGCAGCCAGCTGCGCTTCAATGGCGTCGCCGTACCGCTGGTGGGGCGGGTCTCGATGGACACGGTGACGGTGGATGTGACCGACATCGACGCATCGCAGCTCTTGCCCGGCGCGCTGTTCGATGTGGTCGACGAGGTTCAGGACGTCAATGCGCTGGCGGCAGAGGTAGGCACGAATGCCTACGAGATCCTGACGAGCCTGGGCACGCGCTTTCGCCGACAGTACCGAGGCGGTGCCATCAATGCATGACAAGGAGAAGCTCATGGAGCAAGCGACGAGAACCGAACCGAGCAAATACCCCGCCAGCATGCGTGCACTGCATTGGCTGCGGGCCGTCATCGTCATCGGCACGCTCAGTGTCGGCCTGTTGATGGTCAATCTGCCGGACGATCTGCCGGCAAAGTTCGAGCTGCTCTACCCGAACCACAAGCAGTTCGGCGTGCTCGCGTTGTTGCTGTCCCTGGCGGCGCTGCTGGTCCGCTCGCGCAGCCGCGTTCCCGAACCACCCAGCGCGCTGGCACCGTGGGAGCGGCTGTTGTCGACCTTCACGCATCGCGCCTTCTACGTGCTGCTGATCGTCGTGCCGCTGATGGGCTATTCGATGTCCAGCACCTTCACGCAGAGCGACGGCGTGCCGTTCTTCTTCTTCGGGCAGCTGCCTGAACTGCTGCCCAAGAACGACCACTGGTTCGAGGTCTTCCAGCTGCTGCACCGCATTCTGGCCTACGCACTGCTGGTGCTGCTGGTGCTTCATGTGGCGGGCGCTCTCAAGCATCGGTTCCTCGACAAGCACGCGGATGCCGACGCGCTGCGGCGCATGCTCTGAGCTCGCGCCAAGCTGCCGATTCGGGCTAACTTCGCAGCCCTGTCTAGATCACCATCGTCGTACTTCCCATCCACCTTGCTGACGAGGTCTGACGTGATCGAAACTGAACTGGAAGCCCTGAGCTTCCCTGATGCCCCGAAGATGGTGACGGCCGAGTTCCCCGGCCCCAAAGCGGCTGCGGCGCTGGCCCAATCGGCCCGGACCGAATCGATGGCGCGTGGCGGTGGCCGCATGCCGGTGGTCATGGACCAGGCGCGGGGCGTAACCTTCAAGGACCCGGACGGCAATACCTTCATCGACCTGTCGGCCGGTGTCGGCGTGAGCAGTGTGGGCCGCTGCCACCCCAAGGTGCTGGCTGCGATGCGCGAGCAGTCTGAATCACTGATGCACGCGATGGAGGTCAACAGCACCAAGCGCACCGAGCTGGCCACCAAGCTCTCCGAGATCATGCCCGAGGGGCTGCGGGGCAACTGCATCACCTACTTCACGCAAGGCGGCAGCGATGCGCTTGAGGCCGCAGTGAAGTTCGCCAAGCGCGTCACCGGCCGACATCAGGTCATCGCCTTCCACGGCGGCTACCACGGCGTGTGGCAGGCATCCGGCGCACTGACGACGGGCACCGCCTATCGCAAGGGCTATGGACCCTTCATGGGCGGTGTCATCCATGCGCCTTACCCCTATGCCTACCGATTCCCGTTCGACACGACGCATAAGAGCGCGGAGCAGATCGCCGGCGAGTATGTCGACTACCTGCTCAACACACCTTACACCGCCGCCGACGACGTGGCCGCGGTCATCGTCGAGCCGGTGCAAGGCGAGGGCGGCTATGTTCCGCCAGCTCCCGAGTTCCTGCAGTTGCTGCGCAAGGCCTGCGACCGCAGCGGCGCGCTGCTTATCGTCGACGAAGTGCAGGCGGGCGCGGGACGTACCGGCAAGATGTGGGCCGTCGAGCACTCCGGTGTGAAGCCTGACATGCTGACCTTCGGCAAAGGCATCGGCGGCGACGTGCCAATGGCCGGACTGGTCATGCGATCCGACCTGGCCGCTAAGATTCCCGATGGCTCGGCCCCCAACACCTTCGCCGCCAATTCCGTCTCGGCAGCCGTGGCGCTGACGAACATAGCGATCCTGCAGGATCCCGCACTGAACCTGCTCGAACGCGCGCACGCCCTGGGCCAGGAAGCACAGGAGCGCATCCGTGGCTTCAACAGCCCCTTCGTTGGCGAAGTGCGCGGGCGAGGCTTGATGATCGGCATCGAACTGGTCGAGGACAAGGTCACCAAGGAACCGCTGAAGGGCGAGCGCCTGGGCCAGCTGATGGGCTACCTCACCAGCCATGGCGTGCTGATGATTCCGTGCGGCCGCTACACCAACGTGATGCGTGTCATGCCATCACTGACCATTCCCCGCAAGCTGCTGTTCAAGGCGCTGGATGTCTTCGGTGAGGGCCTCGCCAAGCTGTAGTTGACGTGATTCCATCAATCGAAACGCCACCTCCATGAACCTTCAGATGCGTTGGCTGGCCAACACGAGGATCGGAAGCCGCTTGAGCGCGGTATCTGGCGGCGTGATCGCCTTGCTGTTGCTCCTGGCGGGGGTGGGCGTGAGTCGCATCGACGCCGTTCTTTCCAACGCGGAGCTGATCCTGCACGACCGCTACGCCAACATCGCGCTCGGTCACAGCATCGAGAACGACCTGAATCGCCAGGCCACTTGTAGAACGTGGCGCTGCTGATGCCCATCTTGCGGCAGACCTCCTTGACGCCGATGCCCAGCTCCGCATACTTCAGCGCGTAGGCCATCTGCTCTTCAGTGAACTTGCTCTTTCTCATGGCATGAACTCCTGGCCCCTTCTGGGCCTCTTCATGCCGGTCCATTCTGTTACCGAACGGTACAGGGACCAGGGACAGGGTCAATGGGCTTACGAAACCGAGTCCGCCCCCAAGGACACGAACACGCTGATGCGCATCGCCGCCATGGCCGAGCTGGTCGGGCGCAAGCTGCACCCCGACCTGCTGCTCACGCTGGCCGGCTTCATCGTCTTCGACGCCGAGCAGAACCACGCCGCGCGCATCGCAAAGGCGGCACGCGAGCGCTGGCAGCGCTACAGCGCCGCCGATCGGGCGACGCTGGCCGGGCGCATCACACCGGCCCGCGTGGACCTGGGCGTTCCGTTGGTCTGGCGTGGATGCAGCGAGGCCCCGGTGGCACTGCGCGTTTAAGAGCTCGGTGCCTATACCAGGCAGGACACCTCCGCAGCAACGCGAGGCCATCCACGAGGGTCTTGTAAACCTGCGTGGAGATGCTCAAAACCTTGAGCAGGTTCGCCATAGCGTTGGCATGAGGAGCCGCAGTTTCACAGCAAGCGGTCCAGGCTCTGGTGCTATCGGGTCGCCTTCCAGACGCCCTCTGAGCGATTCAGCGAATGTGTTGCGATGACCGGTTGATTCCGCCGCCTAGAGCCGACACAGGGGCTCGTGCGTACATCGGACAGCCTGCCTACGGCCAATCCCGAGGCGGCGCTTCAAGCAGCCGGATGCGTTGCGCGTTGATCGCGGGCATCCGCCGAGGTTTGACAGGTCACTTCGCACCTCGTGCGTGCGCTGGCGATTCCCAGATCAAGCAGGCGCATCACATCCAACGCTTCTTCAGGCGGAACCGGATCGCTGCCATTGCCCAGCAAAAGATCTCGAATCTGGCGGTAGTACTCCGTGTATGCGCCTCGCTCAGTAGGAAACGCTCGCCGAAGTAGCGCCACCGACGGCGCGCAGCACCCTGGACGAATTCTGACCATTCGACGTGGAAGCACTGACGCCTCCAGCGACGCCGGCGCGCGGTCCTGACGGAATTGCCAAGGCCGTCAAGGACCTCGACCGGCTCATCCGAGCCTTGCCTACTTCGTGAACTTCGCTGCTCCCCTGGAGCTCAATCAACCTTGACTCGTATGCGACCGGGTAACTTACCGGGTAAGTCACGACTGGCGCCGCACAGAGGTTGAGCACTGGTGCGGGCTGCCGCCGGCTGTTCAGGTGTCCCCGGCTCCACCATCTCATAATTCGGCACAGTTCGCCGAAGTCCGAAAGGCCTAAGTCAATCAACGACTTAGGTCTTTTTTCGGCCGTTACGGCGCGCCGATAGAGTGCCACCTTCCGCCGATTGACCGGGTAACGTTCCGGGTAACCGGGGCTGCCGGGGAACATTTCCTGCATAGCTACCCGGTTTGGTGCTGGGGCACGGAGACCAGATCGCTGGAAGCGATCTTTTGTCAGACAAGGCGATCCGCGCAGACCCCAGTCGGCTCGTTCGAGTCGTAGCGCCGCACTGGGGTTGCAGACAGTTCACAAGCTGAAAGTCAGCGACGGCCTGCCTGCGTTGCGCATGCGATTCCGGTGCGTGCGTGCCAGCGGTCACCCGCCGGACTTGCGAATCGATGGGCGGTCGAGCTCGTCCAGGCCTTGCTTCATGCGCATGAATGCGGGCGCCTGGCGCAGGGCGGCAGCGCCGGCTGCCTGCAGCTCCCGCACGTCGCCCGCCTCGATCGTGAACGCCGTGGGTACCCGCAGCAGGCTGTGCCGGATCTTGTCGTCCGGCACGTCGTGCAGGCTCACGCTGATGATGTGCAGTTCGGCGTCGGCCGCGAACGGGCTGCCCGGCTCGCCCCGCGTGCGCAGCAGTTCTGTCTGCCAACGCCGATGGTCATCGTTCAGCATCGCCAGCGTCACCTGCGTTTCGCGCGCGCCGGCTCCGAACACCAGCGTCTCCACGACCTGGCCGGTCGTCGGGATGCGGTCGCTGGCATCGATGCGTTCCGCCAGATCGCGCTCGGAATTGACAGTGATCAGAATCATGCGGCGGATGGAACCGGGAGGCGCATCGGTGAACGACGAGGCGATCGAGCCTCCGGCCAGCAGCCTGTCGAGCATCAAGCGCGCACCGGTGTTGTCCGAGACGCCACCGTCCACGAGGTGGATGAAGGGGCGCTCCCTGGCGTCGCGATAGCTGTCAGCGCTCTGCGCCAGTAGACGGGTGCGGTAGTCGGCGGTGCTGGTTGCCTTGTGCACAGGCAATGGCGCGGGCGTGCACTCGCCGGCATGGTTCTGCAAGGTCATCGGCGACAGCAGGATCGGCACCGCCGAGGAAGCGGCGACGGCAAACGACAGCGGCACATGGTCCAGGTCCGAGCAGATCAGGCTGAACTGCTCGGGCGTGAAGTCGAAGGGCGCGCCTGTGGTCAGGTCGGTGGCAGTCACCGTCAATTCCGGGGCGCCGGGGCGCGCTTTCAGGTCGCCGAAGTTGCTGCCCCGGTAAAGCTCGTCGAGCCGCTGCGCCAGCACATGGCTGCGTCCGAACCAAGGCGACGTGAGGCGATAAAGCCGTTGTGGTGCGAAGGCCTGCTTGATGAGACCGGCCTCGAAGGGCACCAACAGAAAGTCTGGCTCGAACCGCACCAAGGTGTCGTCGCCGAAGGCTGCGTAGTGCGCCGCCAGGATGCTGCCGCCCGACACGCCACTGACCAGCCTGACCTGGTCCAGCAGCGTGGTTGGTTGTCCATCGATGCTGAAGTTCGTTGCCTTCAGTTCCCGTAGCACGCCCAGCCCGAATGCCGCAGCGCGAGCGCCGCCACCCGACAAGGTGACCGCCACCACCGTTTGCGACGCGCGCCGCGGCAACGTGGGCCGAGCCACCGCAGTCCCCTCCTGTGAAGCCGGCAGCCCAACGTTGATCCAAGGCCGATACGTGGAGCAGCCGGCCAAGGCCGCCGACAGCGCGCCCACCATCAGGCTATTACAGGCCTTCAATTGCCAACTCCCATTCGGCGACACCAAGCCGCTGCGATGACCTGCAAGGGCCCGCTGCCCAAAGCTTCCCGCCTCAGCCATTCCAGCCACCACCCAGCGCCTTGTACAGCGTGACGGCGTTGGCCAGCCGCGAAAGCCGCAGGCCGATCAGCGCCTGCCGGGCGCCGTACCAGCTGCGTTGGGCGTCCAGCACGTTCAGGTAGCTGTCGACCCCGCGCGCAAAGCGGGCGTCCGACAGCTTCAAGGCCTCGCCGCTGGCTTCCACGAGGGACTGCTGGGCCTCCAGTTGCCCGCCGAGCGCATCGCGCTGGGCCAAGGCGTCAGCCACCTCGCGGAAGGCGGCCTGGATCGCCTGCTCGTACTGCGCCAGCGCAATGTCGCGCCCGGCCACGGCACCGTCCAGCATGGCCTGGTTGCTGCCGCCGTCAAAGATGGGCAGGCTGATCTGCGGCATGAAGGTCCAGGTGCCTGACCCACCCTTGAACAGGCCCGAGAGGTCGGCACTGCCGCTGCCCGCCGAGCCCGTCAGGCTGATGCGCGGGTAAAACGCCGCTCGCGCGGCGCCGATGTTGGCGGTGGCCGCCTTCAACCGGTGCTCGGACTGCAGCAGGTCGGGCCGGCGCAGCAGCAGATCCGACGGCAGCCCGGCGGGCAGATCCGGCAGCGCGTCGAGCTGGCCGCCTAGCGAGTCCGGCGCCAGTTCGTCCGGCACCGGCGCGCCGAGCAGCAGTGCCAGCGCATTGCGGTCCTGGGCAACCAGGCCGGCGTAGCGCGCCACATCCGCGCGCGCGCTGTCCACGCTCATCTGCTCCTGCCGCAGCGTCAGCGCCGAGGCACTGCCGAGCTCGTAGCGCCGCCGGGTCAACGCGTGAGACTCGCCCTGGCTGTGCAGCGTGTCTCGGGCCAGCTTCAGCCGCTCCAGGTCCGCGGCCCAGGTCAGGTAGGCGGTGGCCACCTCGGCGACGAGCGATATCTGCGCGCTGCGGCGCGCCTCCTCCGTGGCCATGAACTGCTCCAGCGCCTGATTGCTCAGGCTGCGCACACGGCCAAACAGATCCAGCTCGTAGGCGCTGACGCCTACCGTGGCGCCGTACTGGTGGCCGGTCATGGCGACGCCGGCACCGGACAGCGAGGCGGGCGTGCGCGTGGCGGTGCCGCTGGCGCCGGCATTGACGGTCGGCAGCGCGGCGGCGTCCTGGATGCGGTACTGGGCTCGTGCCTGCGCGATGTTGAGCACCGCCACGCGCAAGTCGCGGTTGTTGCTGAGGGCCAGCTCGATCAGGCCGCGCAGCCGGTTGTCGGCAAAGAACGTCTGCCAGCCAAGGTTGGGCGCCGCTGCGGCGGCGTGCGTCGCCTGTGGATAGCGGTCGGGCACCGGCGCATCGGGGCGCTCATAGCGTGGCGCCAGGTTGGCGCAGCCGGCCAGCAGCAGCGCGGCGGCCCAGGTCGACAGAGGGCAAAGGGGATTCTGGCGGGACATTTCAGCGGCCCTCGTTGAGCAGGGGAGTGGCATTCGCGGCCGCGCTGCGCGAGTTGCGCTCGAACAGGCCTTGAACGACGACGAAGAACAGCGGCACAAAGAAGATCGCAAGCACGGTGCCGGACACCATGCCGCCGACCACGGCCGTGCCCAGTGCGTTCTGCGCGCCGGCGCCGGCGCCCTTGCTGACCATCAGCGGCAGCACGCCGAGGATGAAGGCCAGCGAGGTCATCAGGATCGGGCGCAGCCGCATGCGGGCCGCAGCGATCGCGGCCTCGAGTGTGGACTGGCCTTGCGCATGCAGCTCCTTGGCGAATTCGACGATCAGGATGGCGTTCTTGGAGGCCAGGCCCACGGTGGTCAGCAGGCCGACCTGGAAGTAAACGTCGTTCATCTTCCAGGTGAGCAGCGCGCCGGCCAGCGTGCCGAGCACGCCCAGCGGCACCACGAGGATCACCGAGAACGGGATGGACCAGCTCTCATAGAGGGCAGCCAGGCAAAGGAACACCACCAGAATGGACACGGCGTACAGCAGCGCGGCGTGGCCACCGGCCTCGCGCTCCTGGCGGGAGACACCGGTCCATTCGTAGCCGATGCCCGGCGGCAGCTCGGCCGCGTGGCGTTCGACCAGGTCGAGCGCCTGACCGCTGGACAGCGTGCCCGGCAGCGCCATGCCGAGGATCTCGACCGACGGCACGCCGTTGTAGCGTTCCAATCGCGGCGAGCCCGAGGTCCAACTGGCCGTGGAAAAGGCGCTGAAGGGCACCATGGTGCCGCTGGCGTTGCGGACGAACCAGTGGTCGACGTCGCCGGGCAGCATGCGGAACGGTGCGTCGGCCTGCAGGAACACCTTCTTCACCCGGCCGCGGTCGATGAAGTCGTTGACGTACTGGCTGCCCCAGGCGGTCGAGAAGGTCGCGTTGACATCGCCCATGGACAGGCCGAGCGCGCCGAGCTTGTGCTCGTCGATGTCGACCTTGAACTCCGGCGTGTCCTCCATGCCGTTGGGGCGCACCGCTACCAGGCCGGGCTCCTTGGACAGTGCGCCTAACAGTTGGTTGCGCGCCTGCATCAGGGCCGCGTGGCCAAGATTCGCACGGTCCTGCAGCATCAGATCGAAGCCGCTCGCGTTGCCGAGCTCGGACACCGCGGGCGGCACGATGGCGAAGATGCTCGCGTTGCGGATTCTGGACAGCACTTCCATGGCCTGGTTGGCCACGGCCGCGGCCTTGAGTTCGGGTCGGGTGCGTTCGCTCCAGGGCTTGAGCTTGACGAAGGCGAAGCCGGCGTTCTGGCCGTTGCCGGCAAAGCTGAAGCCGGCCACCGAGAAGATCGAGTCGACGGCGTCCTTCTGCTCGACGAGGAAGTGGTGGTCCACCTGCTCCAGCACCTCCAGCGTGCGGGCCTGCGTGGCGCCCGGCGGCAGCTGCACCAGCGT
>JAEKLF010000260.1 GCA_019509985.1 Burkholderiales bacterium | reverse complement strand
CGTGATAGGGGATGTCGCTCGTGCGCGCCATGCGCCAGGTGCCGTGGTTCATGGCTTGGGCGGTGATGACCGCCAGCAGGCTGTCCTCGTCGGCGACCTGCTTGGCATAGCGCGGTTGCAGCGGCGTCAGCGCCGACAGGAATCCACACTCCCGGTTCACGAAGCGAAGCACGTCGGCGACATCGCAGAATGGCAACTGGTTGTAGAAGGCGTCGGGCGCGTCGTCGTCCTCGGCCTGGGGACGGCGGCAGGTCAGAGTCGCAGTCGCCTGGTCGTAGTCGAGGTGCGTCAGCTCGCCAGCGCGCAGCTCGCGATCGAAGGCCAGCCATTGCGTGTGCAGCTCGGTGGTGAGCTCGGCGAGTTGCTCGTCCAACGGCCGGCGCACCCAGGGGATGTCCAACTGCTCGAACGCCAAGGCTTGCCGCTCGGCCGAGACGAGTTCGGCGCTCAGGTGGCGATGCTGATGGCTGTCGTCCACGTAGAGCTCGCCCGTTTTCAGACGCTTTCTGATCTGCCGATAGATCCAGAATTCGAAACGATCGGCTTGCACCCCGGTGGGTTTGCCGTTGGCGTCGAAGGTCAGCAGGTACGGGCGCAGGCGCTTGGGCACCGTGTGCTCAGGGGATTCCTCGGCCGGCCGTTGCGACAGCCGCTGCTTCTTGGCGAAGACGCTCTTCATCCACGTGAGGGCGGCCAGCCATCGGTTGTCCTGTTCGATACTCGCCGGATCGAGCGCTTCGAACAATGGCCGCAGATTGCGCCGCACGCGCGCGGCCAGAGTGTCGACCGCCTCCCAGCGTAGGGCCAGTTGGCTGGACGTCTTCGCGCTCAGGCGCTCGCCCGCGCCCTTGAGTTCGTCGCGAGGCATGATCTTGTAGGCGCGCTGACGCACGGTGCCAAACAGCGTCGTGTCGGGGACGTCATCGTCGACGTACAGCAAGAGCAGGCGACCGAGCCGAGGTGATTCATTCTGGTGCTTGAGCTGCTGCTTGAAGAACGCCTGCTGGGCCAGCGCCTTGCTTTTGTCCTCGACCTGTTTGGTGTGGTACCCGAGCGCGTCGACCAGATTGTCGGTGAACTGACGGTAGCGCTGCCACACGTAGCACAGCAGGTACAGGTTCGCCTGCTCCGGCTTCATTCGCCGCAGGTCGTAGACCGTATAGAAGTTGGCCAGACTCGCGTAGTGGTGCAAGTTCTGCTGCGAGATCTCCAGCTTCGGCAGCAGGGCCTTGGCCGCCTGGTACAGGGCCTCCAAGCGGGTTCGCTTGTCGCGCTCGTGCTCCATCTGCATCCAGCCGAAGTCCCTGGCGTCTTGCTTGAGCGCGGCCAGTTCGGACAAGGTGTCGTCTCGAACCAGCAGTTCCGCGAACGATGCCTTCGTGGGTTCGTCCAGCGCGGTGGATAGCATCTGCGCGAGTCGCTCCCGCTCGGTCACCAGCGCCTGGCTGATCACCGTTTGCAGAGTCGTGTAGCCAGGCCGTTCGACCTTGTACTCGTTGAGATACGTGATGAGTTCCGTGACAATGAAGCCGGGCGTGATGTCGCGGCGCGCGATCTGCGTGGCTTGCTGCACGAGGTGTTCGAGGAATTCGCCAGACCACAGGCGATAGCCGAACAGCTGGGCGATGAGGGCGCGCTGGGTGTAGTGCTCGTGCTTCGTGACGCCGCGGGGCTCGAAGGCCTGGCCGGGAAAGTAGCGGCTGAGCACGAACGCAAGGTCGTCCGGTATGTCGTCCCAGGAGAAGCGGAAGAATGTCTGCTTGGCCTGGAAGTAGCCGATCTGCAAGATGCACCACACTTGGTTGTGTAGGCCGGTGCGGCTGCAGGCCAGGGCCAGTTGGAGTTCGGACAGGCCGAGGTATTCCAGGCGCTGTGCGTCGTCGAAATCCGGCAATCCGTACAGGGCATCTTGTTCGGCCGGCGTCAGCACGGCCAACCGTTCACTCTTTGCGGTCGTCATCGTTGAGGGGTGGCACACGGGGCGTGCCGCAGCGGGCGTTCGGCGCCAGTTTCTTGGAATTTCTGGGTTCTTGTTGGGCGCGATTCGTGCTCGCCAATTGATTCTACGAACATAATGAGTGTTCTCGCCCTGCAACGGCCAAACATCTAAACTCCTGTTTGTGAAAACCACTGGGTCTGTAACAGTCAGCCAGTCCGGCGGCGACACTCTCCCGGACGCCGCCGCGCTGGCCGCGCTGCGCGCCTGGTACGAGGGCCTGGACTCGCGCGCCGCTGTCGATCAATTCCTGAGAGAGCGACGCGCCCAGGGCGAATCCGCGCGGGGGCTGCTCGGCCGCCTGCGGCAGCAAGTGGCTGTCTTTGCTCGCACGCGTCATCGCCCGGACCTGGCTGCGCTCTTCGAGGGGACCAGTTCGCGTGGCCCCAAACATGCCGCTGCCATCGCACGGGCGCTTGACACCCTCGCGGCGCTCCCTGTACCCCACCCGCTGATCGGAGACGAGGTCGGACGCTGGCTCCATATTCGCTCGGCCGCAGCTCTGCGGGCAGCGGGAATCAAGACGCTGGCCGATCTGACCGTGCGCGCGCCACGCCGGCGGCGCTGGTGGGCAACCATCCCCGGGCTCGGCGCCGCTGGTGCCCGACAGATCGAGCACTTCTTCGCCGCACATCCCGCGCTGACCGAGAGCGCTCGTTCGCTCGTGCCGGTCGCATCGCCGCCAGAGCTGTCACCGTGGGAGCAAATCGCCGTGCCCGAGGATCTCGATGGCTCGCGCGGCACCTTCCGAGCACCCCGCGCGGCCTGCGCGATGCGCGCCGACAACGACTACCAAGCCGTGCAGGCCTGGCTCTCGTTGCATGAGTCGCCCGCCACGCAGCGCAAGTACCGCAAGGAGGCCGAGCGACTGATCTTGTGGGCCAACTTCGAGCGCGGCTGCGCGCTGTCATCACTGGTCACGGAAGACGCTGTCGCCTATCGGGCGTTCTTGCGCCGCCCCACCCCTCAAGCGCGATGGGTGGGGCCGCCGCGGCCACGCAACTCTCCAGAGTGGAGGCCCTTCGCTGGCGGTCTCTCGGCGCGCTCGGCCGCGCACAGTCTGTCGGTGCGCAGCGCCATGTTCCGCTGGCTGATCGAGCAGCGCTACGTGATGGCAAACCCATTCGCGGGCATCAAGGTGAACGGGGTAAAGCCTGCAGGAATGGACACTTCGCGGTCGTTCTCGGATGCCGAGTGGACGCTTCTGCGTACGGTCGCCGAAGGGCTGGAATGGTCATATGGCTGGCAGCCGGCTGCCGCACAGCGGCTGCGCTTCGTGCTGGACTTTGCGTACGCTACAGGCCTGCGAGCCAGCGAACTTGTCCACGCCACGCTCGGCGCCATCGAGGTCGACCACGAAGAACGCTGGCTGCACGTCGTTGGCAAAGGTTCCCGGGCCGGCCGGGTGACGCTGCCGCCCCTGGCGCGCTCTGCGCTGGACCACTACCTCGTGCAGCGAGGCCTGCCGACGACACCGCAGAAGTGGAACCCGGACACCCCGCTGGTGGGCAACATCGCCGGCGACGCCGGCATTAACCGAGCGCGCCTGTGGGTCGTGATGAAGCGCTTCTTCGCCACCGTCGCCGACGTGCTCGTCGAAGACAACCCGGCCTTCGTCGAAAAGCTGCGTCGGGCCACCCCGCACTGGATGAGGCATACCCACGCCAGCCACGCGCTACAGGGTGGCGCCGAACTCACCGCAGTGCGAGACAACCTGCGGCACGCCTCCATAGCAACCACCTCGATCTACCTGCACTCCGACGATGTCAAGCGCGCGCGCCAGATGGCGGCGGTGTTCGCTGAGCCGACTCGCTGAAGGGGTTGGCGCCTGGAAATTTTGTTTTACCCGTGGCGTCGGAATTTCCGGCGGTTTGGGCGTAGAACCCCT
>JAEKLF010000305.1 GCA_019509985.1 Burkholderiales bacterium | reverse complement strand
GCTGCTGCTGGGTGTGGCGCACGGCGGCGTGCACGCTGAGCGAGTCCAGGCGCAGGCGCAGCGGCAGCGTGTTCAGGAACATGCCCAGCGTGCGCTGCGCGCCGGTGCTGCCGTGCAGGCGGCCGAACAGCACGGTGCCAAAGACCACGTCCGAGCGCGCGCTGGTGCGTGCCAGCATCAGCGCAAAGGCCAGATGAAACAGCGCCGCGGCGCTGACGCCCAGGCGCCGGGCCTGAGCGCGCAAGTCGCGCGAGAGTTCGGCCGGCAGCGCCACGTCGGCCTCGGCGATGGTGCTGCCATCGCCTTGCACGTCGAGCAGCCCGAACGGGGCGCTGGGCTCCTGCACATCGCCGAGCATGGCGCGGAAGAAGGCCTCGTGCTCCGCCTGCGAAACCCCCAGCCGGGCCTGGGCCACGAAGTCACGAAACGGCAGCGGCGTGGGCAGCAGATGCGCGCGACCGCCCAGCAGCGCCTCGATCTCCTCGATCAGCAGCTCCAGCGTTGTGTGATCGGACACCAGGTGGTGGCTGAGCAGGCACAGCAACCAGCGGCCGTGCTGCGCGTCCTCGGCCGCGTGCGCGTGCAGCAGCGGGGCCTGGCTCACGTCGATGCGGTAGTGCCGCGGATCGAGCTGCTGCTGCAGCTGCTGGGCCACGTCGGGGCCGCTGAAGCTGTGCGTATGCACCGGTAAGACGGCCTCGCGCCAGACCAGCTGCACCGGCTCGCGCAGGCCCTGCCACACGAAGCCGGTGCGCAGGATGTCGTGGCGGGAGATGACATGCTGCAGCGCGGCCAGGAAGCCCTGCAACTGCGCGTGGGTGTCGAAGGCCAGCAGGTCGCGCGCCAGATAGGCATCGCCCTGGGCGCTGGCCAGGTGGTGGAACAGCAGGCCATGCTGCAGCGGGGCCAGCGGGTAGATGTCCTGGACCTGGGCGGCGCCGCCGGGCACGCAGGCCACGGCGGCGTCGATCTCGGGCTGCGTCAGCTCCAGCAGGGTCAGCAGCTCGGGGGTGATGCGGCTGCAGCCCGCGGGGATCGGGTTGGGCGGCACGGCCACGGCTCGGGCGGCGACCACGCTGGCGGCCAGCGCGGCCAGGACCGGGGTGGCGAACAGGGCGCGCACCTCCAGCGCCCAGCCCAGCTCGCGCATGCGCTCGATCAGGCGCACAGCCAGCAACGAGTGCCCGCCGAGGGCGAAGAAGTCGTCGTGGCGGCCGACCTGGGCCAGGCCCAGCAG
>JAEKLF010000304.1 GCA_019509985.1 Burkholderiales bacterium | reverse complement strand
AGGCAGATCGCCACGCGCGTGTCCGGCCCCACGCCCAGGCTGCGGAGGTGATGCGCGAGCTGGTTGGCGCGCGCGTTGAGTTCAGCGTAGCTCAGCTGCTCCTGCTCGAAGACCAGCGCGGTGGCCTCGGGGCGCAGGCGGACCTGCTGCTCGAACAGTTGGTGGATGCACAGCTCGGCATCGAAGGCGGCCTCGGTGGCATTGAAGGCCAGCAGCCGGGACTGCTCGGTCTCGGGCAGCAGAGGCAGGCGAAGCACGCAGGCCGAGTCGTCCTCGACCATGGCCTGCAGCAGCGTGACGAACTGGGCCACGTGGCGCTCAATGCTGGCGTGCTCGAACAGCGCGCAGGCGTACTGGAACGAGCCGGCGATACGCTCACTCTGCTCGTGCAGCGACAAGTCCAGGTCGAACTTGGCGCTGGCGGCGCCGCCACCGGCGGGGGCCGGCAGCAATTGCAGGCCCGGCAGCGCGAGCTCGCCTTCGGGGGCGTTCTGCCAGGTCAGCATCACCTGCAGCAACGGATGGTGGGCCAGGCTGCGCGGCGGGTTCAGCGCCTCGATGAGCTGCTCGAAGGGCAGGTCCTGGTGGTCCTGGGCGGCCAGCGCGGTGGCGCGTACCTGGGCCAGCAGCTGAGCGACGCTGGGGCGAGCGGACAAGTCGATGCGCAGCGCCTGGGTGTTGACGAAGAAGCCGATCAGCGGCTCGAGTTCGGTGCGATGGCGGTTGGCCGTGGGCGAGCCGATGACCACCTCGGACTGACCGGTCAGGCGCGCCAGCAGCGTGGCCCAGGCGGCCAACAGCGTCATGAACAGCGTGCAGCCATGGCGCTGGGCAAGCGCCTTGAGCTGGGCGCTGAGGGCGGGCTCAAGGGCGAAGTCCAGCGTGGCGCCGGCATGGTCCTGCACGGGAGGGCGCGGCCGGTCAGTGGGCAGCTCCAGCAGGGCCGGGGCGCCGAGCAGGTGAGCGCGCCAGAACTCGAGCTGACGCTGCAGCAAGGCGCCGGAGATCCAGCGGTGCTGCCAGGCGGCGAAATCGGCGTACTGGATGGGCAGGGCAGGCAGCGGGTCGGGCAAGCCGGTGCTGAAGGCGGCGTACAGCGTGCTGAACTCGTTGACCAGCACGCCCATGGACCAGCCGTCGCTGACGATGTGGTGCATGCTCAGCAGCAGGATGTGATCCTGCGCGGCGAGCTTGAGCAGCACGGCGCGGATCAGCGGGGCCTGGGCCAGGTCGAAGGGG
>JAEKLF010000303.1 GCA_019509985.1 Burkholderiales bacterium | reverse complement strand
CGCGGCGGTGACGGATGCCGCGTCGGTGATGTCGCAGCGCAGCGACAGCGCGCGGTCGGCGCCGATGTCGGTGGCCACGCGTTGGGCGCCTGCTTCGTTGATGTCCAGCAGGGCGACGCGGGCGCCTTGTGCGGCGAGGGCGCGCGCGACGGCTTCACCGAGGCCGGAGCCGGCGCCGGTGACAAGGGCGGTTTGTCCAGAGATGTTCATGGTGTTGCTCAGCGAGGTTCAGCGGTTTGGGGTGATGACATCGGGGTGGCCGGCAGCGGCCTCGTGCAGCAGTTCGACCAGGGCTGCGCGGCGGCTCAGCACGGCGCGCTGGTTGATCGAGCCCTTGTCGGTGATCTCGCCGCCGTCGATGGACGGCGGCTCGGCCAGCAGCAGCAAGCGGGCCGGGCGGCTGGCGCTGCCGCTGCCCTCGGCCCAGAGCTGGTCGGCCAGCGCCTGGAAGAAGTCGCGCACGGCGGCATGGGCCAGCACGTCGATGGCGGCGGCGCTGTCGGGCAGGTCGGCCAGGCGGCGCGCTTCGTTGACGCGCGGCACGATCAGCAGGCCGATCTCATCGCGGTTCAGGCCGGTGACGACGGCGTCGTGCACGCAGGGGAAGCCCAGCGCGATGACGCGGGCGCGCAGCGGGCCGACGCTGACGAAGGTGCCGGTGGAAAGCTTGAAGTCCTCGGCAATGCGGCCGTCGAACAGCAGGCCTTGCGTCGGGTCGGCCGGGTCGGCGGGCCGCCCGGCGTCACCGGTGCGGTAGTAGCCTTCCTCGTCGAAAGCCTCCTGCGTCAGCTCCGGCTCGCGCCAGTAGCCCGGCATTACATTGGGGCCGCGGAAGCGCACCTCGGCCTTGTCGCCGATCGGGACGAGCTTGACCTCCACGCCGGGCACCGGCCAGCCGATGAAGCCGGCGCGTGCCTCCTCGGGAATGGCGAAGGTGCAGGTGGGGGCCGTCTCGGTCATGCCCAGCCCGGCGGCGAGGCGGATGCGTTCGCCGATGGCGGCTTCGGCCAGTTGATTGAAGGCGTCCAGCGTCTTCAGCGACAACCCGGCGCCCCCGCACTCGACCAGCTGCAGCCGGCTGAAGAAGTGGTCGCGCAGCGCGGTGTCGGCCTGCAGCGCCGAGACGAGTTCGTCGTAGCCCTTGGGCACGTTGAAGAAGATCGTCGGCGCGACCTCGCGCAGGTTGCGCAAGGTGGTCTCGAAGCGGCCGGGCACGGGCCGACCTTCGTCGATATAGAGGC
>JAEKLF010000259.1 GCA_019509985.1 Burkholderiales bacterium | reverse complement strand
AATGGTCATGCCCGGCGACAACGTCGGCATCACCGTGAAGCTGATCGCGCCGATCGCCATGGAGACGGGCCTGCGCTTCGCCATCCGTGAAGGTGGCCGCACCGTCGGCTCGGGCGTCGTCGCAACGATCATTGCGTAATTACTGCGTGACGCGCGCCGAGGGCCTTGCCTTCGGCGCACACCACCTGCTCTTTAAGGAACCGTCATGCAAAAGCAAAAGATCCGCATCCGCCTGAAGGCGTTTGATTACAAGCTGATCGACCAGTCGGCCCTCGAAATCGTCGAGACCGCCAAGCGCACCGGCGCCATCGTCAAGGGCCCCGTGCCCCTGCCGACGCGCATGGAGCGTTTCGACATTCTGCGTTCGCCGCACGTCAACAAGACCAGCCGCGACCAGTTCGAGATCCGCACCCACCAGCGTCTGATGGACATCGTCGACCCGACCGACAAGACGGTTGACGCGCTGATGAAGCTCGACCTGCCCGCGGGCGTTGACGTCGAAATCAAGCTGCAGTAATTCCTGGCCTTCGGGCTGTGAATTCCAAGGCCCCGGCCCTGTCTCGACAGGCCGGGGCCTTGTCTTTTGGACTGGCACAGTCCTCAGGACTTGCATCAGGACAATCCCTCGCGCTATACTCGCCAGCTTTCCCGGGTTGGCCTATGCCCGCCAGGGAAGTTCGCGTGGTGATTCGCAAGCGTCGCCACACAAGTCAGCCCGGCCAATCGATGTCGGGTGTTCGCAATAGCTTCCGAGGTCAAAACGCAAGTTTGGGCCAACGGGGCTGGAGAAAAAACATGAGTCTGAGCAACCGTCTCGGTTTGCTGGGCCGCAAGGTGGGCATGATGCGCATCTTCACGGACGATGGCGATGCCATCCCTGTGACGGTGCTGGACGTGTCCAACAACCGCGTGACCCAGGTCAAGACCGAACAGACCGACGGCTACAGCGCCATTCAAGTGGCGTTCGGTACGCGCAAAGCATCGCGCGTGACCAAGCCCGAAGCTGGCCACCTCGCCAAGGCGGGTGTCGAAGCAGGTCGAATCCTCAAGGAATTCCGCGTCGAAGCCGACGTCGCTGCCCAGTACCAAGCTGGCGCGACCGTGCCGGTGACCCTGTTCGCCGCCGGCCAGATGGTCGACGTGCAGGGCACGTCCATCGGTAAGGGCTTCGCAGGCACCATCAAGCGCCACAACTTCAGCTCGCAGCGCGCGTCGCACGGCAACAGCCGTTCGCACAACGTGCCGGGCTCGATCTCGATGGCGCAGGACCCGGGTCGTGTGTTCCCGGGCAAGAAGATGACCGGCCACATGGGCGACGAAACCTGCACCACGCAGAACCTGGACATCGTGCGCGTTGACGAAGCTCGTCAACTGCTGCTGGTCCGCGGTGCCGTGCCGGGCTCCAAGAACGGCCACGTTGTCGTTCGCCCCGCCGTCAAGGTCAAAGTCAAGAAGGGAGCCAACTGATGCAGCTCGAGCTCCTGAACGAGCAGGGTCAGGCCACCAGCAAGGTGGACGCGCCTGACACCGTCTTCGCTCGCGACTACAACGAAGCCCTGGTGCACCAGGTGGTCGTGGCCTTCCAGGCCAACGCCCGCCAAGGTACCCGTGCCCAGAAGGACCGTGAACAGGTCCATCACTCGACCAAGAAGCCTTTCCGCCAGAAGGGCACCGGCCGCGCTCGCGCCGGTATGACCTCGTCGCCGCTGTGGCGCGGGGGCGGTCGCATCTTCCCGAACATGCCTGACGAGAACTTCTCGCACAAGCTGAACAAGAAGATGTACCGCGCCGGCATGGCTGCGATCCTGTCGCAGCTGGCCCGTGAAGGCCGCCTGGCCGTGGTGGACTCGATCTCGGTCGAAGCCCCCAAGACCAAGCTGCTGGCCGCCAAGTTCAAGGCCATGGGCCTGGACTCGGTGATGGTCATCTCCGACATCGTCGATGACAACCTGCTGCTGGCTTCGCGCAACCTGGCCAACGTGCTGGTCGTCGAGCCGCGCTACGCCGACCCGCTGTCCCTCGTCTTCTACAAGAAGGTGCTGGTGACCAAGGCTGCGGTCGAGCAACTCAAGGAGATGCTGGCATGAGCGCCCCCAAGTTTGCTGAAGGCCGTCTGGCCCAAGTGCTGCTCGCGCCCATCGTGTCCGAGAAGGCCACGCAAGTTGCCGAGAAGCACAACCAGGTCCTGTTCAAGGTCCTGCGCGACGCCACCAAGCTGGAGATCAAGGCCGCTGTTGAACTGATGTTCAAGGTCGAGGTCGAGTCGGTCAACGTCGTCCAGGTCAAGGGCAAGACCAAGCGCTTTGGTGGCCGTGCCGGCCGCCGTGACCACGTCAAGAAGGCCTACGTGGCCCTCAAGGCCGGTCAAGAGCTCAATTTCTCCGGGGAGGCCGCGTAAATGGCCATCGTCAAAGTCAAACCTACTTCGCCCGGTCGCCGCGGCGTCGTCAAGGTGGTGCACAAGCACCTGCACAAGGGCGCGCCCCATGCAGCTTTGCTTGAGCCGCAAATCCAGAACTCCGGCCGCAACAACAACGGTCACATCACGATTCGCCACAAGGGCGGTGGTCACAAGCACCACTACCGCGTGGTCGACTTCAAGCGCAACAAGGACGGCATTCCGGCCAAGGTCGAGACCATCGAGTACGACCCGAACCGCACCGCCCACATCGCGCTGGTGGTGTATGCCGATGGTGAGCGCCGCTACGTGATCGCCCCGCGCGGTCTGGAAGTGGGCGCGACCATCCTGAGCGGCGCCGAGGCGCCGATCAAGGCGGGCAACACGCTGCCGATCCGCAACATCCCGGTGGGCTCGACCATCCACTGCATCGAGCTGCTGCCTGGCAAGGGCGCCCAGATGATCCGTTCGGCCGGCACCTCTGCCGTCCTGATGGCTCGCGAAGGTGTCTACGCCCAGATCCGTCTGCGCTCCGGCGAAGTTCGCCGCGTGCACATCGACTGCCGCGCCACCATCGGTGAAGTGAGCAACGAAGAGCACAGCCTGCGTCAGTACGGCAAGGCCGGTGCGATCCGCTGGAAGGGCATCCGCCCGACCGTTCGCGGCGTCGCCATGAACCCGGTGGATCACCCGCACGGTGGTGGCGAAGGCCGCACTGGTGAGGGTCAAGTCCCGGTTTCGCCTTGGAACACCATGACCAAGGGCTACCGCACTCGCAACAACAAGCGCACGCAGACGTTCATCGTCTCGCGTCGCAAGAAGTAAGGGCTAGGCCATGACTCGTTCGCTGAAGAAGGGCCCCTTCGTTGACCACCATCTGATGGCCAAGGTCGACAAGGCAGTTGCCATCAAAGACAAGAAGCCCATCAAGACTTGGTCGCGCCGTTCGACGATCCTGCCCGAGTTCATCGGTCTGACGATCGCCGTGCACAACGGCAAGCAGCACGTGCCGGTTTATGTGTCTGACCAGATGGTCGGGCACAAGCTGGGTGAATTCGCACTGACCCGCACCTTCAAGGGCCACCCGGCCGACAAGAAGGCCGGGAAGAAGTAAGGATGCCAACGATGGAAACCAAAGCAATCGTTCGCGGCGTTCGCCTCTCCTGTGACAAGGGTCGCCTCGTGGCCGACCTGATCCGCGGCAAGAAGGTGGACCAAGCGCTCAACATCCTGGAATTCACCCAGAAGAAGGCCGCCCTGATCATCAAGAAGGCGCTGGAAAGCGCCATCGCCAACGCCGAGCACAACGACGGCGCTGACATTGATGAGCTCAAGGTCACCTCGATCTACGTCGAACAGGGTGCCACGCTGAAGCGCTTCTCGGCTCGCGCCAAGGGCCGCGGCAACCGCATCAGCAAGCCCACTTGCCACATCTTCGTGGCTGTCGGCAACTAAGGCGCAAGAAGACTATGGGACAGAAAATCCATCCGGTTGGCTTCCGCCTTCCTGTCACCCGTAACTGGGCTTCGCGCTGGTA
>JAEKLF010000060.1 GCA_019509985.1 Burkholderiales bacterium | reverse complement strand
GGATCCTGCAGTTCACCGGCTTTGATGCCAAGCTGGAGACGCTGCAGACGCCGCATGCCATCTTCATGATGCGCATCCTGCTGTCCACCATCCCCGTCATCGGCCTGGTGCTCGCACTCGTGTCGCTGCTGCGCTTTGAGTTGACCGAAAAGCGCATGGGCGAAATACGCCAGCAGCTTGAGGCAACGCGAGGGCTGGTGTGAGCATGCCGGGCCGCGAGACCGCACAAAATACTCTCACGACTTTCAGTCGACCCCGCGGCTCACGGGCCTTCGACGGTACAACCCGCAAACAACCACAGACGGAGACATCATGCGTCGTACGACATTCCTCGGACTCAGCCTGGCGCTGACCCTCGCCCCCGCATCGGCCCTCTGGGCACAGAGCAAGGGGACAGTTGGCATCGCCATGCCCACCAAGAGCTCGCAGCGGTGGATCGCCGATGGCGACAACATGGTCAAGGCCTTCAAGGCGCTGGGCTATCAGGTCGACCTGCAGTACGCCGACGACGAGATCCCCAACCAGCTGGCGCAGATCGAGAACATGGTGACCAAGGGCGTCAAGGCCCTGGTCATCGCCTCCATCGACGGATCCACGCTGTCCGGCGTGCTGCAGAAGGCGGCCGAGAAGGGCGTCAAGATCGTCGCCTATGACCGCCTGATCCGCGGCACCAAGAACGTCGACTACTACGCGACCTTCGACAACTTCCAGGTCGGCGTGCTGCAGGGCCAGTCCATCGTCGACAGGCTCGGCCTCAAGCAGGGCAAGGGGCCCTTCAACCTCGAGGTCTTCGCCGGCTCGCCGGATGACAACAACTCGGGCTTTTTCTACGACGGCGCAATGAGCGTCCTGAAGCCCTATCTCGACAGCGGCAAGCTCGTCATCCGGAGCAAGCAGCTCGGCGCGATGAAGGTGGGCATCCTGCGCTGGGATGGCGCCACCGCCCAGGCCCGCATGGACAACCTGATGTCTGCCTACTACGGCAAGGACAAGCTGCACGCCGTCCTGTCGCCCGCGGACATACTGTCCATCGGCATCATTTCGTCGCTGAAGGGTGTTGGCTACGGCACTGCGGGCCAGCCCATGCCGGTCATCACCGGACAGGATGCGGACCTGCCCTCGGTCAAGGCGATCCTGAGGAACGATCAGGCTTCCACCGTGTTCAAGGACACGCGCCAACTGGCCAAGGTCACCGCGGACCTCGTCGACGCCGCCCTCAGCGGCCGCGCACCGACGGTCAACGACACCAAGACCTACAACAACGGCGTCAAGGTCGTGCCCTCCTATCTTCTGAAGCCCGTCGCCGTCGACAACACGAACTGGAAGTCCGTGCTGGTCGACAGCGGCTACTACAAGGAAAGCCAGCTGCGCTGACAAGGATGAGCCAGATGCCGACAAATCGGTCCGACGCATTGCTCGAGATGCGCGCGATCAGCAAGCACTTCCACGGCGTGGCCGCCCTGCGCCATGTCGACCTCATCGTGCAGAAAGAGGAAATCCACGCCGTCATCGGTGAAAACGGCGCCGGCAAGTCGACCCTGATGAAGGTGTTGTCGGGCGTCTATCCCCACCCGGAATACGAGGGCGAGATCTGGTTTGATGGCGAGCTGCGCCGCTTTGAAGGCATCCGCCAGAGCGAAAGCCTGGGCATCGCCATCATTCACCAGGAGCTGGCCCTCATCCCCCAGCTGTCGATTGCCGAGAACCTCTTCCTGGGCCACGAACAGGCACGCGGCGGCATCATCGACTGGACCCGGACACACGAACGGGCGGTCGAGCTGCTGGCCCAGGTGGGGCTCGATGAATCGCCGCAGACGCTGGTGGACGACATCGGCGTGGGCAAGCAGCAACTCGTGGAGATCGCCAAGGCACTGGCCAAGGACGTCAAGCTGCTGATCCTGGACGAACCGACGGCCAGCCTCAACGAGGACGACAGCAGGGCGCTGCTCGGCCTGCTCAAACGGCTGCGCGCCAGCGGAGTCGCCTGCGTGCTGATTTCGCACAAGCTCAATGAGATCGCCGAAGTGGCCGACGCCATCACGGTGCTTCGCGACGGATCGAGCATCGCGACCATGGACTGCCGCGATGCCCCGCCGGCCGAGGCGGAAATCATCCGCGCCATGGTCGGGCGCGAGATGAAGGACCGTTATCCGCGGCGCAAGTCCACGCCCGGCGACGTCCTCTTCGAGCTGCGCGACTGGTGGGTCGAGCATCCGCTGCATGTCGGGCGCGAGGCCATCAAGGGCATCAACCTGAACGTGCGCCGGGGCGAGATCGTCGGTGTCGCCGGGCTGATGGGCGCCGGCCGCACGGAACTTGCGATGAGCGTCTTCGGCCGGTCCTGGGGACGCCGCATCCGCGGCTCGGCATGGATGGATGGAAGCCAGGTCGACGTCTCGACCGTGCGCCGGGCGGTGAAGTCCGGCCTCGCCTACGTGACGGAAGACCGCAAGGCCCTCGGCCTCGTCTTGCACGACAGCATCGCCCGCAACACCAGCCTGTGCCGCCTGGATGGCATCTCCCGCCACGGCATCATCGACGAAGTGCAGGAGGACGAGGTGGCCAACGACTTCCGCCGTCGCCTGGGCACGCGCTGCACGGGCGTCCACCAACCGGTTGGAGACCTTTCGGGCGGCAACCAGCAGAAGGTTGTGCTGGCCAAATGGCTCTTCACGGAGCCTGAACTGCTCATCCTGGACGAGCCGACGCGCGGCATCGATGTCGGCGCGAAGTTCGAGATCTACAGCCTGATCGCGAGCCTGGCGGCCGAAGGCCGAGGGATTCTGATGATCTCCTCCGAACTGCCGGAACTGCTCGGCATGTGCGACCGCCTGTACCTCATGAACGAGGGCGCGCTCGTCGGCGAGATGCCGGCCGCCGGCACCACGCAGGAAACCGTCATGCACGCCCTGTTGGGCACCCATTGAAACGACCTCCCATGCTTCCCTCTTCCTTGCGCGCCTTCCTGTCGGCGCATCTGCGCGATTACGGCATGCTGCTGACGCTCGTCTGCATCATGGGCTTCTTCCAGGCTGTCACCAGCGGCACCCTGCTGCAGCCGCTGAACCTCACCAATCTGTTTCTGCAAAACAGCTACATCGTCGTGATGGCGCTCGGCATGCTGCTCGTCATCGTGGCCGGCCATATCGACCTTTCCGTCGGTTCGGTCTGCGGCTTCGTCGGCGCTTTGGCGGCTGTGCTGATGGTCGAGATGGAGTGGCCCGTGCTGCCCTCGCTGGCCGTGTGCCTCGTGGCGGGCGCCATCATCGGCGGCCTGCAGGGCTGGTTCGTGGCCTATCTGAAGATTCCCTCCTTCATCGTGACGCTGGCCGGCATGCTGGTCTTCAAGGGCCTGGCGCTCGCCCTGCTCGGCGGGCAGTCCGTCGGCCCCTTTCCCGAAAGCTTTCAGATCCTCAGCAGCGGCTTCCTGCCCGAGCTGGTCACCGCGGCAGACGGGCACCCGACCTCGCTGGCCATCGGGCTCTGCCTCGTACTGGCGATCGCGGTGAAGGAGTTTGCGGCGCGGCGCCGCGCGGCCGCCGTTGGCGCCGCTCCCGAACCCTGGGTGCTCTTCAGCCTGCGCCTGCTTGCTCAGTCGGGCGCGCTGGCCGGCCTGGTGTGGCTGATGGCCTCATACAAGGGCCTGCCCACCGTGCTGCTGCTGATGACGGCCCTGGTCGCCCTGTACGGTTTCATCACGCAACGCACAACGCTCGGGCGCCGCGTGTACGCCGTCGGCGGCAACGAACGGGCCGCGCGCCTGTCGGGCATTCCGACGGAGAGGGTGACGCTGCTGTGCTTCGTCAACATGGGCGTGCTGGCGGCATTGGCGGGCCTGGTCTTCGCGGCGCGCCTCAACACGGCCACGCCGAAGGCGGGGCTTGGGTTCGAGCTGGATGTCATCGCCGCCTGCTTCATTGGTGGCGCCTCGGCATCCGGCGGCGTCGGCAAGGTCATGGGCGCCATCATTGGTGCGTTCGTGATGGGCGTGATGAACAACGGCATGTCGATCCTGGGCATCGGCATCGAATGGCAGCAGGTCATCAAGGGATTGCGACAACGCGGAGCTCTGGCTCCGGATCCTCGCGGTCGATGGCGCGGTGCGCCCGTTCCCGGCGGGGCATGCGTCAGCCGCGTTGACCCGCTGACCATTCAATCAATGCTGCTGCCCGAGGATGGCGGAGCAAACGCCCTCCGGCGGCCTGCTCAAGGCTCCGGGGCGGCGACCTGTTTACCCTGCGGCTCGGGATGCGTCCGATCCCGTGCCAGCGTGCGCGAAGCGCTCAAGATCAAAACCAGCAGCTCGGCCGCGCATTGCCCCGGCAAGGCCTAACAGCCGCTGCCGCAGGCCAGTGCTATCGCGCATACGGGTCGACGGCATGCGGGAAGCGTTGTTGAATCGCGCTACCACTGAGTGGCATGGAACCGGCGGCTTAGGGAGCGAATCCACGCCCTGGGTATCCACTGGTCAGACCAAATATAATCTATGGCAAAGTGGCATTACCAAAACATCAGTTCGTTCTTACTTCTTGCATGAGCGCCCCGTTGACCGACTCCCCTAGCGTGCCGCTGCTGCGCATGCGCGGCGTCTGCAAGCGCTTTGACAACGTCGTCGCTCTGGCGGGTGTGGCCTTGCAGGTCCACCGTGGAGAGGTGCACGCGATCTGCGGAGAGAACGGCGCCGGAAAGTCGACGCTGATGAAGATCATCAGCGGCGTCTACACCCCCGACGAGGGCGAGATCCACATCGATGACCGGCCCACGCGCATCGAGAGCCTGAGTCACGCGCAGGCGCTCGGAATCGTCATGATCCACCAGGAACTCAACCTGGTGCCGCATCTGACGGTGGCCGAGAACATCTGGCTCGGCCGAGAGCCGCGGCGCGGCTGGTTCGTGGATCGGGCCCGGCAGTACGACGGTGCTCGCGACTGCCTGCGGCGCCTGGGCGTCGACATCGACCCGGATGCCGAGGTCTCGACGCTGTCCATCGGCCAACAGCAGCTCGTCGAGATCGCCAAGGCACTGTCCATGCAGGCCCGGCTGCTGATCATGGACGAGCCGACCTCCTCGCTTGCCGAGGCCGATGCGGCACGACTGCTGCAAGTCGTGCAGGACCTCAAGCGCGCCGGCGTCGGGATCGTCTACATCTCCCACCGGCTTGACGAGCTCGAGCACATCGTCGATCGGGTGACGGTCCTGCGCGACGGCCACTACATCGCGACCCGCAGTTGGGGCGAAACGTCGATCAACGAGATCGTCGGCCTGATGGTGGGCCGCGAGCTGACCCAGCAGTTCCCGCCGGCCACGCGCCTGCCCAGCGCCGAGGTACTGCTGCGCGTGCGCGGCCTGCGACGCGAAGGCGTCTTCGGTCCAGTCGAGGCCGGCGAGATCGAACTCGCCGGCGAGCGGCTGACCATTCGCTCGCCGCGAGACGCCATCGCCGCCGGCATCGCCTATGTCTCGGAAGACCGCAAGGCCCATGGGCTCGCGGTGAAGATGAGCGTCGCCCACAACATCACGCTGGCCAACGTCGGCGCGCTGGCCAACGGCCTGGGCTTCATCGACGCGACGCGTGAACGAGAGACCGCGGAAAGTTTCATCCGCCAGCTCGACATCCGCACGCCATCGCCGGACCAGATCGCCCGCCTGCTGTCCGGCGGCAACCAGCAGAAGGTCGTCATCGCCAAATGGCTGTTCCGGCAGGCGCGCGTGATCCTCTTCGACGAACCGACGCGCGGCATCGACGTCGGCGCAAAGTACGCGATCTACGAGCTCATGGACCAGCTCGCCGCTCAGGGCATCGGCGTCGTGCTGATCAGCTCCGACCTGCCCGAAGTCCTCGGCATGAGCGACCGCGTGGCCGTGTTCCGCCAGGGCGAGCTGGCGAGCGTGCTGGAGACGCGCCGCTGTACTCAGCAGGAGGTCATGCACCACGCCTCTGTCGGCCTGACCGAATCCTCCAAGCCACCGCTGGCGGCTCTTGAACCCATCCTATGAACGACCGCCAGAAAGACCTGATTCAAAAGTTCGCCGCGTTGGCGGGCCTGCTCCTGCTGGTGCTCGTGTTCTCCGTGACCAGCAGCGCCTTCTTCACTGTCGGCAACGCGATGACGGTATCGCTGCAGGTGACCACCATCGTCTACCTCGGCATCGGTGCCACCTTGGTCATCCTGACCGGCGGCATCGACCTGTCGGTCGGCTCGGTCCTGGCCCTCTCGGGCGTCGTCGCCGGCATGCTGGTCAAAAGCGGCATGCCCGTGGCACCGGCCATGGTGTTGGGCGTGGTGGTGGGCGCGCTGTGCGGTGCCATCAACGGCCTTTGCGTGACCCAGCTGCGACTGCCTCCCTTCATCGCGACGCTGGGCATGATGCTGGTGGCGCGTGGCGTGGCGCTGCAGCTCACCGATGCGCGGGCGATCTCGGGCCTGGGCGAGGCCTTCGGCGTGCTCGGCAATGGCGCGCTGTGGCGCATCGAAGAGATCGACGAGCAGGGATTCCCCACCGTCGTCTTTCCCGGCATTCCATACCCGGTGCTGCTGATGGTGCTGCTGGCCATCGTCGCCGGCATCCTGCTGCGCCGCACGACGCTGGGTCGGCACGTGCACGCGGTCGGCTCCAACGGCGAGGCGGCGCGGCTGTCAGGCATCAACGTCGGACGCGTCGCGATGTTCGCCTACATCGCCTCGGGCGCACTGGCGGGACTGACAGGCTGCGTGCTGATGTCCCGGCTCGTCACCGCGCAACCCAACGAGGGGGTGATGTACGAGCTCGACGCGATCGCCGCGGCCGTCATTGGCGGGACTTCGCTGCTCGGCGGCGTTGGTACCGTGTCCGGCACGGTCATCGGCGCCTTCGTCATCGGCATCCTGCGCAACGGGCTGAACATGAACGGCGTCTCGTCCTTCACCCAGCAAATCATCATTGGCCTGGTCATCCTCTTCACCGTCTGGATCGACCAACTGCGCAACCGGCGCTAAAGACCGGTTCCTCTACAGGAGACATTGAATGCCCCGTCCTTTGCGTCACGCGCTGCTCAGCGCCTGCCTGGCCCTGCTCGGCACGACCGCCCATGCCGGCGAAATCGCCGTCATCGTCAAGACCACCAACTCGACCTTCTGGCAGAACGTCAGCAAGGGCGCGGAAGCCGCCATCAAGGAGGTCCCGGGCCACACGCTGACCTTCTCCGGGCCGGCCAGCGAGTCGGCCATCGCCGATGAGGTGAACCTCGTCGAGAACGCGGTCAACCGGCGCGTCGCCGGCATCGTGCTGGCACCGTCCGATCCCGATGCCCTGGTGCCGGCGATCAAGAAGGCATGGGAGGCCCGCATCCCCGTGGTGCTCATCGACTCGCAGGTGTCGGAGAGCGGCAAGCCCTACTACCAATCCTTCCTGACGACCGACAACCGCGCCGCCGGCGAACTGTGCGCCAAGGAGCTGATCAGCAAGGTCGGCACGACAGGCAAGGTGGCCATCATGTCCTTCGTGGCCGGTGCCGGTTCCGAGGTCGGCCGCGTCGGCGCCTTCAAGAGCTATCTGCAAGCCCACTCCAAGCTGGAGATCGTCGGGCCTTTCTATTCGCAGTCGCAGATGGCCACCGCGATGAACCAGACCACCGACGTGCTGGCCGCCCACCGCGATCTCAAGGCCATCTTCGGCGCCAACGAGCCCACGGCCGTCGGCATGGGCCGCGCGCTGGTGCAGAGCGGCCGCGCAGGCAAGCTCGTGGCCATCGGCTTCGACGGCAACCAGGACCTGCAGAAATTCGTTCAGGACGGCACGCTGGCCGGCATCGCGGTGCAGGGTTCCTTCCAGATGGGCTATCTCGGCGTCAAGACCATTCACGACCTGCTGCAGAAGAAGCCGGTGCCCAAGTTCCGCGACACCGGCGTCGTGTGGGTGGAGAAGGCCAACCTGCAGTCGCCCGAGGCCAAGGCCGTCCTGTATTGACGTGACGAAGCCCCTGCTCTCACCGTCCGACATGGCCCGCCTCGTCAGCCGCCCCACCGCCCGCGCCGATCTTCGGTTGACGACGCTGGGGCTGGGTGCGGCCGCTCTGGCCGGCCTCTACGACGCCGTGGACAACGCCACGGCGGCAGCGACCCTGCAGGCCGCCTGGGATGCGGGTGTGCGCTACTTCGACACCGCACCCTTCTACGGCTACACGCGCAGCGAACGCCGCGTCGGTGAATTCCTTGCCGACCGCCGGCGCGACAGCTTCGTGTTGTCCACCAAGGTCGGACGGCTCATGCGGCCCGATGCCGAAGTGCCGCGAGGCAGCGATGGCTGGGCGGAACCCCTGCCCTTCCGCCCGGTCTACGACTACAGCCATGGCGGCGTGCGGCGCTCCTTCGAAGACAGTCTGCAGCGCCTGGGCCTGACACGCGTCGACCTCCTGCTGGTGCACGACATCGGTCGCCTGACGCATGGTGATCGCCATGACGTCCATTGGCTGGCGCTGACCGAAGGCGGCGGCTTTCGCGCGCTTGAGGAGCTGCGCAGCGAGGGCGCCGTGCGAGCCATCGGCCTGGGCGTGAACGAATGGGAAGTGGCGCAGGCCTCCCTCGCCGTCGCGCCGCTCGACTACGTGCTGCTGGCCGGTCGCTACACGCTGCTCGAGCAGGGCAGCCTGGATTTCCTGAACCGATGCGCTGCAGCCGGAGTCGGCGTCATCGTCGGTGGCCCCTTCAATTCGGGCTTGCTGGCCGGCCAGGCCAAATACAACTACGGCAGCGTGCCGCCCGAGGTCATGCGCCACGCCGAGGCCCTGGCGGCCGTCTGCGCCGAGTTCGGCGTGCCGCTCCAGGCCGCTGCGCTGCAGTTCCCGCTCGCGCACCCTGCGGTCATGAGCGTGCTCTGCGGCATGCGCTCGCCCGAGCAGGTCACCGCCAATGCCGACTGGGCGGGCCGCGCCATTCCGGGCGAACTCTGGCTGGCCATGCGCGAGCGAGGTCTCGTGCATCCCGACGCACCGCTGCCCGACAAAGGCCTGGAGGAAGGCTCGTGAAGGTCGACGCCCATCAGCATTTCTGGCGCCTGGCCGATCGCCAGGGGCAATGGCCGCCGGACTCACTGCCGGCCATCCACCGCGACTTCGGCCCGCAGGATCTGGCGCCGCACCTGCAGGCCACCGGCATCGACGCGACCGTGCTTGTGCAATCCCTGCCCAGCCTGGCTGACACGCATTGGATGCTGTCGCTGGCTGAAGCCATGCCCTGGGTGCGCGGCGTCGTCGGCTGGGTGGACTTCAAGGCTGCGGACGTCGCCGAGCAGATCGGCATGCTCGCCCTGCACCCTCTGCTCAAAGGCTTGCGGCCGATGCTCCAGGACCTGCCGGACGATGACTGGATAGCCGACCCCGCGTGCGACCCGGCGGCCGAGGCCATGCAGCGCCACGGCCTGGTTTTCGATGCCTTGGTGTTGCCCCGCCAACTGCCGGCGCTGCGCCGCTTCGCGCAGCGCCACCCCGGACTGAGCATCGTCATCGACCACGCCGCCAAACCCTTCATCGCGCGCCGCGAAATCGAACCCTGGCGCACCGACATCGCCGCACTGGCCGCCCTGCCACAGGTTCACTGCAAGCTGTCGGGGCTGCTGACCGAAGCAGGCGAACAGCGCGACGCGGCGGCCCTGCGCCCTTATGCACAGGCGCTGTGGGAGCTGTTCGGACCGCAACGCCTGCTCTGGGGCAGCGATTGGCCCGTGCTGCGCCTGGCCGCCGACTACGCCGACTGGTGGCAGCTCTCCCACCTGCTGGTCTCCCAGTTCAAACCCGCCCCCCACCCGGACGACCTACGCGCGCTCTTCGGGGAAAACGCCGTTCGCCTCTACCGCCTCGAACCATGCTGACCGTCACCTGTGAATCCCCCGGCGCCCTCGTCGCCCAACATCGCCCGCGCCCGCCGCGTGGCCACCGCGAAGTGCTGCTGCGCGTGCGCCGGGTGGGCGTCTGCGGCACCGACCTGCACATCTTCACCGGGCACCAGCCCTACCTCAACTACCCACGGGTCATGGGGCATGAGCTCTCCGGCACCGTGGAGGAGGCCGATGACGACAGCGGCCTGGCACACGGCGAGCCGGTCTATGTGATGCCCTACCTGTCCTGCGGCCACTGCATCGCCTGCCGCCAGGGCAAGACCAATTGCTGTGTCCGCATCGAAGTGCTGGGCGTGCACCGGGACGGCGCCTTCACCGAGTACATCAGCGTGCCGCAACGCTTCGTCGGCAAGGCCGACGGCATCACGCTGGACCAGGCCGCCATGCTCGAGTTCCTGGCCATCGGCGCCCACGCCGTGCGCCGCGGCGACGTCACGGCCGGCCAGCGCGTGCTGGTGGTCGGCGCAGGCCCGATCGGCATGGGCACGATGATCTTCGCGCGCCTGCGCGGCGCCATCGTCACCGCCATCGACAGCCGCCAGGACCGCCTCGATTTCGCAGCCAAGCAACTGGGTGTGGCCGCGGCAGTGGCCCTGGGCGAAGGCGACGAGGAAGAACTGTCCCGACTCACCCAGGGCGAATTTTTCGACGTGGTGTTCGACGCGACGGGCAACGCCAAGGCCATGGAACGAGGCTTTCGCTTCATTGCCCACGGGGGGCGCTACGTGCTGGTTTCCATCGTGCAGGGGGACATCCGCTTCTCCGACCCCGAGTTCCACAAGCGCGAGGCCACGCTGCTCAGCAGTCGCAACGCGACGACCGAGGACTTCGACACGGTCATGCGAGCGATCCGCGAAGGCCTGGTCCCCGCCGCGGCGCTGGCCACGCACCGGCTGGCCCTCGCCGAGGTGCCTGAAGCCTTCTCACGCCTGCTGGACCCGGCCCAGGGCGTCATCAAGGCGATCATCGAGTGCTGAAGCGGGCGATGAGCGAAGGCCATCCCATCCTGCAGTTCGGCACCAGCCGTTTCCTGCAGGCGCACGTCGACCTCTTCGTCAGCGAGGCGGCGGAGGGCGGCGAAGCGCTGGGCGGCATCACGGTGGTGCAAAGCACCGCCAACCCGGCCAGCACGCTACGCACGCAGGCACTCGCGAACGCCGAGGGCTTCGAGGTCATCGTGCGCGGCCTGATCAACGGGTTGCCGATGGAAGTGCGCAAGACCTGCCGTTCGGTGCGCGAAGCCTTGCACGCCGCCACCGACTGGCCCACCGTGCGCGAGCGCATGCGCGGGCCGGTGCAGGTGGTCGTCTCCAACACCGGTGACAGTGGCTGGTCGTTGTTGCCTGACGATGGCCCAGGGCTGCTGGCCGAGGAGGCCGCGGCTCCGGCGTCCTTCCCGGCCAAGCTGCTCGTGCTGCTGCACGACCGCTGGCAAGCGCGGCCCGATGCCGAGCTGACGCTGCTGCCTTGCGAGCTCGTGTCGCGCAATGGCGAGATGCTGCGCAACCTCGTCGTGGCCCTGGCAAGGCAATGGCAGTGCGCGCCGGTCTTCGTCGACTGGCTGCAGATGCGGCCGGTTTGGGCCAATTCGCTGGTGGACCGAATCGTGTCGGAGGCCCTGGAACCGGTGGGTGCCGTGGCCGAGCCTTACGCGCTGTGGGCCGTCGAGGCACAGCCGCGGTTGCAATTGCCCTGCCGGCATCCGGCCATCGTGCTCACCGATGACCTCATGCGTCATGAGCGGCTCAAGCTCTTCTTGTTGAACCTCGGCCAGCAGCGTGTGGCTCAAAGGCCGCCTGGCGGCCGACATGACCGTGCTGCAGGCCATGCAGGACCCCGCCCAGCGGGGGCCGCTTGAAGAAGCCTGGCAGCACGAGGTGCTGCCGGTGCTCGACGCGCTGGGCCAGGGTGAGCAGGCGCGCGAGTACCTGGTCGGCCTGCGTGAACGGCTGCTGAACCCCTTCCTCGCCCATCGGCTGGCCGACATCGCCCAGAACCACGAACAGAAAAAGGCGCGCCGCGTGCGGCCGCTGATCGAGCTGGCGCATCTGTATGCGCCGGACCTGGCGCAACCCCGGCTGAACGCCGTGATGGCTGCGCATTGAACAAGGAACGAGCAATGCAACGCATGGGCATGGTGATCGGCATCGCGCCGGAGCACATCGCCGAGTACAAGCGCCTTCACGCGGCCGTCTGGCCGGCGGTGCTGGCGCGCCTGGCGGCCTCCAACATCCGCAACTACAGCATCTTCCTGCGCGAGCCGGAAAACCTGCTGTTCGGCTACTGGGAATACCACGGCAGCAACTACGAGGCCGACATGGCTGCGATCGCGGCCGATGCGGAGACCCGTCGCTGGTGGACCTTCTGCAGCCCTTGCCAGCTGCCGCTGGACAGTCGTGCCGCGGGCGAGCACTGGGCCTCGATGGAGTGCGTCTTCCATGTCGACTGAATCGGCGCCAGCGTTGATCGTGCTGCATGCCAGCGACAACGTCGCCGTGGCACGCGTGGCACTGGCCGCGAACACTGAAATCGAGCTGCCCGGCGGCACGGCGACCCTGCGAGTTCATGAGGCGATCGGCGCGGGCCACAAGGTCGCGCTGCGCGCCGTGGCACGCGGCGAGGTCGTGCTGAAGTATGGCCAACCCATCGGCGTGGCCAGCACGCCGATTGCGGCAGGCGAGCACGTACACGTGCACAACCTCGAAATGAACCGGGAAGCGCCACCGCGACCGGCCCGGGCCACGCCCGTCCCGCTCGCGGCCAACCGCGAGCCGGCCACCTTCGAGGGCTTCGTGCGCAGCGATGGCCGCGTCGGCACACGCAACTACATCGGCGTGCTGTCCACGGTCAATTGCTCGGCAACGGTGTGCAAGGCCATCGCGCAGGCGTTTGGCAGCGAGACCCTCGCCGCATTCCCGGGTGTGGACGGCGTCGTCGCCATCACCCATGGCAGCGGCTGCGGCATGAGTGCCGAAGGCGAGGGTCTCGAACTTCTTCGCCGCACGCTGCGCGGCTATGCATCCCATCCCAACTTCGCTGCCGTTGTGCTGATCGGCCTGGGCTGCGAAGTGAACCAGGTCGATCCGCTGGTCCAGGGGCTGGAGGCCACCGCACGCGAGCGCGTCCACACCCTGACGATCCAAGAGGCCGGCGGCACGCGCGAGGCGATCGAGCGCGGCCAGCAACTCGTGCGCGAGCTTGCTGGGCAGGCGGCCGCGGCGCAGCGCAGCACGGTCGCGTTGTCTCACCTCGTCGTCGGCCTGCAATGCGGTGGCTCGGACGGCTATTCCGGCATCAGCGCCAACCCGGCGCTGGGCGCCGCCGTGGACCTGCTGGTGCAGCACGGCGGCACGGCGATCCTGTCGGAAACGCCCGAGATCTACGGCGCCGAGCATCTGCTGACCGCCCGCGCGGCATCACCCGAGGTGGCCGAACAACTGCAGGAACGGCTGCGCTGGTGGCAGGCCTATGCCGCGCGCCACGGCGCCCAGCTGGACAACAACCCCTCGCCCGGCAACAAGGCCGGCGGCATCACGACCATCCTGGAGAAGTCCCTCGGCGCCGTCGCCAAGGGCGGCAGCAGCACGCTCAATGAAGTGCTGGAGTACGCCCAACCCGTGCGCAGCCACGGGCTGGTCTTCATGGACACGCCGGGATACGACCCCGTGTCGGCCACCGGTCAGGTTGCCGGCGGCGCCAACCTGATCTGCTTCACCACCGGGCGCGGCTCAACCTATGGCTGCAAGCCCACGCCCTCGTTGAAGCTGGCCACCAACACGCCGCTCTTCCAACGCATGCACCTCGACATGGACTTCAATGCCGGTGCCATCGTCGAAGGTACGCAAACGGTCGGTGAAGCCGGCGAGGCGTTGTTCCAGTTGATGCTGGACACGGCTTCCGGCCGGCGCACGCTCAGCGAGCAACACGGCCTTGGCGACAACGAGTTCGTACCCTGGCAGCTGGGCGCCGTGATGTGAGGCCTGTCGGCCGATATCTCAGGCGATGAGCGCGCCGGCGGCCTGCGATTCGGCCAGGTCACCGACCCAGCGGCCATGCGAGGCCAGCAGATGGCTGCACATCGCCGCAGCGGCGGCCTGCGGGTTGCGCGCCTCCAGGGCATGCAGGATGGCCTGATGCTCACCCAGCGCCGCCTGCCAGGTGTGGGTCGACTCAATCCGCCCGCTCATGCGCGAGGAGATCGGGCTATGGCGCCCATCGAACAGCGCTCCCACCATGCCGACGAGCACCGAATTGCCACACATCTCGGCAATGCTCAAGTGAAAGCGTCGATCGGACTCCACCGGCTTGCGTCCGTTGACATGGTCTTCGCGCATCGACTTCAGGGCGTCCTCGACACGCTGCAATCCGGCTTTCGTGACCCGGGCCGCGGCCAGGGTGACGACCGCGCTCTCCAGCACGACACGCGCCTGCATCAGCTCGGCCGGGCTTTCGCCGAGCGCCGGCGTCGCGACATCGCCCTGATCTTCGGCATTGCAAACATAAACGCCAGAGCCGCCGCGGATCTCGACGCGCCCATCGATTTCCAATGCGATAAGCGCTTCGCGGAGCGAAGGCCGTGACACGCCGAGTTGCAGCGCCAGCTCCCGTTCAGCGGGCAGCCGTGCACCGGGCGAAATTCCCTCGGATTCGATCAACGCACGGACCCGATCAGCGACCAATTGGTATTGGCGGCGCGCATCGCCGCTGCGGTGGTTATTGGCCATGTCTCCCTGGCTTCAAAAGTGGACAGACCAAATGCTAGCGCTCCCAGCGCCAAATAAGTCGACCCGGCCGAGAAAACCCTAGCAAAATCTCCGGATGCAGCAGCAATCGGACGCAGCCGGCCGACGCGGCGTGGTTTGACCAATCCGGCGTCCGGCCTTACCGCCAAGAAATTTCGTTGGCGGCCAGCGAAGACGGAATGACTGCGACTGCTCAGATTGCGACTGCGCCAGACGCCAGGGCCAGACCGTCGCCCCGGCTGGCTTGAATCGTCGCTCTGGACACCACGTTGCGGCCCGCCTCGGGGGAGCGCTGCGTGCCAAGGCCCTCGCGGCTTCGGTCTAGGTACGCGTGAGCGTAAGGCCATGGAATCGGCTTCTGCTGTCCGTTTACCGGCACTGGGGTATCTACCGGTCAGACCACAGTGTCGATGTGGCAAAGTGGCATGACCACAATTGGTTTGACCGAATGCACTTCCCGAAACCGCGTCGCGATTGCTGTCGCTCGTGCGGCTAGGCAGCGCGGCCTTCACTCGAGAGACGCGCGGCCCTGGGTCAAACCGCAGCACCCACAAGCCTTTAGAGCTTCAGGAGACAACATGGACAAGCCTCGCAGAACAGCGATTTCGCTGGCCGCCGCGCAGCCCATCATGCTCCGCGGCCCGAGTGACATGCGCTCGGAACTCAGCACGAGCGAAGAGACGTTCTTCCTCGGTACCCATCCCAACACCCTGACCGTCGCCGCCGGCGCCACCTACCCGGTCGGCACGCAGGGCTACATGCCCAGGCGGACGGTGGACCTGGGCGGCGCCATCCAGATGCGCGACACGCACTAACCCAGACCCGGCCGGTGCCAGTGTGCCGGTCGGGTCGCTCTTCGAACCCATGCCCAATCCTCTCGTTCGCGGCGCCCCGTTCACCCTCCTCGGCGCCCAGGTCCACAACTCCAGCAACTATCCCGAGGCGCTGAAGCGCGTCTGGCCAGCCGTCACTGACACCCACGCCAACACCGTCAAGGTGCCGAGGGGCCGGAACTTCATTGCCAATCCGCGCCTCGTGAAGGTCAAGATGGGGCGCTACCAATGATGGCGCGTCTGCATGCCGCCTTGTTCGGCGCCCTCGCCGCCTGCGCCGTCCCCGCTCAGGCCCAGCCCGCGCCGGACATCGTCATCCTCCCGGCGCCCGCCACGGCCTGGCGCACCGTCGTCGGCCACTGGGAAAGCCAGGTCGAGCTGACGGGCGACAGCGTCGTCGCGCCGGCTCCGACCGCCGAATACGCCCGCGCCAGTTCCGTCGGCGCCAGTGCGCTCACGGCCGACGGCAAGCGCCAAGCCGTGCTGCTGGACTGGAAGGACCTCTGGCAGGCCACGCTGCGCATCGAGAGCCGCGAACCCCTGGACCTGCGGCCCTATCTCGGCGGCACGCTGGAGTTCGACATCGACGTGGCCGATCTCGCCAAGGGCGGCGTGCGTGCCAAGCTGAGCTGCGGCGACGGCTGCGAGCGCGGCGTCAATCTCATTGACGCCGCGCGCGGCTGGGCCGGCAAGGGCTGGCAGCACGTCGCCCTGCCCATGAGCTGCTTTGCGCGCGAAGGCGCCGACTTCTCCCAGGTCAGGCTGCCGTTTGCCATCGACGCGACGGGCACGGGCCGCGTCAGCATCGCCAACGTTCGCATCACCCGCACGGCGAGGGCCGGGCTGGCCTGCCCCGACTACCGCACCGAGTCCGTCACGCCGGCCATGCTCAACGAGTCCTGGGCCGTCGACTGGTGGCTGCCGCGCCACGAGCAGAAGCTGCAGGAGAAGGCCCGGCTGATCGCCGCAGGCACGCCGCCCGAAGTCGTCTTCATCGGCGACTCCATCACCCAGGGCTGGGAGAAGGACGGCAGCGAAGTCTGGCAGCGGCACTACGCGCCGCTGCACGCGCTGGCTCTCGGCTTCGGCGGCGACCGCACCGAGAACGCGCTGTGGCGGTTGCAGCACAGCGAGGTCGACGGGATCGCGCCCAGGGTGGCCGTACTGATGATCGGCACCAACAACACCGGCCACCGCGGCGAGAACCCGGCCACCACGGCAGCCGGCATCAAGCGCCTGCTCGACGAGATCCGGCAACGGTTGCCGAAGACGAAGGTGCTGCTGCTGGCCATCTTCCCGCGTGGCGAGAAGCCCGATGACGGCCAGCGCGGCCTCAACGAGCGCGTCAACAGGCTCATCGAAGGCTATGCCGACGGCCGCAACGTCCACTTCCTGAACATCAACGCCGCGCTGCTGAACGCGGATGGCACGCTCAGCAAGGACGTCATGCCCGACCTGCTGCACCCCAACGCCAAGGGCTACGACATCTGGCAACGCACCATGGCGCCGACGCTGGACAAGCTGCTGGCGGACCACCCATGACGAGTACCTTGACCACCCGCCGCAGCTTCGTCGCCGGCACCACGCTGGCCGGCACCCTGGCCGCGCTGCCGGCGTTCGCGCGCAGTGGCGCGGCCCAGCTGGCCGACGATTCGCTCACGCTCTGGTACGACCGCGCCGCGGGTCCGTGGATCGAGGCCCTGCCCGTGGGCAGCGGCCGCCTGGGCACCATGGTCTTCGGCCGCCCGGCGCAGGAGCGGCTGCAGTTCAACATCGACACGCTGTACGGTGGCGGCCCCTACGTGCCGGACAACCCGAAGTTCAGCGAGGCCCTGCCCCGGGTGCGCGCACTGATCAACCAGGAGCGCTGGAAGGAGGCCAACGAGCTCGTCTCCGAGGCGCTGATGGGCAAGCCGATCAAGCAGATGCCCTTCAGCGGCGCCGGCGACCTGCTGCTCGACTTCCCCGGCGTGACGGCCGCGGCGCGCTATCGGCGCAGCCTGGACCTCGACAGCGCGATCGCCCTGACCACCTTCATCGACGGCGGCGGCCGCCACCGGCGCGAGACCTTCTGCAGCGTGCCGGACCAGGTGACCGTGATCCGCCTGCAGATCGAAGGCGACGGCAGCATCGACCTCGACCTCGGCTACCGCCACCCCGACTACCAGCCCTATGGCGGCTTCGGTGACACGAAGTACGACGAGCACGGCGTCGTCTTCGTCGGCGCGGACTGGGGCCACCGTGAATCGCTTTTTGCAGAGAAGCGGCCGGAGTCGCTGTCGGTACGCGCCGACGGCAGCGATGCGCTGCTGATCGAGGGCCGCAATGTGCAGGCCTTCGGCATCCCCGGCCAGCTGCGCTACGCGCTGCGTGTGCAGGCAGTGGGTGACGGCCGCATCGAGGCCAGCGGCGACCGGCTGCGCGTGCGCGGCGCGCGCCAGCTGACCCTGGTGGTGGCCGGCGAGACCAGCTACGTCAACTGGCAGGACACCAGCGGCGACCCCGTGGCCGCCGTGCGCCAGCGCACTGCCGCCGCCGCGCGCAAACCCTTCGGCAAGCTGCGCGACGACCATCTCCAGGCCCACCGCGCCTTGTTCCGCCGCCTGCACATCGACCTCGGCGGCCACGCCGCGAATGCCCGTTCCACGGATGCCCGCATCGCCGGCGTGCCGCGCGAACCCGACGCCGCGCTCGCCGCGATGTACGTGCAGTACGCACGCTACCTGCTGCTCTCGTCGTCGCGGCCGGGCAGCCAGCCGGCCAACCTGCAGGGCGTGTGGAACGAGGTGCTGCACCCGCCGTGGGAAGGCAAGTACACGATCAACATCAACACGGAGATGAATTACTGGCCCGCCGGGCCGGCCAACCTGCCCGAGTGTGTCGAGCCGCTGCTGAAGATGGTGGAGGAGCTGGCCGTCGCCGGCATGCGCACGGCGCGCGACAGCTACGGCGCGCGCGGCTGGGTCGCGCATCACAACACCGACCTGTGGCGTGCCACGGCGCCCATCGACGGCCCGCTGTGGGGCATGTGGCCCATGGGCGGTGCCTGGTTGTGCACGACGCTGTGGCAGCACTACCAGTACAACCCGAGCCCGGCCCTGCTGCGCCGGCTGGTGCCGCTGTTCAAGGGCGCCGCGCTGTTCTTCCTCGACACGCTGGTCGAGGACCCCAAGGGGCGCGGCCTCGTCACGTCGCCCTCGTTGTCGCCGGAGAACAACCACCATGCCGACATCGCCCTGTGCGCTGGGCCGGCCATGGACCGCCAGATTCTGCGCGACCTGTTCGACGCGGCCCTTGCGGCACAAACCCAGCTTGGCGAGGACGACCCGGCCTTCACCGCTGCCGTCCACAAGGCGCGCGCCCGCCTGCCGGCCGATCGCATCGGCTCGCAGGGCCAGCTGCAGGAGTGGCTGGAGGACTGGGATGCGTCGGCCACCGACCAGCAGCACCGCCACGTCTCCCATCTCTACGCCGTCTATCCGAGCGAGCAGGTCAACGTGCGCGACACACCCGCGCTCGCCCAGGCCGCTCGCGTGACGCTGAACCGGCGCGGTGACGAAAGCACCGGCTGGGCCACCGCCTGGCGGCTGGCACTGTGGACGCGCCTGGGCGACGGCGAGCGGGCCTACAAGATCCTGCAGGGACTGATGGGGCCGGCACGCACTTACCCGAACATGTTCGACGCCCATCCGCCGTTCCAGATCGACGGAAACTTCGGCGGCGCCGCCGGCATCCTCGAGATGATCGTGCAGTCCTGGGGCGGCGAGGTGCACCTGCTGCCCGCCCTGCCCAAGGCCTGGCCGAAGGGCCTGCTGCACGGCGTGCGCGCGCACGGCGGCCTGACGCTGGACATCGAGTGGGCGAACGGCCAGCTCGGTGCCGTGGGCCTGCGCGGACCCGCGGGCGCGAACGTCGCGCTGCGCTACCAGGGCCGGCGGCTGGCCGTCCGGCTCGACGCACGTGGGCAGTTCCACGCCCGCGCGGCGGACTTCGCGGCGCTGGCATGAGAGGGGCCGCCGCGCCGACCCGTCCACCGCCACCCGTGGCAGCGGAGACGGTGGTCGCCGGGGCGCCCGGCCAGCCCATGCCGGCGGACCGCGGCAACGGCAGCTTTTGCAACCCCGTCCTGGCCGGCGATCACCCCGACCCCGCCATCCTGAAGGACGGCAGCGACTACTACCTGACGTTCTCATCGCTGCAGTGCTGCCCCGGCCTCGTGATCTGGCACTCGCGCGATCTGGTGAACTGGGCGCCGATCACCGCAGCGCTCAACCACCCCGTGGGCAGCGTCCGGGCGGCGAACCTTGTCAAGCACGACGGGCGCCATTTCATCTACTTCACGGCCTCGCAGTGCGGGCGTGTTGCGATCCTCGTCGTCCACGCCGACGATGTCCGCGGGCCTTGGAGCGCACCCGTCGACCTGGGGCTGGACGGCGGTGGCGACCCCGCCCATGCGGTGGACGAGGATGGCCGCCGCCACCTCCTCGTCGACGGCATGCAGCGTGTCGCCCTCAGCGACGACGGCCTGACCACGGCCGGGCCACTGCTGCCGGCCCATCGCCCCGGCGCGACGCTGCGCGACGTCGGTCCGGACGCGCTCGCACTGGACGGCCCGAGGCTGGTGCGCCGGGGCGAGTTCATCTACAGGCTCAGCGCAGCGGGCGGCAGCGGTCGTCCCGCCGGCAGCCACACGGTGACGGTCGCGCGCTCGCGCTCCGTGCTCGGCCCCTGGGAAGATTGCCCCTTCAATCCGGTGGCGCGCACGCACGACGCCGACCAGCCCTGGTGGACGAGCGGCTGCCCCTGCCTCGTGGAAGGCCCGGCGGGCGACTGGTGGATGCTTTGCCACGGCCTGCGCAACGGTGACCGCACACTGGGCCGGCAGACGCTGCTGGAGCCGATCGAATGGACCCGCGACGGCTGGTTCAGGGCCAGCGGCAGCCGCCTCGACCGGCCACAGCGCAAGCCCCGCGGCGGCATCGCCACGATCGCCAGGCCACCCTTGTGCGACGACTTCAGCCGCAACCGCCTTGGCGTGCAGTGGAGCTTCTACGACGCCGTCCCCGGCGAGTTGGCGCGGGCGCACTACGACGGCACGGGCCTGGTACTGCGCGGCAGGGGCACGGGGCTGCGGGACTGCTCGCCGCTGACCTGCGTGGCCAGCGACAGCAGTTACGAAGCCGAGATCGATTTCGAGCTCGACGGCGCTGCCCAGGGCGGGCTGGCCCTGTTCCACGATGCGCGCGGCTTTGTCGGCGTGGGCATTGGCGATGGCCGCATGCACACCTACAGCTATGGCCAGGAGCACAGCTGGATGCAACAGGCGGTGCAAGGCCGGCGTCACCGCCTGCGGATCACGAACCGCCGCCACCTTCTGACGTTTGAACACGCGACCGCTGACGGCCACTGGGTGCGCAATCCGTGGCTCACGGAAGTCTCGGCCCTGCACCAGACCGCCGTCGGCGGCTTCGCAAGCCCGCGGCTGGCTCTGTTTGCCGCGGGCGCGGGTCACGTGCGCCTGCGCCAGTTCAGCTACCAGCGCATCGGCCCCGACGCCTGAGATGCATCAGATCCGTCAGATCCATCCCAACACCCGAGCGTGACGGAGACATTCAGCCACCGCCCGGGACAAGACGCGCTTCCCGGCCGGCGAGCCGGGGCGCAACATCGTGCTGGCCATTGACCCCGATCCCACTTCGTGACCGAGAACCCTGTGAAGACCCTGCTTTCGACTCTGCTCCTGACCCTTGGTCTGGCCCCCGTGCTCTCTGGCTGCGCCGCCAGCGACGCCAGCGAAGGCGGCCACGGCGCGCCGGCGCCCGGCGCGCAGGCTGGCAGCACCGGCATGCGCGAGCTGACCGGCGTGCAGCTATCCCGTGAGATGTCGCCCGGCCTGAACCTGGGCAACACGCTCGATGCCATACCGAGCGAGACCGCCTGGGGCAATCCGCCCGCCAATCAGACAGTGATGAACGCCTTCAAGGCGGCCGGCTTCAAGACCGTTCGCATCCCGGTGGCGTGGAACCAGCATGCCGATGCCGACGGCAACATCAGCCCTGTCTGGATGGCCCGGGTCACGCAGGTGGTGGACTACGCGCGCAACGCCGGCCTGTACGTGCTGATCAACACCCACTGGGACGGCGGCTGGGCGGACCACCCCACCTATGACAAGCAAGCCGAGGTCAACGCGAAGCTCACGAAGTTCTGGACCCAGATCGCCAACAACTTCAAGGGCTATGACGACCACCTGCTCTTCGCCGGCACGAACGAAGTCCATGTCGAGAAGGAGTACGGGCGGCCGACCGCGGAGAACTGCGCGGTCCAGAACAGCTTCAACCAGACCTTCGTCAACGCCGTGCGCGCCACCGGTGGCAACAACGCCAGGCGTCACCTCGTCGTGCAGTCCTACAACACGAACCACATCGCCGCGATGTCCTGCAACGCCAAGCTGCCCACCGACACCGTGGCCGCGCGGCTGATGATGGAGGTGCACTACTACGACCCCTCGCCCTTCACCATCGACCAGGCCAGCAAGATCTGGCAGTGGGGCAGGATTGCCACCGACCCTGCAGCCTCCTTGAAGTGGGGCAACGAGCCTGATGCGGACGCCGTGTTCCAGCAGCTGAAGACCGCCTTCGTCGACCGGGGCGTGGCGGTGATCGTCGGCGAGTACGGCGCGGGCATGAAGCACGCCTATCCGGGCATGGACCGCTACCGCAAGTACTGGAACGAGTACATCACCGGCTCGGCCTTCCGGCACGGCCTGGTGCCGGTCTTCTGGGACACCGGTGGCCTGTTCGATCGCGTGACCGGCGCAAAGAAGGACGACACCGTCGATCTCATCGTCAACAGCACCCGGTAACGGCGCTACATGGCTCTCCCGGAATTGGTCAGGTCACCACGACCGATATTGGGAGTGGCCCAGTCAGATTCGCTGGACCAGCCCTGCTCACTTACATTGGTAATACCAATCTTTTGACTCGCGACGCGAAAAGTCATGAACACTCCCAATTCAAGGACCGGCCCTGCCCGGGCCCGTGGCGTCTGGTCTTCAAGCCCCACACTGGCACGCATCGGCTTGGTCGTCCTTGCGCTTGTTGTCCTGAACAACGTTTGGGGAGCGATCGTGGGCGTGACGAATCTGTCGAAGCTAACGCCGCCGTCCAGCGGACGGGATCTGGTGATCGGCTGGGTCGTCATCGGCGCCGCTCTCCCGTTGGTCTGCCTTGGGGGCCTGCTGTGGCGGCAGATGTGGGCACGCGTTGGCTGGGTGCTGCTGACCCTGCTGGAAATCGCCTTCCTGGTCGTTCCACCAATGATCCTGATGCAGCCCGTCGAGCTCCCCTTTGCCCCCACCGCCGTCCTCGTCGCGCAAGTCGCGGCCCTGTGTCTGCTGTTCATCCATACCCGTGGACAAGGGCCGCAGCACGGCAAGGCCGTGCACGCCTGAACGCCAGCGTCGCCTCGCTTCAACGCCTGGCGGCGTGGGCGCAAGAGCTGCCACATTGGACATACCCACCATGCAACACATCAAAGCCCTCGCCACCATCACCTTGCTGACCTTGGCCACCGCATCGCTGGCACAGGGCGCCGAGACCGTCACGCCGGACAATGCGCGTGCGAATTTCGCCCGCACCATCACCCTCGCGCCCGACGACGTGCGTGCCTTTCCCAAGCCGCCGTCCGGCTTCGACGCTCCCCGGCCGGGCGTGGCGGCTGGCCGCGTTGAAGAGTTCAGCTATGCCTCGGGCGTGACCGGCACTCAGCGCCAGGCCAGCGTCTACCTGCCGCCCGGCTACTCGGCCGAGCAGCGCTACCCGGTGCTGTACCTGCTGCACGGCATCGCCGGCAACCAGCACGAATGGAGCGGCTATGTGCGCGCCAACGTCGTGCTGGACAACCTGATCGCCGACGGCAAGATGCAGCCGATGATCGTCGTGATGCCCAATGGCCGCGCGCTGGCGGATGACCGCCCGCCGCCCGGCGACCGCGTGTTCACGGCCGAGAACGCCGCCGGCTTTGCGAAGTTCGAGCGCGACCTGCTGGAGTTCCTGGTTCCGGCCGTCGATGCCAAGTACCCGACCCGGGCCGATGCCCGGCACCGCGCCTTGGCCGGGTTGTCGATGGGCGGTGGTCAGGCGCTGAACTTCGGCCTGGCCCATCTGGACACCTTCGCCTCGGTGGGTGGCTTCTCGTCCGCGCCCAACACCAGGCCAGCCACCGAATTGCTGCCGGACGCCGCCGCCGCGCGACGCCAGCTCGCGCTGCTCTACCTGTCCTGCGGCAACAAGGATGGGCTGATCAACGTGTCCCAGGCCGTGCATCGCGCCTTGAAGCAGCAGGAGATCCCGCATCTGTGGAACGTCGACGAGCATGGCCACGACCGCGAGAGCTGGGCCGAAAACCTCTTCCACTTCGCGCAGCGACTGTTCCGCTGAGCCCGGCATGCTCTGGCTCGGTCACGGACAGGGCATGCCGCCCTCACCCGCTACCAACGCGTGATCCTGCACCTCGCGCCGAAAGCGCCATGACATTTCGACAACGCCACGTGGTTCGCTGGCTCGTCCTCGCGGCGACTGCCTGGTTGACAGGCTGCGCGATCAACGCAGCCAGGCCCTACGACGGCGCGGCGCTGGACCCGCACGGTGAGCGCGCCATCGCCGTGGTCGGCGTCACGGTTGATCGCCCGTGGCACTTCGAACGTTTCGGGGTGGTCCTGGACCAGTACGACGTGACCCAGCAGAAGATCACGGGCAACTGCTTTTCGTACAACCGGATCGAGGCCAGTGCGCCCGCCGTTCCGGGCCCGACTCGCTTCTTCGCCTTCGACGTGCCCGCGGGCCACTACATCTACAGCGCCTTCAACGGCGGCAGGTTTGCGGCGAATGACCAAGCATTCCTGCTGCCTGCGGGCCGCGCCACGTACATCGGCGACTTCGTTCTCGGCGACAACGACAGCGTCACGCTGCGCCGCGACACCGTGCTGGCTCGCACTGCATTGACGCAAGCCCTGCCAAATCTTGTCGCTCACATGGAGACGGCGCCCGCGGTCTCTGCAACAGCGGCAAAACCGTTCCTGTGCGCGCCTTGAGGGGCCACTGCCTGGCGCCACCGTTCTTCGCCGTCGCCAACAATTTCGAGGCGCGGTATCTGCTGGCTATGGCGAACCCTGCAAGAGCAGCGGCGCAGAGCCACGCAGCCGGCAGGCAACAGCCCGGGCGGCATGGCCCGGAAATAGCCCGCCCACTCCTGTCTCGCGCATCGCCTCTGGAGTGTTGGCGGCGGCAGCGCAAACGGCGACCGTCGTCCAGGCATTGCGCGTCCGCTCACGCGCATGCCTTGACGCCTTGTCCGGCCGACGCCGCGCCGGGCTCGCAGGAATCCGCCGCGCTCGGTCAACGATGAGGCCAGAATGGGCAGATATCTGCCGGCAGCGTCTGGCGAGGAGGGGTCATGGTCGGCGCCGTTGCTGCGCTCGTCATCTTGGGCGCGTTTGCAGGCCTGGCCTGGCTGCTGCTGCAACAGCGACGGGCAAGCAAGGCCGCGCGATCCAGGGCCGATCGTCTCTCGCACTTCCTGCTTGCTCTCGCGCGCGCCAACCGAGCGGTGCTCCGCATCGAGGACGAGGCCGCGCTGTGGCGCGAGGCATGCCGCCTCTGCGTGGAGACGGGCCAAGCTGTGCTGGCCTGCGTCTACGTTCTTGACGGGACGCTGGCCTGGCGCGGCGCCACGGCCGGCCCAGCGGCAAAGGTGCTTGAAAAGGTGCCCGATCCGCTCGACCTGACGGAGCCCGAGATCCAGGCCTCGTACACCGCGCGCGTGTTGCGCGAAGGACGCTGTCTCGTCAGCAACGACTATGTCCTCGATTCACAGGCCGGACGCTGGCGCAGCGAAGCCGTCAACCAAGGCGTGCGGGCTATTGCCTGGGTGCCGCTGCGCCGGGCCGGCGAAGTCAGCGCAGCGTTGATGCTCTGCGCCGGGCAGCGGGGATTTTTCGACGACGAGTTGCTTGCGCTGCTCGAAGAGCTGGGCGAAGACCTGTCCTTCGCGCTCGACAGCATCGATGCACGGCGGGCCCGGCAGGCGGCGCAGCAGGAGATCGAGGCGGGACGGGACCGCTTCCAGGCCCTCTTCTTCGGCGCACCGCTGCCGATGGCGATCGTCTCGATCCCCGAGCGGCGCATCGTGGAGGTGAACGACGCACTGTGCCGGCTCTACGGCCTGGCGCGGGAAGCGCTGCTCGGTTCGACGACGGGTTCACACGCCTACGGCATCCTGCCGGAGGACCGGGAGCGCTTCTACGAGGTGCTGATGCGCGACGGCAAGGTCAGCAACCTGCCGCTGCGCCTGCGTGCGGCCAACGGCGAGGTCCGCGGCGCCCTGCTAAACGCCGTGCCCCTGCCCTATCTCGGCCAGCCCTGCTGTCTGGTCACCAGCCTGGAACTGGACGCCCCGGCCCTTAGTCCGCATCAGCCATAGCCCGTCAGGCCCGGCTGACAAAAGAATGCATCTGACCCAAGCCGGTCGTCCAGAACTTGCGCGAGCTTTCGCGCCTGGAAACTTCACCGCCTGGCAGGCAGAACATTGATCTCGCCGTCTCGTTCGAGCACGGCACGCACCACAGGCCTCGCTTCGTCGTGGCCCTTGGAGCGAATCGCTTCATCAAGATCGCGATGGGTGATCAGGCCCTTGCGCATTTGCTCTGCATCGCGACGACCCTCCTTGACCAGCTCCCGCTTGTCGCCGGAAACCAGGCTCTCGAACGCCGACCATCGGCAACTCGCAAGGCCCAGCAGCCGATGCAAGACGACGATGGCCAGGCCGGCCATGATCGTCGGAAAGAACGGGGAGGCACCCACCACGGCGCGGCTGAGGACTGCGCCCAAAAGAACCGTGGTGCATGCATCGAAAGGCCGCTGCTGGCCGAAGGATCGTCGACCGGCGATCCTGATCATGGCGAGGGTGGACATGAAGACGGCGACGCTGCGGTCAACCATCTGCAGTGCATTCAGGTCCGTGCCTGAACCAAATAGCGCTTCGACAAGCTCGTTCACACACCACCTCCGCTCAAGGCCTTGCAAGCGTCTGGCGTCGGCTTGCGCCGGAGCGGACGCGACTGTCACCGCCGCAATCGCCGCAGGTCAACCCTGGGGCTTGCCGCCCGTGCTGCCGACGATGTCGCCACTCATGAAGCTGGCTGCGCCGTCAGCGAGCAGGACATAGACGGGCGCAATCTCGGCCGGCTGACCCGGCCGGCCCATCGGCGAGTCCTCACCGAACTTCACCAGCCGCTCGGGATCCTGGCCACCGCTGGGCTGCAACGGCGTCCAGTAGGGACCGGGAGCCACTGCGTTGACCCTGATGCCCTTCGGCGTCAACTGCTTCGCCAGTGACTTGGTCAAAGAGGCGATCGCGGCCTTCGTCGCTGCATAGTCGACGAGGTTCTCGGACGGATCGTAGGCGTTGATCGACGCGGTATTGATGATGGTCGCCCCCGGCTTCAGATGCGGGACCGCCGCTCGCGTGATCCAGAAAAGCGCATAGACGTTGGTCCGGAAGGTGTCGTCGAACTGGTCGGTCGTGATGTCCAGGATGGAGTCCTTGGACCGCTGGAAGGCTGCGTTGTTGACCAGGATGTCCAGCCCGCCCAGCGCTCTGACGGCGTCCGAGACCAGCTGTTTGCAAAAGGCCTCCTTGCGGATGTCACCCGGCAGCGTGACTGCCCTTCTGCCAGCGGCCTCGATCAGCCTGACCACCTCGTTGGCGTCTTCCTGCTCCTGCGGCAGGTATCCGAAGGCGACGTCGGCACCCTCGCGTGCATAGGCGATCGCCGCGGCACGTCCGATGCCCGAGTCCCCGCCGGTGATAAGCGCCTTGCGTCCCGCCAGCCGGCCCGAGCCCCGATAGGACGTCTCGCCGTGGTCCGGCCGCGGCACCATCTTCGATGCCAGTCCCGGCCAGGGCTGCTGCTGCTTCTGAAACGGCGGCTTCGGATATGCCGCCCGGGGATCGCTCACGCCGGCAGGCCCTGAAGCGGCCGCCCCAGCGGGCTTCGCGGCCTGCCCTTGGGCGAGCACGTCGGTCGAGATGGCAGCGGCACCCAGCAGCGCTGCGCCAGCGCGCAGGGCCGCCCGGCGGCCGTTGGGATCGGAGTCTTGTTCCATCGATTTCTCCTTTGGACTGGACCGCACCGCGCGGCCGGTCAGGACGCCGGCAAACGGCGGTCCTGTCGTCGCGAGCGTTCACAGCGGCAGGAGGGTCAGCCAGCGGGCGTCACATGCGCGTCAATCCAGGCCTTTCCGGCCTCACGGCCGCGGGCGAACGCCATGGTCGCCGTCTCGCACAGCTGGTCGACCAGCTCGCTGTGCTCGGGGTCGGCATCGGCGGTGTCGGCGATGGCATAGGCGGGCCGGTAGAGGTCGGGGCCCTCGGGACGCGCCTGAACCAGGATCATCTTGCCGCGGTAGGGATGCTGCTGTGTCATGAGGAACGGCCGGACGTTGAGGCAGGAAATTTCTACACCATGCAAACGGATGGCGATGTCAGCCGTCGCCTCATCCGTTCAGCCAAGCTTCGCCCCCCGGCGGGAAACCGGGTCCCGGCTGATGTAAATTTTCAGTGGGGCGCCGGTCCAGGTCCGTATCCGCCAGAAGAGCGGGAGTCTGTTGGGAGCTGAACGATGTATCAGCAGCACATTGAAGAGAAACGTCGCGAGCTGGAGAACGCGCAGGTCATGGTGCGCGCAGCGCGCAAGGCTGTGGTGGACGCCGAGGGCAGAGAGTGCGTCGCCGGGGCCGAGTTGGTGCAGCTTCAAACCGACCTGACGCGCGCCGAAGAAAACGCGTTCCGGCTGGCAGCCGAGCTGGATGCCTTGAATGATCTCCAGGCCGAGCACGTCCAGGCGACACGCGTGGCTTCACGGTGACTCGCGAGTCGCTGTTGGGCATCCGTCTTGGCGTTCGACGTCTCAAATCCGGCCGAGGCGTCGTGGCGTTCCCACGGACACGCCGCTTGATCGAAGCGTAGGAAGCCCCCTACAGGCATACCCGGGCCCAAGGACGTTACATGTCCGTGGCTTGCTCGTGATGATGGCGCTGATCTCGATATTTTTGTGCGCCACCGCGCCAGAGAGCATCCATGGACAAGTCCGTCGGGCAGATTCCGCTGACCCCGGGCCTGAAGCCCGAGAACCTTCCGGCCGATTGGAAGGATGTGGTCATTGACCGCTACCGCCGCATCCTCAACCGCGCAACGCAGACTGCCATCATCACCATCGACGCCGATGGCCTCGTGACGGGCTGGAGCGAAGGAGCTCGCGCGATATTGGGTTGGACCGAGCAGGAGATGCTGGGTCAGTCGCTTGGCCGCATCTTTTCGGAGGAAGAAGGCGGCGAGCGCGCACTGCGCGCGGAAATCGCCGAAGCGGCCAGGAAGGGATCCGCCGGAGCTGAAGGCTGGCGCCTGCGTCGCGATGGCCAACGTCTCTGGGCCATCGGTGAGACCAGCTGGTTGTATGAAGGGCAACCCGAAGCCGGCTTCGTGAAGATGCTGCGAGACCGAACGGCGCGCCGCGAGGTGGAACTGAAGCTGCTCGAACGCACGCGTGCCCTGCAGCTGTTGAACCGCGCGGGAGCCGCGCTCGCGCGCGAGACCAATCTCGAGGTGGTTGTCCAGACGGCGACCGATGCCGGCGTGGCGCTCACGGGCGCCGAGTTCGGCGCCTTCTTCTACAACGTCATCAATGCCGACGGCGAGAGCTACATGCTTTACAGCCTGTCCGGCGTATCGCGCGAGGCTTTCTCGAAATTCCCCATGCCTCGCAACACCGCGATCTTCGCTTCGACGTTCCAGGGGGAAGGGATCGTCCGGTCCGATGACATCACCTTGGATCCTCGGTATGGGCACAACGCGCCGCACCGCGGCATGCCCGAAGGACATCTTCCCGTGCGCAGCTACCTGGCCGTGCCCGTCATTTCCCGATCCGGCAAAGTGCTGGGTGGCTTGTTCTTCGGCCACTCCAAGGTCGGCGTGTTCACGGAAGAATCGGAACGCGGCCTGGCCGGTTTGGCGGGCGAGGCCGCCGTGGCCATCGACAACGTGCGGCTGCACGAAGCCACCCAACGGGAAATCGCGGAACGCCGCCGGGCCGAGGTCGCGCTTCGCGAGCTCAACAACGAGCTGGAGATCGAGGTCAAGCGGCGCACCGAGGAATTGGTGCAGCAGGCGGAAGCGCTCCGGCAAGCCCAGAAGATGGAAGCGCTGGGTCAGTTGACCGGCGGCATCGCGCATGACTTCAATAACATCCTGCAGGTCATCGTGGGCAACATGGAGTTGCTATCCCGGACGCTGCCCGACGAGATGGCGCGGCAGAAGCGCGCTGCCCTGGCCGCCCTCACAGCGGGCAAGCGGGCCGGTGAGTCGACCCAACGGCTGCTGGCCTTCGCGCGGCGACAGCCGCTGAATCCCAAGCCGGTCGACGTGAACATCATGGTGCAGGGGACTTCGGAACTCCTGAAGCGCTCCCTCGGTGAACCGATCGAGCTGAGAACCTCTCTGGCAACCGCGGTCTGGCCCGTGGAAGCGGACCCGACTGAACTTCAGAGCGCATTGCTCAATCTCGCGGTCAACGCGCGTGACGCGATGCCGGATGGGGGCAAGCTGACCATCGAGACCACGAACGCCTATCTCGACGAGGTCTATGCGGCAAAGCATGCCGACCTGGTGCCTGGCGAGTACGTACAGATCGCCGTCTCCGATTCCGGCTCCGGCATGGATGCCCAGACCGTGTCCCGCGCCTTCGAGCCCTTCTTTACGACGAAGCCCGAAGGCAAGGGCACCGGACTGGGGCTGAGCCAGGTCTACGGATTCGTCCGTCAGTCTCACGGGCACGTCAGCATCTATTCCGAACCCGGCGCCGGAACGACCGTGAAGATCTATCTGCCGCGCATGTCTGCGCCGCCACATGCGGCAGCGTTCGACGACACACCTTCGGCGCCCGCAGCATCGGGTGAAAGCGTGCTGGTCGTCGAAGACGACGCCGACGTGCGCGCCTACACGGTCGGTGCGCTGCGTGAACTCGGCTACCGCGTCGTGGAGGCTGTCGATGGCGCGTCGGCCTTGGCAGCGCTGAAGGACGTCCGAGTCGATCTGGTCTTCACCGACGTGGTCTTGCCCGGCGGAATGACGGGCGCCGACGTCGTCGCGCGTGCCAACGAGCTGTGGCCTGGCATCAAGTCCTTGTTCACCACCGGCTATGCGCGCGACGCCATCGTTCACCAGGGACGCCTCGACCGGGGCGTGCAGCTCATCACCAAGCCGTTCTCCTTCGACGACCTGGCAGCGAAGCTGAGGGACGTGCTCGACGCCTGACCGGCTCGCCGCATCCGGCGACCACCACGCCTCGAAGGCACTCGTAAGCACGGCGTTGTCCGACAAACGGCTTTCTGCGGATGCCGCAATCTGTGCCTGCGCGTGCCGCAGTGAGGAGGCACGACGCTTGCCGACGATCTGTTGGAAGGAACCAGGCCATGAGCAATCCTCTATCTCGTATCGGACAGACGCCCCAGCCGGAGGCGTCTGCGCAAGTCCAGCAACGCAGCGATCAAGCCCGGTCTCAACAGCAGGGTTCCGACGCGGGCCAGAGTCAGAGCCAGGGCGGCAGGCCCGCTGAAACACAGCCGCCAGCCTCCAGTCCATCGGAACCTCCTGCCACACGGCTGCCGCAGCATCCGCTGCAACAACAGGACGATCCGGTCCGGCGACCTGGCCACCCGCAGCGGATCCGGCAACAGGGCGAGACGCACGCCGAAGACACCTCCCTGCCGGCGCCCACCGACGCCGACTGAACGCCGCGCCGCCCTGCGCGAGCGGGCGGCGCTTTTTTTGCCACCAGCCAGTAGGAAATCACATGCCCACCGCAACGAAAACCTCAGCCAAGGCGTCCAAGGGCGCATCCAGCAAAGCGGCCGCAGGCGCGACGACGGGGCGCGATGATGTGCCCGACGCCATCGAGCTGCTGACGACCGACCACCGCGAAGTGAAGGCGCTCTTCAAGGAGTACGACAAGCTCGTCAAGGCCGAAGCCGAGACCGGTGAGAAGCAGGTCGTCGCCGCCCAGATCTGCGTGATGCTGACCGCCCACGCAACGGCCGAAGAGGAGCTCTTTTACCCTCGCGCCCGCGAGGTGCTGGGCGAAGATGAGGACCTGGTCGACGAGGCCGACGTCGAACATGCCAGCGCCAAGGAATTGATCGCCCAGATCGAGGCCGGTTCGCCCGACGACCCCTTGTACGACGCCAAGGTCAAGGTGCTCGGTGAATACATCGACCACCACGTCAAGGAAGAGGAAGGCGAAATGTTCCCGAAGGTCCGCAAGTCGGACCTGGACCTCGACGCCATCGGCGAAGAAATCGCGGCTCGCAAAGCCGAGCTGATGGGCCAGGGTGGCGCCTCCCATTGACCGCCAACGCGTCGACGGAAAGCGACCCACGCGGGCCTGAGTTCAGCCTGAGCTCAGGCTGCGGCTCTCGCGGCGTTGCGGCAACTCGCTGTGACGTGCGTTGGGACGGCGTCTCTTCCAGAGCCTAAGACCCGCTGGCGAGGCAGGCAAGGATCAACGCTCGCGACAGGACCGTCATTGGTTCTGCGCACTCCGCTGATCCACGTCGCCCCCCTTGAGCCCCAATGCCCATTCGATACCCCCGAGCACATGGCTCTGGAATGCAGGCATGAGCCACACATGCTCGTTGTGGCCCAGCGCCGTGTAGAACACCCTGCCCTTGCCGAAGTCACGGCACCAGGAGATCGGGAAGTGGCCAGGCTCGCGGGTGTTGGGATGGCGGTCCAGCACCAGCAGTTCATGCACGCGGGCCGGCTGGTAGTTCTTGAGGACGTAGATCTCCTCAAGTTTGCCGCCAAGGTTCCAGGTGGCGCCGAGCTGCCGGTTCGCCGGGTGGCTGGCGTCGCGGTTGAGAGCCTCGATGCTCACCTGCTCGCGGTGATAGTCGAACTCACCGCCCAGCATGTCGGCGTAGGGCCGGTAGGCGTGCAGGGTGTCGGAGGCGCTGTGGATGCCGATGAAGGCACCGCCGTCCCGGATCCACTGGATGAAGGCGTCCTTGTCGGGCAGCGGCAGTTCGCCCGTCGTGCTGGCAAAGACGATGCCGTCGTAGCGCTTCAGCGCCGTCGGGTTCAGCTTGCGCTCCAGCATCGCCCTGACCTGCTCCTTGTAAGCGTCTGACTCGGCGTCGCCGGCGGGAGCGACGGCGGCCAACTCCACCTCATAGGCCCCCGACGACTGGCCGAGCGATGCCAGCACGCGCTCGGCCGTCTCTATGGACGAGTGGCGGTAGCCCAGCGTCGTCGTGACGACGAGGATCCTCTTTGGCGGGGCAGCCATGGCGTCGATAACGCACGCGCAAGCCATTGCGGCCAGACAGGTGATCAGGAGGAAGCGTTTCATTGATTGACTCCTTGTGGGTCGCGGGCGCGATCGAAGCGCACCTCGACGAGTGCGCCCGCGTAGGTCACCGTCGTGTCGCTGCTGCCCTCATGCGCATCCGTCAGCCGGACGCGCAGCATGCGCCGAGCCGTCATGCCCGGGAACTTCACGGCACGCGCGCCGACACTGAGCGTGCGCCTGGCATCGGTGGCCAAGCTGCCCGAGAGGGCGAACGCGCACAGTACGGCAAGCTGGAGTCTCCTGGGGGCCAGACGGGACCGCGGCATCGGCGACTCGTGCCGCTTCATGCCACGGCGGGGCGCGGTTGCGCGCGTTCCGCCTGGATCACCAGCCGCGCCGGCCTGATGCCGGCAACCTGCGACTCGACCGCTGCCGTGATGACGATGTCGCCGGGCTGGCGGCCCGCCCGCACGATGAGCTGCGCCAGACCGTTGAACAGCGAACGGCTGCTGCCCTGGTCGCTCTCATGGCTGTTGGGATCGCCGTTGCCGACGCCGATCAGCCGGCCGGCGCCGCGCACGCGGAACACCAGCTTGTCCTGCGCCGTCGGCACCCAGCGGCCCTTGTCGTCCAGGCACTCGGCGCGGATGACGGTGACGTCCTCGCCGTCGGCGGCCAATGTCGTGCGGTCGGCAACGAGGCGCACGGAGGCCGCGCCACCGGTGGTCTCGCGCTTTTCGGTCAGCAGCAGCTGGCCGCCACGATAGGCGCGCGCCTCGATGGCGCCGGGCTCGTAGTTCACCTTCCAGCTCAGGTGACCCAGCTTCGGCATGGCCTGGCGGCCCAGGCTCTTGCCGTTGAGCAGCAGCTCCACCTCGTCGGCATTGCTATAGACCCACACGTCCACCGGCTTGCCCTCGCGGCCGGCCCAGTTCCAGTGCGGGAAGACGTGCAGGGCCGGCTTGGCTTGCCACCAGGCGCGGTAGTAGTGGTAGTAGTCCTTGGGGAAGCCGCAGATGTCGACGATGCCGAACTGCGAACTGATCGACGGCCAGCCATAGGGCGTGGGCTCGCCGCGGTAGTCGAAGCCGGTCCAGGCGAAACCGCCGGCCAGCCATTCGCGCTCGGCATGGAACTTCCACCACTCCTCGGGCGTCGTGCCCCAGGGCACCTTGCCGTCGTAGCTGCCGATCACATTGCGCGAGGCCACGGTCTCGTACTCGCCGCGGGTGGCGATGGCGCTGGAAGTCTCGCTGCCGATGATGGGGCGCTTGGGGTATTTCTTGTGGAAGCCATCCGGGAACTGCTGCACGTAGTTGAAGCCAATGACGTCGACCGCGTCGGACACCCCGTCCTCGTTGTCTCCGTTGACAGCCGCGGTGACCAGGCGCGTCGGGTCCAGGCGATGGCAGCGCCTGACCATGCTCGCCGCCAGTCGCCTGCCCTGTGAGGCCATGGGCTTTTGCAGCTGCCATTCCTCGTTGCCGATGGACCAGAGGATGACCGACGGCGAGTTGCGCAGGCGCTTGACCAGCACCTCCAGCTGGGCCAGGCCTTCTTCGCTCGACGACAGCTGCCTCGCCTCGGCCATCACCATGACACCCAGGCGGTCACAGGCCTCCACCAGCTCGGGCGCGGGCATGTTGTGCGAGGTGCGCAGGGCGTTGCAGCCCATGCCCTGCATGACACCGATGCGCCAGGCCTGCAGCGCGTCCGGCACGGCAGCGCCCACGCCGGCATGGTCCTGGTGGTTGCACACGCCCTGGATCTTCACGGGCTTGCCGTTGAGGAAGAAGCCCTTGTCGGGGTCGAACACCGCGCTGCGCACGCCGAAGGCCACGGCCTCGCGGTCGCGCGGCTTGCCGCCCGCTTCGAGCGTCACGACAGCCGTGTAGCGGTGCGGATCGTCCAGCGACCACAGGCGCGGCTGGCGCAGCCGGGCGGTGGCGTCGAAGGCCACGCGGCCTTCGGGCGGCACGAGTTGCTCGCGCGACTCGGCCGTGGCGACCGTGCGGCCATCGGCGTCCTGCAGTTGCCAGCGCACGCGCACACGCTCGGCGCCGCTGCCGTCGTTGTGCACCAGCGCCGCGAGCGCGAGTGCAGCGCCGTCGGCCTGCACGGTGGCCCGCACGGTGCTGTCCCAGCGGCCCAGGTGCAAGGCGTCGCTCTTGTAGAGCCAGACGTGGCGGTAGATGCCGGCGCCTTCGTAGAACCAGCCATCGCCGGCGCTCGCGTCCACGCGCAGCATCACGACGTTGCTGCCGCCGACGTTGGCGAAGTCGGTGATGTCGAAGCGAAACGGCGTGTAGCCGTGGTCATGGCGGCCGATGAAGCAGCCATTGACGAACACGAGGGTGTCGCGCATGACGCCGTCGAACTCCAGCCAGAAGCGGCGGCCCGCGTCGCTGGCGGGCAGCTCGAACTCGCGGCGGTACCAGCCGACGCTGGTGGCCGGGAAGCGCCTGCCCAGCGGCTTGAAGCCGTGCGAGCGCCCGTCGGCATCGCCCTCGCCTGCCTCGTCGCGCACGAAGGGCAGCTCGACGGCCCAGTCGTGCGGCAGGTCCAGCGTGCGCCAGTCGGCGGTACCAAAGCCCGGCTTGGCAAAGCCGAAGTCGCCGGTCTTGCTGAAGTCGCTCTGGCCGAAACCGAAGCCGAGGTCCTGGGCGGGGTCGCTGCCGTGGCCGAGCCGGAACCTCCAGTCGAAGTCCAGCAGCAGGCGCTCGCGGGTCGCCGGCCCGGCCTCGGCGGCGGTGGCCAGGCTGAACTCGGCGGCGCCAAGGGCGCCGGACAGGGCCAGCGCGCCGGTCTTCAGGAGATGACGTCGATCGATGCTCATGTCTCCATTCCTTGTTGGTTTGATGGTTCGTTGGTTCAGCCGCGCGAGCGGGCGACCGAGACGGCGACGGCACGGCCGTCATAGTCGATGCCAACGCCCGCGCCGTGGTCGAGCGGCACCTGGCCCGGGCCGACGCGGTGGACGCGCAAGCGCCGGACGGCTGCCATGCCCGGATAGCGCCCTTTGCGCGCGTCAAGCCGCAGCACGCCGCGGCGATCGTCCCAGTGCATGCGGATCAGGCTGCTGGCGCCACGCTCGTAGCCGTAGTCCAGGCCGGCGTCCTCGTAGAGCTCGTAGGCGCCGTCGCGGCCCGGCACGACGAAGAGGTCGAGCACGTCGTCCACGCGCGCCTGGGCCGTGGACTGCAGCACCCGGCCCAGCGGCAGGATGCTGCCGGCACGCAGGTGCAGCGGCATGCGCTCCAGCGGCGCCGGCACGTCGTGCACGCGGCCGCCTTCGCGGTGCTCGCCGGTCCAGAAGTCGACCCAGCCGCCCGGCGTGGCCGGCAGGTAGACCGGCCAGGTAGCCACGTCGGCGGCAAAGACCGGCGCCACGTGCAGCGCCGCGCCGAACATGTAGGCATGGGCCTGGGCCAGCGCTTGCGCGTCCTGCGCGAAGTCGAACACCAGCGGCCGCATCATCGGCAGGCCGTGGCGCGTCACGTCGGCGGCCAGGCCGTAGACGTAGGGCAGCAGCCGGTAGCGCAGTTCCAGCCAGCGCCGCGACTGAGCCTCCACCTCGGGGCCGTAGTGCCAGAACTCGGTGCGGGTCTGGTAGCCGTGCACGCGCTGCAGCGGCAGGAAGGTGGCGTACTGCAGCCAGCGCAGCAGGCGCTCGTGATAGGCACGGTCGGTGTACTGGCCCTCGCCCGGGCGGAAGAAGCCGCCGGCGTCCACCGTCCAGTAGGCGTAGCCGGCGGCGGCCATGCCCAGGCCTGCGGGGATCTGGCGCTTGAGCGTGTCCCAGTCGTTGCCGATGTCGCCGGACCAGGTGGCCGCGGCGTGGCGCTGCTGGCCGGGGAAGGCGCAGCGCGTCAGGATCATCACACGCGGGCCAGGCATCGCGCGGCGCTGGTGCTCGTAGACGGCGTGCGTGACCTGCCAGGGGAAGGCGTTGCGCACCCGGTCGCCCAGGCCGGCAGCGGTGCGGCGGCCGGCGAGGTCGTCGTTCTCGGGCTCGGTCGCGTCCTGCCACCAGGCGTCGATGCCGTAGGCGCCCAGACGCTCCTGTTCGCGCTGGACGTAGTGCTCGGTGGCGCGCGGGTCGAAGAAGTCCACCCAGTCGGTGCCGTCGATGTAGTGGCCGGCGGCGGCGAACTCGCGGCCCAGCTCGGTCTCGCGGCCGATCTTGGCCCACACCGACAGCATCAGCCGTGCATCCAGCGCATGCAGCTCGCGCACGAGGGCGGCGGGGTCGGGGTACTGCGCCTCGTCGAAGCGCATCGCGTTCCAGCCGTGGCGGCCCCAGTACTGCCAGTCCTGCACCATCACGTCCACCGGCAGGCGGCGGCGGCGGAACTCGCGCGTCGTCGCCAGGATCTCGTCCGATGACGTGAAGCGCTCGCGGCAGTGGATGTAGCCATAGGCCCAGCGCGGCAACATCGGCGCTGCGCCGGCAATGCGGCGGTAGGCGGCCATCACCTCGGCCGCCGAGCCGGCGATGACGACATAGTCCAGCGCCTCGGCCACCGGCGTACGCCAGTGGGTGCGCGCCAGCTCGGGGCCGTGGTGCAGCACGGGCGCGTCGTCGTCGTTGGCCAGCACCTTCACCTGGTGCTCGCCGGCCGGCAGGTCGACGACGAAGCCGGCCGTGGGCGGCAGCCAGTGGTTCTCGATGGAGATCACGACATGGCCGTCGACCTCGACATGGTGACGCGAACCCATCGAACGGCCGACGTCGAGCAGGAAGGCATGGCGCCCCGCCGTCTGGGTGCTGAAGCTGCCCTCGAAGGTGGCCACGTGACGCACCACCTGGCCGTTGCCGACGGTGGTCGTCACGTCGACAAGTTGGGCGTTGCCGTCCACCAGCGTCTTGTGCAGCGTGAGGGTGTCGGGCGGCGTGTTGAGCTCGGCCATGCCGGCCTGGTGCCAGAGCAGCCCGTAGCCGCGGCTGGAGAGCAGGAAAGGCAGGCTGATCTGCGTGTTCACCTGCGTCAGCCGGCGCGGGTGGCCGCGCAGGTCGAGGGCGCCGTCCTGGAAACAGCCGCTGCCGTAGAGGTGCTCGTCGGCCGGCGCGTCGAAGGCCTGTTCCACGGCCAACACCGCTTCGCCGCCGAGCGTGCCCGGCAGGAGGCGGCGCGTGCCCGGCGTCTCGGCGAGCAGCAGCCGGCCACGGCCATCAAGGAAGCGCAGCGCGCCGTTCGCCGTGTCGAGCTCGACCTGCAGCTGCGGCAGGCTCCAGCGCACGATGCCGTCATGCGCCGAGCGGCGCAGCCGCAGCGGCGTGCGGCCGGGCAGAAGCACGCGGCTGGGCGGCGCCGCCTGGCCCGCCGCCTCGCGCGGCAAGACACGCACGCGCACGGCGGCGTCGTCCAGCGCGGTGATCTGCAGCAGGCCTTCGGCCAGGGGCAGTTCGGCGTCGGGCTGGCGTTCTCCGTCGGCCCAGGCCGGCAGAGTCTGCAGCGCAGCCAGGCCGGCGGCGGCCGACTTCAGCACCAGCCGGCGACCGGCATCTTGCGGCGCCATGCCGGCGGCGTCTTCGGGAAGCGCGCCGCTCATGGTGCCTCCAGCAGTTCGGCGCCCTGTGCGGGCAGCTTCATCGTGCCCGTCCAGGTCTGGCCGCTGATCAGGCCCTTCATCGTGCCGGCTATGGGCACCTCCTTGGTTTCGCCGGTGGTGTTGACGTAGTAGTTGCGGCCCTGCACGACCCGCGCGTAGACGCCATCAGGCGTCTTCGGCCCGGGCTCCAGCCCCAGGCTGGGATAGAGCTGGCGGTACAGCGCGCGCATCACTTCGGGCTGCGCCACCGTGCCGACGTAGATCGCGCGGCCCTTGCCGAACTTGTTGACGGTCACGGCCGGCACCTTGTCGCCGGTGTTGGTGAAGCGCGCCAGCACCTCGGCCGTGGACGGCTCCAGCACCTCGATGAAGCCGTTGTCGCCCTTGGCGTCGGTGTCACCGATGCGGGTCTCGACCTTGCCGGCGTTGTAGAACTCGTTGGTGCGCAGGCCGAACACGTCGGTCAGGCCGCCGGGCAGCGGTGTGTCGTGCCACTGGTTGTTGTCGTTCACCTTGGCGGACTGGGCCGTCATGATGACGGTGCCACCGTCGGCAACGAACTTGCGCAGGTTGGCCGTGGAGGCCTTGTCCAGCAGGTACATGCCCGGCACGACGACGAGCTTGTAGCGGCTCAGGTCCTCATGGCCGATGTGGATGATGGCCGCGTCGATGTTGTCCTTGAACAGCGGCTCGAAGGCGCTGTGCGCCTGCTTCATGTAGCCGGGGTTGATGTAGGGCCGGACCGTGTTGGAGATGCCCTCTTTCGGCAGGTTCGTCGCGATGACATTGTCGAAGGCATAGGCGATCGCCACCTTGGGCTGCTGCAGGCGCGGGAAGCCCAGCTTCTCCAGCTTGTTGAACTCGGTGGCGATGGTGGCGAACTCGTCGAGCTTCCAGGACGGGCGGTCGTCATGGTCGATGAGGCCGAACAGCGCTTGCTCCTCGCCGCCGTGGTGGCTGTGCCAGGTCCAGGGCATCACGGCCTGGGCGCCGAGCAGCAGGCCGAAGTGGGCCCACATGCGCGAGCGGCCCTTGCTGCCGTAGTAGCCGGGGCCGCCAGCGGTGAACTCGTTGAACCAGATGGGCGCGTTCATGCCGGCGCGCATCATGGTGGCCTCGAAGCCGGCGCCGATCGGGTCGCCGGGATAGAAGCCCATGGCGCCGTAGCTGATGTACTGGCGGTAGGTGGCCAGCATGTCGAAGCCTTTGCGCCAGGCGCTGTCCCAGAGGTTGGAGATGGCGGGCTTGTCGGGCACGTTCTTCTTGCGCACGGCCTCCAGCGACGTCAATACCTCGATGGTCTGCTCGGACCAGAAGCGGCGCATGTCGAGATAGCGCTCGTAGGGGCCGGGGCCTTCGATGTAGGGCAGGCGGACTTCGTCCCAGGTGTTGAGGTGGCGCGACCAGCGCTGCGTGGCCCAGGCCTTGTTCAGCGCGTCCACCGAGCCGTACTTCTTCTTCAGCCAGGCGATGAAGCGCAGCCGGTCGGCCTCCGAGTACGACACCATGCCGTTGCCGCTCTCGTTGTTGTAGCCGATGGCGAACAGCGCGGGGTGCTTGGCGTAGCGCTGGGTCATCGTGTCGGCCAGGCGCACCAGCAGGCGCCGGTAGTTCGGGTCGCTGGTGTTGTCCATGTAGCGCTCGACCGGGTCGAGGCGGTTGCCCTTCTCGTTGACGATATCGACGCCCGGGTATTTCTTGTGCAGCCAGATCGGTGCCGGCTGGCCGGGGATGTCCATGATGACCTTCAGGCCTGCGGCGGCCATGCGGTCCATGATCCAGTCGAAGAGGGCGAAGTCGAACTTGCCCTCGGCGGGCTCGAAGGCATCCCAGCTCAGATCGCCCATGCGCACGATCTTCATGCCGGCGCCCTTCATGCGGTCGATGTCGCGCTGGATCTGGGCCTTGTCGGCGCGGTCGAAGGGCTGGTAGTTGGTGCCGACGAAGAGCTGGCCAGCGTGGGGCCAGTCCGCGTGTTCGTCGGCGCTCTGGGCATGGACGGTCAGGGGGCTGAGCGCGGCGATCGACAACGCAAGGGACAGAAGGGTTCTCTTGAGTTTCATGGTCTCTTTATGAATTCGATGGAGTCTCGGCGCATCCCACCTGCTCTCTGAATGGGCGGCGGTCGTTGCGGTTTTGAAAGAGCGCACTCACCTGCTTTGGCGGCGATCCAATCAAGCCGAGAAGGGCGGCAAGCTCGTACGTTGAAGGCTTGGCGTCCCGGACGTTCTGAGTCCTGTCGACTGGCCTTGATATTGGTCTGACCAATGTACCAAACAATCCCCGTTTCCTCGGTATGGAAACCCCGACGCGCTCAGTGCTGCCAGCTTGGTCAGACCAAATTCCGAAAGGATCTGCACCGCCTTTCGTCATGGGCGATTGCATGATCCAGCGACGCTGACAGGCGAGGGGCGATGCCCGTCCAGCGGCCTGCGTTGCATCACCTGGTTCATGGATGACGAAGCGTCCACCTTCGGTCCGCTCATGCCGCCGTTCCGCCGCCATGACCATCGCCTGCCGCCTTTTCGCGGGCCGGATCCGCGCCGCGGACCGCCCCGCCCTCCGCGAGGTGCCAGCGGCCGCGCCCGGCACCCTTCGCTTCGTAAAGCGCCATGTCCGCGGCCTTGTACAGCGCTTCGGGCGTCACGGCGTCGCGCGGCGCGCGCGCGACGCCGATGCTGGTGTCCACGCGCAGCACGGCCTGCCCGTGGGCGATCGGTCGGCTCACCGATTCATGGATGCGCGCGCAGACATCCGCAATGCCGGCGATGTCGACCAGATCCGGCAGCAGGACGGCAAACTCGTCGCCGCCCAGGCGAGCCACGCGGTCCGTCTCGCGCACCGCCTCCACCAGCCGTCGGGACACGGCGACCAGGACCGCATCGCCAGCGTCGTGACCCATCGAGTCATTGATCTGCTTGAAGTGATCGAGGTCGATCAGAAGCAGCGCGAACGCCGTGCCCCGACGCGCGAGGTGCGCGAAGTGACCGCGCATCTCGTCATTGAACAGGCGCCGGTTCGCGAGGCCGGATAGACCGTCGTAATAGGCCAGCTGCTCGAGCTGCCTCTGGCTTTGCCGCAGCTGCAGCGTGCGCTCCTCCACGAGGCCCTCCAGCATGTGCTGGCGCCGACGCAACAGGGCGATCCACCCCCACAGCGCGCCCGCAAGCAGGCCCGTCGTGCCCAGAACAAGCACCGCGCGCACCCACCAGATCTCGTGCCAACGCGGCGCGACGTGCAGCGGCAGGCGCACCGCTTCTGACCAGTCGCCGCCAGCCGCCGCCGTACGCAGCTCCAGCTGATGATCGCCGGGCGGCAGGTTGGTGTAGGCCGCGATGCGGCGGCCGGGATCGGCATTGGTCCAGCCCGGGTCGACGTCACCCAGACGATATTGATAGCGTCGCGTCTGCGGCGTGGCGAAGTCCAGGGCCGCGAACTCCACCAGCAGGCTGCGCCGGTCCGGCTCGACCACCAGCGCCGGTGCATGGGCATCCGGTCGATAGCTGTGCAGGGCGGGCGTGTCGCCGAGCCGGATCTCGGTCACGGCGAGCGTGACCGGATAGTCCGGTGCGATGGCCCGGGCCGGGTCGACGATCGTGAGCCCGCCTGACCCGCCGAACAGCGCGTGTCCGGCCGCCAGCGTGCCCGCACCGGCCCAGTACGTCCGGATGCCCACGCCTTGCGCGGCACCGTAGGCCTGCACGGCCAGGCTGGCCGAGGCAATGCGTGCAATGCCGTCATCCGTGCTGGCCCAGGCTGCGCCCTGGTCGTCCAGCACAAGCGCATTGACGCCGTTATTGGGCAGGCCTTCCTTGGTCGTGACGCGACGCACCAGCGGCTCGCTCTGTCCCGCCGGCCACTCCAGCACGCGGATGCCCGCCCCGAAAACCGCGACCCAGAGCCGGCCGGCTTCGTCGCGCACGAGAGAAGAGACGTAGCCCGCCGGCACTCCGAGATGGCCGGGCACCTCCTTCGGCACGCGGGAGACGGTCATCGTCGCGGGGTCGAGCCGCGCAAGACCGGCCCAGGTGCCAACCCACAGCCCGCCGTCCGGCATGGGAAGCAACGCCGTCAGGCGCTGGTCACCCAGCTGGCCGCCGTCCTCACGGGCCGCGACCCGCAGCCTGCCGTTGGCCACGGGATCAAGACCCCACAAACCATCCACACCGCCGAGCCACAGCCGGCGTCCTTGCCAGGCCATTGTCCAGACCGAGGCGGTTGCCGGCCTGCCCTCGATCTCGACGCGCTGCAGGCGGGTGCCGTGCGCGTCCACCTGGTACAGGCCGCGCTGCGTGCCGACGTAGACGCCCCCGTCGGGCGCCTCCACCATGTCGAGCACACGCCCCTTGGGCAAGGCGGTGCGAGGTGTCGCGGAATTGGGGCGCAGCTGGGCGATCCGGCCCCGCTGCGGATCGATGATGTCGATGCCGCCGTCACCGAGGCCGAGCCAAACGCGTCCGTCCGGCCGGGCCAGCACCGAAGCGATGTTCGGATGGCTGATGGCCTGGTCCGGCCCGCCGCCGAACCAGGTTGCGATGCCGCGGCTGCGCGCCGCATGGAAGCTGACGGCGGTATCGGTCGCGACCCAGACCATGCCGCGCCCGTCGACATGGAGTGCACCGACGTCATCGTCGGCGAGGCTGCCGCCGCCGTGCGCCTGATGGCGCTCGTGGCGTGCTTGCCAACGCCGGGTGTCCACGCGCAGGATCCCTTCGCCGGCGAACCCGACCCACACGTCGCCGTCATCCGTCGCGTCAAGAGCGGTCACGGTCTCGGTGCCCGTGCCGCCCATGGCCCCGAGGAGCGCGTTCAGTGGCCGAGCGGCCAGAGCCCCCGGATCGGCGACGAACACGCCATGGACATGCGTGCCGATCCAGATCCGGCCGCCGTCATCACGCGCCAGGCGACGCACGATCGGCGTGTCGCCCTCGTAGGTCGGCAGCGCGATGGCGACAAAGCGGGACGCACCGGAATCGCGTCGGTAAAGCCCATGCTCCGTGCCGGCCCAGAGCGTGCCATCGGGGCAGCGCAGGAGTGCGCGAATGCCACCGTCCGGCAGGCTGCGCGCAAGCGCCGATCCCGCACTGGCTTGCACGCGCCCGCTGGCGATGTCGAGATGGTCGAGGCCGCCCCTCGTGCCAATCCACAGGCCGCCCTGGCCGTCCTCGGCCAGCGCATGGACGCTGTTGCGGCTGAGTGTCTGGCCCGGGGCCAGCGCGGCGTCGAACCGATCATGCACCGGGTCGTATCGCACCAGGCCGGCTGCGTTGGAGCCCACCCAGAGGCGACCGCGACTGTCAGCGAGCAGGGTGAGGAGATAGCTGTCGGGCAGCGCACCGCGCACCGAGAGGTCGCCGGTGTAGCTGCGCACCCGGTATCCATCCCAGCGCTGCAGGCCACTCTGGGTCGCGAGCCAGATGAAGCCCTCCGAGTCCTGCGCGATGTCGAGCGTGCCCGGCTCCGTGGCGAATGCGCGATTGAACACGGCGTCTGAGCCGCGCATCCAGGCGTCTGCCGGCGCGGCGTGCGCGGCCGCCACGACCGCACCGGCCAGCAGCGCGACCACCGCTGCACGTGGCATGTGGATTTGCGCGCCCCACGAACCCAGCCGTGCGCGCAGGATGCTTGCGATGTGAAAGCCGCGCAGGCGCTCCATGTCGGTCATCACCGAATCGTTGGCGAATCCGGACTCGTCAGCCATGCTGAATGGCCCCTAACTTGGCGCTTGCATGCTAGCCGAAAGGACCCGTCAGTGGCTCGGTGCAGCAGGTCCCACGCAGGTCGATGAAGGCGCCGGCCCCGTCTAGGCGGCCAGCGCCGTGAACGCGGCGTCTGGATGGGCAGACGGAGCGACCAGCCCCCAACGGTGGCCAAAATTCATGGATTGTTCGGGTTCAACTTGGCGGCCTGGCTGGGCCAACGCAGCGTCATTCGCGCCTGGTTGCGCACCACGACGAGGTTGACACTGCGCCCCGCAGCCAGCAGCGCCTGCAAACCGGCGACGTCGTTGATCACCTCCTGATCCGCCCCCACGATGACATCGCGCGGCTGCAGACCGGCGGCGGCGCCAGGGCTTGAGGCTTCGACGGCCAGCACGATGAGACCGGCCTTGTCACCCAGCCCGGCGGCGGACTGCTCACCCAGGGTCTCGACGGCCTTGAGCTTGAGCCCGAGCAGCGTCACCACGGCCGCCGCCGCCCTGTCCTGCCCCCGAAGCGTCGGCGGCGGGAAAGCAGGCCGCAGCGCCATCGCCTTCAGCCGCGCGGGGCGCACGCCGAAGTCGTCCATGGGGAAGTTGACGAAGCCCACCCGAGCCGCCAGCGCGGCGTTCGTGACCGTGTAGTCGCCACGGGCCGGCGCAGCAAAGCGTGGATCGCCGGCCACGGAGTCGGCATCCGTGCCGCGAGCCTGGGCATCGCGCAGATCGCCTTCGGCGACAAAGAGATTGCGGTTGACGCTGCGCCCCCAACGCCTGATCTCGATGGGCTGGTGCCGTCCCATGACGACGTTGGACTCGAAGACGTCGCCACCTCCGTCGAACCAGACATGCGGGTGGAAGCTGCCGTTGACGAGGATGTTGTTGCGCACGATGCGCTGGAATCCTTCGCGCAGCTTCAGCCCGCCGGCCAGCATCAGGTTCTCTTCGATGACGTAGTTGGAGGAGCCGTCATCCAGATCGACGTCCCAGCCGTGGTCGCAGCGAAAGCGGTTGCGACGCATGATGATGGGCTGGACGGCGTCCAGCAGCGCCAGCTCCGGGTGCGCCGCCACCCGGCGGTCCATCTCGGCGCGGTCGGGGTGCCAGTAGCGGTCACGCCCCCAGCTGTTGAAGCTGCCGTGGTCGCCGGTCATCCGGACGGTATCGAAGACGTCGTTGTGCGTGATGCGGTGGCCGCCCCAGGTGCCGTCGCCGACGTTGATGCCGGCGCGCGGCAGTTGATAGATGCTGTTGTGGTCGACGGTGATGCGCGCGGCCATCGACAGCTGCACGCCGGTGGCCTGGCGGTCGATCTGGCCGATGTCATGGATGAGGTTGTCGGTGGCCTCGGAGTCCTTGGGGTAGGCGTCCGACTTGGGGCCGGGCGTGCGGTCGATGGCGGACAGCTCAAGGCGCTGGTAGTACTCGAACAATGGCGAGCGCACAGCTTCTGGCCGGCCGACGAAGGCCACGGCGGTGCCGCCGATGTCGTGGATGTGGTTGCCCGTGACGGCCACATGGTCGGCGCGTCCGCTGACGACGACGGCATGGCCGCCGAGGTCGACGAAGTCGGAGTCCTCGACGCGCACGTCGCCGGCGTTCTCGATCGTCACGGCGCCGACGCGGTAGAACTTCCAGTCCGAGCGCAGCAGCGGCTCGGTAGCCTTCAGATAGGTGGGCTCGGTGTTGGTGAACACGAGGTGCTGCAGGCGCACGTGCTGCACGGCCTGGGCGCGGCCCTCGACGCGGACCAGGGCCTCGTGCGCGCTGCCGCGGAAGCCCCTTGCCGGCGGCTGCGCGCCGGCCAGCGGCTTGACGTAGAGCCAGCCTTCGCGCGCGTCGTGGAACCACTCGCCCGGCGCGTCCAGCTCCTCCAGCACGTTCTCGACGAAGCGGTCCTTGTCGCTGGGCGGCATGACACGGTTGTTGTCCACCTGCTCGCCGTAGGCGAGGCTGCCGTCGGCGTTCTTGCCGAGGATGGGCACCTGCACGCCGCCCCAGCGCGCACCGTGCAGTGCATGCAGCACGGCACCTTGCGGGTCGTGCCAGCGCGCCACGCGCTCGGGCGACGTGGCATCGGCCGCGCCGCCGAAGCCCGGGTTGGCCGGGTCGAGGTTGGGATAGCGCGCGCGCACCAGCATTTTCCGTCCGAGCCAGAGGCGCTGGAACGACGGCCCGTCATAGCGGGCGCGCCAGATACCGTCCTTCCAGGCCTCCCAGCGCAGCGCGGGCAGCGACGTCGCGCCGCTCAGCACGGCGCGGGCGCCAGATGCTGCGGTGAGCACGAAGGGATCGGCAGCCGTGCCCGACAGCGCCTCGTCGATGACGAGGGGCGCCGCGAGTTCGTAGTTGCCGCTCGCGAGCTCGATGTGGCGGATGCGCTTGTCCGACCGTGCCCGTTGCAGCGCAGCCTCCAGCGACTTCGCATCCCTGACGGTCAGTGCCTGGGCCTGCACGCCGCAGACCAGGACTGCCAGCGTGGCCATCAACGCCTTGATCTTCATGTTCTACCCAGTTCCATTTGTATGTGCTCGACCCTGTCGTCATCCGAGCACTTGGCGCAGTATCTGGTGGTGCAGCGGCATGCGCTCGGCCCTGGCGGCAATGGCGTCCCGCCGCCGCTGCAGCGCTGGCTGTGCACGCCCCGCGAGTATCTCGTCACACCCGGGTCATAGCGTTCGGGCCAGTAGTCCATGCCGGCATGGACGGCCAGCGCAGCGCAGTGTTCAGGAAGTCGACTCGGCGCTCGGCGGTGTCGACCCGCTCGTGCGGTGCACATGGGTCTGGCGGTGGGAAGAAGAATCGCCGCCGGTCTCAGTGACCTGCAAGAGGATCCCGCCTGAATTGCGCGCTTCAGGCCGGCACCGGCTGCACCGGGATCCAGACCCGAAAGCGCGTGCCGGCGCCCGGCTCGGAGTCCACCTCGATACGGCCGCCGTGTTTTTGCACGATGGAGAAAGACAGCGACAGGCCCAGGCCGGTGCCCTTGCCGACCGGCTTGGTCGTGAAGAAGGGCTCGAAGATGCGCCGCTTGACCTCCTCGGGCATTCCGCAGCCCGTGTCGCCAACCTCGATGCAGACCCACTCGTCCTCGGCACGCGTCTTCAGCGTGATCGTGCCGCGCTCGACGATGGCATGGGCGGCGTTGACGATGAGGTTCATGAACACCTGATTGAGCTGCGCGGCGATGCAGCGCACCGGCGGCAGCACGGCGTAATCCTTGTGCACCTCGGCCTTGTACTTCACCTCGTTCATGACGACGTTGAGCGTCGAATCCAGGCCGGCATTGAGGTCGGCATCCTGCCAGTCGGCATGGTCGACACGCGAGAAGTCCTTCAGATCCTGGACGATCTTCTTCACGCGCGACAGCCCCTCTTCGCTCTCATCGAGCAGCAGGGGCAGGTCCTCCTGCACGAAGCCGAGGTCGACGGCGGCGTCCACACGGGCCAGCTCTTCGCGCACGGCGCTCGGCAGCGCGTCTGCCGGCGTCTTCTTCAGCAGCGTGAGCAGCCCGAACAATGGCTCGACATAGCCGCGCAGCGAGCCAAGGTTGGAGCTGACGAAGCCGATCGGGTTGTTGATCTCGTGGGCAACGCCAGCGGCGAGCTGGCCGATGGAAGCCATCTTTTCGGATTGCAGCAGCTGATTCTGCGCATCCTCCAGCCGACTGTTGGTCTGCTTGATGCGCTCGTAGTTCAGTTCCAGCTCGCGCTGCACGCGACGCACCTCGGTGCGATCCTGCAGCAGCCACCAGGTGCCTGCCGTCGGATCGGCCGGGTTGGCCACGTAGGCAATGATCTGCACCCATAGCAGGTTGCCGGCCAGTGTGCATACCTCCATCTCGTGCAGCAGAGAGCCTCCCTGGGACAGCACCGGATAGGCGACCTTGCCCAACGCCTCGAAATCCTCGTCGCTCTTGAACATGCTGCGCGTCGGCAGGCCGTGGGGGGAGACGTCGCCGAGCTCAAACATCTCGACGAATTTCTTGTTGCCACGCTGCACGCGCTCATGGGCCGTCGCGACGATGCCCACCGACGCGTTCTCAAGGAAAGCCTCAAGCTCGTGGTGGGTGCTGAGCAGTTCGGCCGTACGGTCGGCGATCATGTTCTCGAGCTCGTTGCGATGCTGGCGCAGTTCCTCCTCGGCCTCGCGTCGCCGCGTGATGTCCTGCAGCGTCTCGATCGCGCCGACCACCTCGCCGTGGACGTCGACCAGCGGCGCCGCCGTGAAATAGAGCCAGCGCCCCCCTCGGCCGAAGTTGGGGAAGAAGCCCTCGACCTCGTAGGCGTTCGCAATGTGCGGGGACGGATTGCAGCGCCGGCCATACAGACGTTGGCGCTCCTGCTCGATGTTGCCATCGAGGATCAGGTCGGCGAGCACGGGTCTGGCTTCGGGATAGAAGGCGCGCCAGGTGTCGTCGCGGCCCAGCATGTCGGTGGCGTCGCGACCCGTGAGCTGGGCGCAGGCGGCGTTCCAGTGCGTGACTCGGTGCGACTTGTCGATCACGAGCGTGGCCACCGGATTGTTCTCGAGGATCTGGTAGAGCACACGGCCGATGTCCAGCAGGCTGGTCTGCACATGGCGGATGTCGCTCAGGTCCTGCCCGGTCAGCACCGCGCAGGGCTGGCCGTCGAGCATGGCGCGCTGCGCCTTGATCTCCAGCACGCGCCGCGAGCCGCTGCCGGTCAGGGCTTCGATCTCAACCGATGGCAACTCACCTTCCTCGGTGAGGCAGCGATTGCCGTAGCGCCGCAATTCGTCGGCGAACTCCTCGGCCGCCCAGCCGTAAGGTGGCAGTGCCAACAAGGCCTGCTGGTCATAACCGAGCAGGCGCTCCATCGCCGCATTGGCAAACAAGATGTGCTCGGCATCATGGACCAGTGTTGCGGCGCTCACGGCCTGCAGCGCCGCATAGAAGCCCCCGCCGGCCGCCGGCTCGGTCACAGCCCGACCTCGCCCGGGTCCTCGAGGATGAATGAGCCGTCGCTGCCCCATTTCACGTGCGTGATGCCGGGCTCAAGCCGCTCCAGGCGGCGCAGCTCCGCCTCCTGGGCACTGAGCACGCCCATCTGCTGGCGTACCTGGTCGGCCAGGCGCTGGTTCTCCAGCGTCAGCTCGCGGATGCGCAGCACCTGGCGGACGGCGCTGAGCAGGTCGAAGTCGGCCCAGGGCTTGGAGATGAAGCGCGAGATTTCGGCCTCGTTGATGGCCGCCACCAGTGCACTGAGGTCGGCGTAGCCGGACAGGATGATGCGGCCGCAGTCAGGCTGCACATGGCGCAACTGACTCAGGAATTCCACGCCGGTCATGCCCGGCATGCGCTGGTCGGAGATGGCCAGCGCGAAACCGCATTCGCGAGCCCGGGCCAAGGCCTGCGTCGCGTCGTTGAAGCTCTCCACCTCGTAGCGCGCGCCGGCCGTGTCCTTCAGCCCGTTGCGCAACAGGCGCTGCAGCGCACTGAGGATGTGGGGCTCGTCGTCGACGAGCAGGATGCGTTCGCTCATGTCGAGCCTCCTTCGGGCAGCTTCACGAAGATGTTCAGCTTTGCGCCCTCGCGCCCGGCGAACTCGCGCAGTTGCCGCACGACGCGAACATCGAAGACATAGCCGGCCGCGAGCAGCAGCGTGCCCTGTGGCGACAGCAGGTCGCGCGACAGCACCATGCCCGGCATCACCTCGTGCGCCTGCAGCGCCCGGTCGCGGGGCTTCTCGGTGGGTTCGTCCTGGAGCGCCAGCTTGAAGGCTTCAACGACGTCCACCCCATAGCGCGTCCCGGCACCACCCAGGATCAGCGAGTACGACTCGGCCGCCGAATGGCGCTTGAGCGACAGCCGCCCTGACTGCGCCGCGTAATAGTCGCTGGCCACGCTGAGAATCTGTGCACCCAGCGGCACTTCGTCGCCCTGCAAGGCATCGGGAAAGCCCTTGCCGTCGATGCGCTCATGGTGCGAGCGCACGAGGCGCGCGACACGCTGCAGCCGGCCCAGCGGCAGCAACGCCGCCTCGCCGTTGAGCGTGTGGCGGCGGTACAGCGCCAGCTCGTCGCTGGCCATCGCCGACACCGGCTTGCGCAGCATGGCGTCGGGGAAGCCGATCTTGCCGACCTCGTGCAACAGCCCGGCAACGTAGACGTCCTCCTCCAGCGCCGCGCCGACATTGAGCCGGCGCGCCGTGCGACGGGCCAGGTCGGCCACCTCGCGCGAGTAGCCTGCCATGCCGCCACCGCGCAGCTCTATGAGGCCCGAGAACACGTTGATCGACAGCAGGAAGTTCTCCTGCAGTTGCGAGAACGATGTTTCCAGCATCGCGTTGACCTGCTCCAGCTCGCTGGTCCGCGCCTTGACCCGCGCCGCCAGGCTGGCGTTGAGGGCCTGCAGTTCGTCGTTCTGTGACCGGGTCAGTTGCAACAACTCACGGTTTTCCTGCTCCAGCCGGCGGCGCTCCAGGCCGTCCTGCACGCACATCAGCAGGTCGCGATCGTCCCAGGGCTTGGCGACGTAGCGATGAATCTGGCCGCGGTTGATGGCCGCCACGGTCGAACCGATGTCGGCATAGCCCGTCAGCAGGATGCGCACGACCGTCGGCCAGCGTTCGCGCACCTGCTCCAGCAAGGCCGCACCGTCCATCTCCGGCATGCGCATGTCGGAGACGACGAGGTCGACCGGCTCCGACTCCAGCATCGCCAGTCCGGCCTTGCCGCTGTCAGCCAGCAGCACGCGATAGCCCTGCGGCCTGAACAGCCGCCTCAGGGAACTCAGGATGGATGGTTCGTCATCGACGAACAGGATGACCGGGGGCGCCGCAACTTCTGCACTCATCAAAGGCTTCCTCTGCCGGACGCGTTGAGCGCATCCGTCTGGAAGACAGTTTAGGCACGTCGCCACGGCCCGCGCGCGCAGTTTTTCTCAGTGAGCTTGTATGCGATGGTGCGTCTTCCTGTGCGGGCGTGACATCCACCGCGATCACGCTCGGCACCAGATTGCCGCCCCGCGAATGGCGGCTCATTTGAGCGCCCTTTGATCCCAGCCGGATGCGATGGCGGCGGCCATCGGACCGTTTCCGTTTGCTGCACTGCGGCATCCACAAGCTGGCCGGCGGGCCGGTCATGCCGGTAAAAACCACGACGGCCACGCGGCCATTGCACCCCAATTGCCTGGTTAGGGGTTGCCTCACAGAATCGACTGACAGATCAATCCACGAGAGGTGGGCTGGCCATGTCCGATATACAGCAAGGCCGGACGGGACGGGAGACATGCAGGCGGATTGAGCGGCGCTCGTCCGCACCGGTGGGTCAGGCCCGCGCCGAAGCGGCGCCGAGCCGGCTCGGCGGCCTTGGCCTGCTGATCGCGCTGATGGTGACGGTGATGGCTCAGGATGCATCTTGCGCCGCAGACCGCACCCGGGATTTGACCGAGCTGTCGCTGGAACAGCTGGGGGACATCGAGATCACGTCGGTGTCGAAGCGGGAGCAGCGCCTCGCCGACGCACCCGCCTCGATCTACGTCATCACGAAAGAAGCCATCCGCCGCGCCGGTGTCAACACGCTGGCCGAGGCGCTGCGCCTTGCGCCCAATCTGCAGGTCGCACGCATCAACGCCAGCCAATACGCGATCAGCGCGCGCGGCTTCAACTCGGCCACGGCGAACAAGCTGCTGGTGCTGGTCGATGGTCGCAGCGTCTACACACCGCTGTATTCCGGCGTGTTCTGGGAGTCCCAGGACGTTCCGCTGGGCGACGTCGAACGCATCGAGGTCATCAGCGGCCCGGGCGGCACGCTGTGGGGGGCCAATGCCGTCAATGGCGTCATCAATGTCATCACCAGCACCGCCGGCGCCAGCGTCGGGACGCAGGCCCAGGCCTCGGCTGGCAATCTGAGCCGGGCCGTGTCGCTGCGCCAAGGTTGGCGCTTCGACGGGGGTGGCGCGCTGCGCGCGTACGCGAAGTACAACCAGCGGGAGGACAGCGAACGGGCGAGCGGCATCGATGCCGACGACGGTTTCGAGAAGCTGCAGCTCGGCTTTCGGTCCGATCTCGACGCCGCCGGCGGAACCCTGACGCTGCAGGGTGATGCCTACAAGGAGTCCATCAGCCAGACCAACGCCGCCGACCAGCGCCACCATGGCGGCAATCTGCTGGGGCGCTGGGTGCGCACGCTCGACGACGGCGCGACGCTGAACCTGCAGACCTACCTCGACCGCTCCTGGCGCGATATCCCAGGCGTCTACACGACGATGTCGGCAACTATGGCAGCCTGGCCTTTCTGCCGGCATCGCGGCGTCTGCACTGGACCAACGCGTTCGCCCAGTACGAGCACCAATTTTCGCCGGTCACGACGCTGACGGTGGGCAGCAAGGTCGAACACAACAGCTATACGGGCACGGAGTGGATGCCCAGCGCCCGACTGGGCTGGAAGCTGTCGCCGCAGTGGCTGCTCTGGAGCGCGGCCTCACGTGCGGTGCGCACGCCCTCGCGAGTCGATGTCGAATTCTTCGTGCCGGCTCAGCCACCCTATCAACTGGCCGGCGGGCCCAACTTCCGCTCGGAGATCGCCAACACGCTGGAGCTCGGCCTGCGCGCCCAGCCCAACGAGAGACTGTCCTATTCGCTCACCGTGTTCGGCAGCCACTACACCAGCTTGCGCAATTACAGGCGGCTCAGCAGCCGCACCTTCGTGCTGATCAACGCATCGAAGGCCAACGTCTACGGTGTCGAGGCCTGGGGGCGCTATCAGGTCAGCCGGGGCTGGTCGGTCCAGGCCGGGTTGACATCGATGCACGAGGGTTTCAGCGGCGCCAACGTCGCGGCCATCGCGCCAGGCAATGACCCCCGCTACCAGATGCGGCTGCAGTCCTCTTGGACCTTGAGCAGTGGCCTGGACGTCGACGTTTCGCTGCGCCGCGTGTCGGCACTGCGCTTCACCACCGTGCCCGGCTACAACGAGGCCGATGCGCGACTGGGCTGGCGCTATTCGCAGGCGCTGGAGTTCGCCATCTCCGCGCGAAATCTCCTGCATGCCCAGCACCGCGAGTTCGCCCAGAGCGGGGCTGCCGGCGCCAACCCGATCATGGTGGGGCGCACGGCCCAGCTGACCGTCACGGCGAGGTTCTGATGCAAGTTCCGGGCAGACACCTCGGCCACGGCGGCGCTGCGGCCCTGCTGCGGCTGTGGGTCGCGTCAGGCCTGTTCGTCGCCGCCGTCGTTGCCGCCGACAACTGCGCCGCCGACGACGAGGGCCGTCCGCTTCAAGCCCAGGTCAAGGCGGCATACCTGTACAAGTTCGCCGGCTACGTGGAATGGCCGCCGAATGCGTTCGCAGACGCGACGACGCCATTCATCATCGGCGTCGTCGGTGCCGGTGACATCGCCGAAGAGCTGAACAAGCTCAAGTCGGGTCGGGCGGTGAATGAACATCCGGTCGAGATACGCATCCTCAAGCCCGGCGACGTGACCCGGGGCGTGCAGCTTGTCTTCGTCGGTGGCGCCGACATTACGCAGCTCAGGCGCGCGCTCGACAACTACAGGACCTCGCCCACGCTGACGATCTCGGACATCCCCGGCGCCGTGGATGCCGGCTGTGTCATCAACTTCGTGATGGTGGACAACCGCATCCGCTTCGAGATCTCGCTCGGCAACGCGGAGCGCCAGGGGCTCAAGGTCAGCTCCCGCCTGTTGGCCGTCGCACAGCGCGTGGACGCGGGAAGGCCATGATGAAGATCCGGCTGCGCTCGATACGCACCAAGCTGTTGCTGATGGTGTTGGTCGTCAATGCCTGCACGCTGCTGGCAGCCAGTGCGGCTTTTTTCTACCACGACATGGCGGAAAACCGCGACCGTTCGGTGCGCGAGCTGACGACGCTGGCCGACATCCTCGGGCAGGGCAGCGCGACTGCGCTGGAGTTCGACGATTCCAAGGTCGCCACGGACACCCTGGCGCAGCTGCGCGGCGATCCCAACATCAATGCCGCGGCGATCTACACGGCCGGCGGCAAGCTGTTTGCTCGCTACGTGAGCGCGACCGAGACCGGCATCGCCCTGCCCGCCGTGCCGCCGGCCGTGGGCGTGCAGGTGTTGCGCGGCAACCTGACGGTGATGCTGCCGGTCAAGGGCAGCAGCGGCCGGCTGGGGGCCGTCTATGTCGACGGCCGCTATGACGCCGCCCAGTGGCTGCGGGACTATCTCTTCATCTTCAGCCTCGTGCTCGGCGCGAGCCTGGCCTTCGGGTTGCTCGTGTCGTCGCGGTTGCAGCGCCGCATCACCAGGCCCATCCTGGCCGTCGGTGACGTGGCCCAGCAAGTCATGCAGCAGCGTGACTTCAGCCTGCGGGCCCGAAAGACCACCGAGGACGAGATCGGCCAGTTGGCGGAATCCTTCAACGGCATGTTGCAGACGCTGGAGCACGAGATCGCCGAGCGCAGCACGGCCGAGGTGGCCGTGCGGACGCTGAACGCCGAGCTGGAGCAACGCGTCGAGCAGCGCACCGCCGAACTGGAAGTGCGTACGCGGGAGGCCGAGGCCGCCAGCCGCGCCAAGGCCGACTTCCTGGCCAACATGAGCCACGAAATCCGCACGCCCATGAATGCCGTGCTGGGCCTGGCCTACCTGCTCGCGAACAAGCCGCTGGAGCCTGACGCGCTGGACCTGGTGAAGAAGATCCGCAATGCCGGGCGCTCGCTGCAGACCATCATCAACGACATCCTCGACTTCTCCAAGATCGAGGCCGGTCAGCTGGAAATCGAGGAGGCGCCACTGCACCTGGATGGCGTGCTGGACAACCTGGCCAGCATCATGAGCGCCAATGCCGGCGACAAGGATCTCGAGCTCGTCATCGCGCCGGCGCCCGACGTTGGCGGCGAACTGCATGGCGACGCGCTGCGGCTTGAACAGATCCTGATCAACCTCACCGGCAACGCCATCAAGTTCACCGCCCAGGGTGTCGTCAAGGTCGGCATCGTGCTGCTCGAGCGCACGGACAGCGCTGCGCGGCTGCGCTTCTCCGTCAGCGACACGGGCATCGGCATTCCGCTGGAGAAGCAAGCCCACATCTTCTCGGCCTTCGCTCAGGCCGACACGTCCACGACGCGTCAGTTCGGTGGCACGGGGCTGGGGCTGGCCATCTGCCGCCAGCTCGTCACGAGAATGGGCGGCGAGATCGGTGTCATCAGCACACCGGGCAAAGGCAGCGAGTTCTGGTTCAGCCTTCCCTTCAAATGGGTCCCGGCCCAGAGCTACGAGCCGGCCGTGCTGTCCAAGCTGGAGGTCCTCGTCGCCGATGACAGCGACGTGGCGCGTGAGAACCTCGCGCTGACGGCACGGGCCATGGGCTGGGCGCCGACGCTGACCGACTCCGGCGAAGCAGCCGTCGGCAAGGTGCGCGCCCGCCTGCAGCACGCGCAACCCTATGACGTGCTGCTGCTGGACTGGAAGATGCCCGGCATGAACGGCCTGGAGACCGCGCGCACGATCCGCAGGACGATGCAGGGGCAGCAGACGCCCATCGTGCTGATGGTGACGGCCTACTCTCGCGATGAGCTGCTCGGCAGCGTGGGCAGCGACATGATCGATGGCGTGCTCAACAAGCCCGTGACCAGCTCTTCGCTCTACAACAGCGTGGCGCAGGCGATGCGTCGCCGGGGCCAGCCCGGCGCGTCCGACAGGCCTCAGGCCGAAGCGACGCAGCGCCTCGCGGGCGTGCGTGCCCTCGTCGTCGACGACAGCGACATCAACCGCGAGGTCGCACTGCGCATCCTCGAATCCGAAGGCGCCAGCGTGCAGCTGGCCGAGAACGGCCTGCAGGCGTTGGAATGGCTGACCGCCCATCTCGGCGAGGTCGACATCGTGCTGATGGACGTGCAGATGCCGGTGATGGACGGCTATCACGCGACGCGTGTGCTGCGCGGCACGCCCGGCCTCGCGGACCTGCCCGTCGTCGCGCTGACGGCCGGTGCCTTCAAGGTTCAGCAGGACGAGGCCCGAGAGGCCGGCATGAACGCCTTCGTGGCCAAGCCCTTCGCCGTCGACGAGTTGATCGCCGTCATCCAGCGTCTTGCCGCGCCGCGGCAGCCGACCAGTCCCGCGCCGCCCGATGCCGTGGCGCTGGCCGCGCCGCCAGCCGAGGCCGGCCCTCCCTTCGAAGACATCGACCTGGGCGCCGTCCGTGAGATCTGGCGGGACCTTGCCGCCTACCGGAAGTTCCTTGCCAAGTTCGCGCGCGACAACACCGACAGCATGGCGCAATTGCAGGGCCTGCTGGAGCAGGGCGATCGGAAACAGGCCGGCGCGCTGCTGCACAAGCTCAGAGGTTCGGCGGGCAATCTGGCGCTGCCCGAGCTGGCCAGCATCGCTGGACACCTTGAACATCGATTGATGGAAGGCGCCGATCCCGTCACCGAATTGGCGCCGTTGCAGGCAGCCTTTGACCGCGCCTTTCGATCCATCGCGGCCTTCCTTGGCGATGCCGATGCCAGCGCCAATGCCAACGACGCGCCGACGGCCACCACATCGCCCCCGGCCGACAAGGCCAGGGTGAAGGCGCTGCTTGATGAGCTGCTTGGCGCGCTGGACCACGACAACCCCGACCTGGCCGTGCCCGTGTTCGAGCATCTCGACGGGCTGCTGCCGACCGCCCGGCTGGTCCCCATGCGCGAAAGCGTTGAGGACTTCGATTTCCGGCGTGCAGAGCAAATGGTGCGGGACCTCGTCGCCGAGTTGAATGAGCAAAGGGAATAGACCATGTCAATCCGACCCATCCTCATCGTCGACGACGAAGCGATCAATCTCGCCACCTTGAAACAGATCCTCGCGCCACATTACCCGTTGGTGTTCGCACGCAGCGGCAACGAGTGCCTGGCCGCCGCACAGAAGCATCAGCCTTCACTGATCCTGCTGGACGTGCAGATGCCCGATCTGGACGGCTATGAAGTCTGTCGCCGCCTCAAGGCGGATCCGCAGACCGAACACATCGCCGTCATCTTCGTCACGGCGCTGGCCGATGTCGGCGATGAGGCGGCGGGCTTCGAATGCGGCGCGGTGGACTACATCGTCAAGCCCGTGTCCCCGGCCCTGGTGCTGGCGCGAGTGCGCACGCATTTGTCCCTGGTGCGCGCTTCCATGCTGGAGCGCTACGTCGAACAGCTGGAGTCCCAGCAGCTGAAGATCGGCAGGCTCAGCCGCATCAAGACCGTGCTGAGCGGCATCAACTCGGCCATCGTGCGCCTGCGCGAGCGGCAGGTGCTGCTGGACGAGGCTTGTCGCATCGCCGCCGAAGAGGGTGGCTTCGCGATGGCCTGGGTCGCACTGGCCCATGGCCCGCTGTCGACCCTCAGTCCCGTCGCGACACGCGGCCTGGACGCGCAGCAGCTCGACCACCTGCGTTTCACGCTCTCCAATGACGCGCGGCAGCACAGGCGCGCCCTCCCCTATCGAGCGCTGGATGACGCCGCCGTCGTCTATTGCAACGATCTCGCCCAGGCGGATACGGCCGACACCATCTGCGCCGATGCGCTCGCCTGCGGCTTCGGCTCAGCGATCGCGCTGCCGCTGACGCCCAGGGAACGCCCCATCGGGGTCATCGTGCTCTATGCCCGCGACCCCCAGCTCTTCGACGAAGACGAACTCAAGCTGCTCGGTGAACTGGCAGGGGACATCTCGTTTGCGCTCAAGCACATCGAGCAGGAAGAGAAGGTCCACTACCTGTCGCGCTACGACGCCTTGACCGACCTGCCCAACAACCATGTCTTTCTCGACCATCTCGGCCTCGCCATCCAGTCGGCTGCGGCCACCGGGCGCACGGTGGTGGCCGTCGTCGCCAATCTCGCTGGTTTCAAGCATCTCAACGATGCCTTCGGGCGCCATGTCGGCGACCAGCTGCTGCGCCAGCTCGGCCAGCGGCTGACGGCCGAGTTCTCGCGCAGCCACAGCGTCGCCCGTGTCGCCGGCGACACGTTCGCGCTGGCCGGCCCTTACAGCGGCGACGAGGGCCTCGCGGCGTTGCTGCGCACTTTGGGCGAGGTCGTCGGCAAGCCGGTGACGGTCGACGGAGCCGAGATCGGCTTGGACGCCCATTTCGGCCTGGCCGTCTATCCCGACGACGGCGCGGATGGCGAATCGCTGTTCCGCAATGCCGAGGCAGCGCTCCGGCAGGCCCGGCTGTCCGGCGAAAGGCATGCCACCTATTCGCCCGAGATGAATGCCCGCATGGCCGAGAAGCACGAGATGGAGCGCATGCTGCGCGAGGCCCTGGCACGGCAGCAGTTCGTGCTCCACTTTCAGCCCAAGGTCGATCTGCGCCAGGGTCGGATCACCGGCGCCGAGGCCTTGATCCGCTGGCAACATCCCGGGCGAGGGCTGCTGGCGCCTGGCGCATTCATCTCCGTCGCCGAAGAGACCGGGCTGATCGTGCCCATCGGCGAATGGGTCATCCAGGCCGTCTGCGCCCAGCAGGCCGTCTGGCGGTCACGCGGCATCCCCACACTGCCCATCGCCGTGAATCTGTCGGCGCTGCAGTTGCGCGAAGGCCGCGTACGTTCCTGCATCGAGCAGGCCCTGCGCGACAACAAACTCGATGCGGCGGCTCTCGAGCTTGAACTGACCGAGACCCTGGTCATGCAGGATCCCGTCGAGGCCGAGCGCACGATGCGGGACTTTCGCAAGTTCGGCCTGCACCTGTCGCTGGACGACTTCGGCACCGGCTATTCGTCGCTGGCCTATCTGAAACTCTTTCCCTTCAACTCGGTCAAGATCGACCGCGCCTTCGTGACCGACGTGACCCGCAGTGAGGAAGATGGCGCCATCGCACTGGCCATCGTCGCCATGGCTCACAGCATGCACATGCACGTCATCGCCGAAGGCGTCGAGACCCTCGCCCAGTTGCAGTTCCTGCGCCAAAGCGGCTGCGACCAGATGCAGGGCTATTACTTCAGTCGCCCGGTGCCCGCTGAAGACTACGCTCGCATGCTGCTCGAGGGCAGGCGGCTGGAGGCGGCGCCATTGACCGCGATCGCCGGCGCGAATTTCGCAGCTGCCAAGCGGCCTGCGCCGATTGGGCATTGACGCAGCAACGCTTCACCTCAGGCGAGCGGTTCGGGATTATCAAAAGGTGACGCCCCTTCAAGCGGGGCCAGCAACAGCTTCAGTTCGCTCGTGCTGAACTTGCTCAGGGCGCCTCCGGCGTCGCGCCCGAGCAGGCCGTCGGCCAGCGCCTTCTTGCGCGCCTGCAGTTCCAACATGCGTTCTTCGATGCTGCCCTCGGCGACGAGCTGGTAGACAAAGACCGGCAGATCCTGGCCGATGCGGTGGGCGCGCGCACTGGCCTGGGCTTGCACGGCGGGATTCCACCAGGGGTCGACGTGGATGACGGTGTCGGCCGCGGTCAGGTTCAGGCCAACGCCGCCGGCCTTGAGGCTGGCGAGCAGGATGGGCACTTCTCTCGCCTGGAAGCGCCGCACCACGTCGCCACGCGCCGTGGCGGCGGTTTGTCCGGTGAGGCGCAAGTGGAGCAAGCCCAATTCGTCCAGCGCCGCGGCGATCAAGTCCAGCATCTCGGTGAACTGCGAAAACACCAGCATGCGCCGCCCTTGTGAGACGAAGTCCGGCAGGTGCTCGCGCAGCCATTCCAGCTTGGCGCGCTCGATGCCCGGGGCGATCTCCACGCCCTTGACCAGCAGCGGATCGCAGCAGACCTGGCGCAGCTTCAGCATCGCGTCCAGCACGCTGATGAGGCTGGTTGCGCTGAAGCCGTCGCGGGCCAGGATGCGGCGGACCATGTGGTCGGCCGCGACCCGCACGCTCTCGTAGAGCTGCTTCTGCTGGCCCACGAGCGTGACGCGCTTGACCAGCTCCGTCAGCGGCGGCAGCTCGGCCGCGACCTCCGTCTTCATGCGACGCAGGATGAAGGGCCGCACGCGGGCCGCCAGCAGGCGCGCGCGCGGGCCGTCGCGGTTGACCTCGATGGGCTTGCGCCAGTGCCGCGCGAAGCTGCGCGAGTCGCCCAGGAAGCCGGGCATCAGCAGGTCGAACAGCGACCACAGCTCGCCGAGATGGTTCTCCAGCGGCGTGCCGGTCAACGCCAGCAGATGGCGCGCGTCCAGCCGGCGCAGTGCGCGCGCCGCACGGGCCCGTGCGTTCTTCACCGATTGCGCCTCGTCGAGGATCAGGAGATGAAAGGGCTGGGCGGACAGCGCGCGCAGGTCGCGCCAGACCAGGGAATAGGTGCTCAGCACCACGTCCACGGCGACCAGGCTCGCGGCGCTGCGGTCCGCGCCGTGCCACAGCAGCAGCTTCAGGCCCGGTGCGATGCGCGCGGCCTCCTGCTGCCAGTTGAAAAGCAGCGAGGTCGGCACGATGACGAGGGCCGGGCGATCTAGCCGGCCCGCCTGCTTCTCGGTCCAGATGTGGGCCAGCGCCTGGGCCGTCTTGCCCAGGCCCATGTCGTCGGCCAGGATGCCGGCGAGACCTTGCTCGCGCAGGTATTGCAGCCAGGCCAGGCCGTGCAGTTGGTAGGGCCGCAGCTGCAGCCCGAGGCCCGGTGGCTGCGACACGGCCATGGGCGCACCGGCCGCCAGCAGGCGCTGGCCCAGCGCCTTCAGGCCCGCGTCGCCATGGATCTGCCAGCGGCCGCGCGACTCCTCCTCGATGCAGCGGATGCGGTCGGCATCCCACGCGCTGAGCTTGAGCGGCTTGCCCTTCTCCAGCTCCACCGGCTTGAGCAGGTCCAGCAGCGCCAGCATGATGGCCTTCAGCGGCGCGGCGATGGCGTGATAGCGCCGGCCGCCCGGCGCGCGCAGCGAGACGATGGCGTCGTCCTCGATGGCTGCGATGGCCACCGCGTCCAGCCAGCGCTTGTCCTTGCGCAGCAGGTTGGCGATCAGCGGCGCGAGGTCGATGCGCTGGCCATCGACCTCCATGCCCAGGCTGACCAGCCACGCGCCCTGCCGCCGCGCAAGGCCGAGGCCTTCGACGCGTCGGCCGGGCCTGGGTGCCTCCGCCTCTTCAACGTCTTCCGCCAGCCCGAGCTGCCAACCGCTGACGGCCAGGCTGTGATGGGCAAAGCCGCAAGCGGCAGCGGCTCGCCGCGCCATTGCAGCAGGCTGGCGTCCAGCGGAACGAGGCCCAGCTTCAGCAGCGTCTGCCGGGCTTGGGCGTCTGCCGAAGCCAGCTCGGCCACCGTGACCTGCTCGCCACGCGGGCCGAGGGCGCCGCACGGCCGCAGGCCCAGCAGGCCGTCGCCACGCGTCAGCGTGCGCAGCGTGAGGTGGGGTGGAGAAACGGGCATCGCGACAGTCTCGCAGCCCGCGAGACCGCCGCGGCCGGGATCAGGCGGCCAGGACGGCCTTGATGTGGCTGGCGATGGCGTCGTCCTGGCAGTTCGTGAAGAACAACTCCTGGAACTTCTCGCCCGACACCGCCGCCTTCAGCAGGTCCTGGTCGACAGCCTTCAGCGTGGTCAGCATGTCCTTGCAGGACGCGGCCTTCAAGTCCTTCAGGATGCCGCGGTTCTTGGCCATGATGGCGGCGCGCTCCTTGGGGTAGCCCACGCCGCGCTCGTTCTCGAACAGCTTGCGGTAGCAGTCCTGCAGGTTCAGCTCTGCCGCCCAGCCGAAGCCCTTGGCGTAGGGCATGGACAGGCAGTTGCCGTCATTGATCTGGCCAAACAGGAAGGCGTCGGTCGGGTCGATGACCAGGCCGCAAAACACGCCAGGCATGGAGTTGCAGGCCAGCATGGAACCCATGCCCGTGCCGCAGCCGGTGACGACGAAGTCGGCAGCCTTGGAGTTCAGCAGGATGCCGGCGAGCAGGCCATTCATGACGTAGGTCAGCGAGGCCTTGTCCTCGGGCGCGTACATGCCGTAGTGGTGGACCTGGTGGCCCAGCGGCTCGACGACGGTCTTGAGCGCGCTGTGGACGATTTCGGACTTGGCGGCCTGGCTGTTCTCGATGATGAGGGCGATCTTCATGGCGGTGGCTTTCTGGGCGAATGAGGGCGAGGACGGCGCGGAGCCGTCCCGGTGCTGGGCCGCGGCTCAGGCCAGAGGGCCTGGGCGAAAGCCGTCACGCCAGGGGCCATCCCGAGATCGGGCAGGACTGCATGGTCCGTGAAGCCGCCTGGCCAACCGCACACCCGCCCGAAGGCTGGGTGCTGGCGCTGGCGGCATTGTGCCCGCTATTGAAACGCCGTTTCAATGTTGTCGCTCAAATCCGAGAGCGATGCGGGGATTCGCGGCTTGCTTCTCAGTCGCCCTCGCCGCCCAGCGGCTTGAGCTGGCGGCCGGCGGGCAAGGCGCGCAGGTACTTGAAGGTGCCGGTGGCGTGCGCGCAGAGCCTGTCGCCGGCGCCATAGACCGAGCCCTCGCAGAAGGCCATGGTCGTCGAGCGGTGAAGCAGCTTGCCCACCGCGCGCAGCTCGCCTTCGCCCGGGCGCATGAAGCTGGTCTTCATCTCGACCGTGACGACGCCGGGACCAAGGTCGGGCCCGGTTTCCAAGATTCGGCGGTTCACGCTGCGCGCCGCATGCGCCATGGCCACGTCCAGCAGCGTCATGATGACGCCACCGTGCGCCACGCGCCAGGAGTTCAGGTGCTGCTCGGCAATGGTCAGCCGCAGCTCGGCCTCACCGTCGCCGACCGAGTGCAGCGTGAAGCCGAGTTGCTGGACGAAGGGGATGTGAACGGGGAATTCCATGGCAGCCTAGAAACGGCAGTTGGGCGCGGCCGAAAGGGCTGCGCTGGGGTGCGCCGGCAAGGCGCGACGACGCTGCGGGCTCGCGCCCGCGAGGAGAAGCAACGCGGCCAGCGTGCGCCAGTACAGGCCAGGCGGGCGGGCAGCGTTGCCGCCCACATGATGAACGTGGTCGTGGGTCCAATCCCGCGGTGAAGCAGGATCTTGCATGCGCTGGATAGCGATCACCTGCCGTCTCTAGGCTTTATCCGCCATGGATGGCGCTGACACCGCCGTCCACCGCCAGGATCTGGCCGGTGATGTGCTTGCCAGCGCGTGATGCGAACAGCAGCGCCGCACCCTTCAGGTCATCGTCGTCGCCGATGCGGTTCAGCGGCGCATGGGCGGCCATCTTCTCCTCGCCGACGGCGGCCAGCAGGCCCTTGGTCATCTTGCTCGGGAAGAAGCCCGGTGCCAGCGCGTTGACGGTGATGCCGTACTGGCCCCACTCGCCGGCCAGTGCACGCGTGAAGTTCACGGCGGCACCCTTGCTGGTGTTGTAGGCGATGGTCTTCATGACGGCCGAATTGCCCGACAGGCCGGCGATGGAAGCGACATTGATGATGCGGCCCGACTTGCGCGGGATCATGCTGGCCTTGGCCACCGCCTGCGCGAAGACGAAGAGGCTGCGGATGTTCAGATCCATGACCTTGTCCCAGGCTTCGATGGGGTGCTCCTCGGCCGGCGCGCCCCAGCTGGCGCCGGCGTTGTTGACGAGGATGTCGATCTTGCCCATGCGCTCCATGGTCTCGGTGACGACGCGCTGCGCGTCCTCGGGCTTGGACGCGTCGGCGGCGATCCAGCGCGTGTCGATGCCGCGCGCCTGAAGGTGGGCGGCAGCTTCCTCCAGATCAACCGCCTTGCGCGAGGTCAGCATGATCTTGGCGCCGGCATCGCCGAGCGCCTCCGCGATCTGCAGGCCCAGGCCGCGCGAGCCGCCGGTGACGAGGGCCACCTGGCCGGTCAGGTCGAAGAGGTCTTGGACTTTGGTGCTCATGGTGTCTCCAGCTTCTCAAAAGTATTCGGGCTTCATTTCGCGGCATAGCGGCTCGCGGCGCGCGACAACGTCCAGCCAGGCGCCGATCTTGGGCAGCTCGTAGGCGAAGAAATAGCGGGCGGCGGCGCGCTTGCCGTGCGCGAAGTCGCTGTCGCCGTTAACCGCCAGCGCCACATCCAGCCACAGCCAGGCCAGCACCGTGTGGCCGAAGGCCTGCATGTACGGCGTGGCATTGGCCAGCGCCTCCTCGGGCTCGCCGGTGCTCCAGGCCTTCTTGGTCGCACCGCCGACCTGGGCGAGTGCTGCGGCGAGCTGGTTGGCCTGCGGCGCCCAGTCGGTCTGCATCGCGCGCTCGATCGTGGCCTGCATGCGCGCCGCCAGCGCCACCAGCGAGGCCCCGCCCTGCTGCACGACCTTGCGGCCCAGCAGGTCCAGCGCCTGGATGCCATGCGTGCCCTCGTGGATCATGTTCAGGCGCTGGTCGCGCCAATACTGTTCGACGGGGAAGTCACGCGTGTAGCCGTAGCCGCCCAGCACCTGGATGGCCAGCGAGTTGGACTCCAGGCACCACTCGCTGGGCCAGCTCTTGGCGATGGGAATGAGCACATCCAGCAGCGCCTGCGCCTCGGCCTTGGCGTCGCCGGTGTTCAGCTCGTCGACGAGGCGGGCGCAGTACAGCTCCAGCGCCAGGCCGCCCTCGACATAGCTCTTCTGTGCCAGCAGCATGCGGCGCACGTCGGCGTGTTCGATGATGGGCCGCTGCGGGCTGGCCGCGTCCTTGCCGGCCGTCGTCATCGGCCGCCCCTGCGGGCGCTGCTTGGCGTATTCCAGGCTGGCCTCATAGCCGGCATAGCCCAGCATGACGGCGCCGAGACCCACGCCGATGCGCATCTCGTTCATCATGAAGAACATGCAGCGCAGGCCCTCGCCCGGCTTGCCGACGAGGTAGCCGACGGCGCCCGCCTTGCCTTCAGGCTGGAAGCGGCCCTCGCCGAAGTTCAGCAGGCAGTTGGTCGTGCCGCGATGGCCCAGCTTGTGATTGAGACCGGCCAGCGCGATGTCGTTTCGCTCGCCGGTCAGCTGGCCGTCGGCGCCCACCATCTGCTTGGGCACGATGAACAGCGAAATGCCCTTGGTGCCCGGGATCAGCTTGCCGTCCGGTCCCGGGATCTTGGCCAGCACCAGGTGCACGATGTTCTCGCGCAGCTCGTGCTCACCGCCGGAGATCCACATCTTGTTGCCGCGCAGCCGGTAGCGCGGGCCGAGTGGATCGTCGGCGTTCTCGAGTTCGGCGCGGGTGATGACGTCGGACAGCGACGAGCCCGCCTGCGGCTCCGACAGGCACATGGTGCCGAACCACTGGCCGGCCAGCAGCGTCTTGGCGAACACCTCGCGCTGGCGCTCGCTGCCGTGTTCCATCAGCAGGTTGGCATTGCAGGTCGTCAGCACGGCGTACGACCCGGCATGGACGTTGGCCGCGCTGACGAAGGCATTGGCGGCCGTCTCGACGAGGCAGGGCAGCTGCATGCCGCCCACGTCGTAGTCATGGGTCGCGGCCAGCATGCCGCTGTCGACCAGGGCGTTGACCGCCTCCAGCGTCGCCGCCGGCAGGTGCACGCGCTCGCCGTCGAAGCGCGGCTCCTCGGTGTCCATCAGCCGGTAGCTGGGCGCGAACTTCTCGCGGGCGATGCGCTCGCAGATGTCGAGCACGGCGCTGAAGGTCTCGCGTGAATGGTCGGCAAAGCGCGGGCGCGAGGCCAGGTCGGCAGCATGCAGCCAGTCGTAGAGCAGGAATTCCAGGGTGTCGCGCATCACGGCTGTTCTGCCTTGGTGATGGCCATGGTGCCGCTGGCCTTGGCCACGAGCCTGCGCTCGCCGCCATCCACCGCGTACACCTCGGCCTCGGTGAATGAAACCTGTCGGCCGGGCTTCAGCACCCAGGCCTCGCATTCCAACCGCTCGCCGCTGGCGCCGCGCAGCAGGCTGGTCTTGAATTCGACCGTCAGCACCCAGTGGTCCTCTAGAGCCGTCGTTTGTGCCGCGGCACCCATCGTGTGGTCGGCCAGCGCCGCGATGACACCGGCGTGCACGACGCCGGTGTGCTGACAATGCCGCCTGGCGATGACGAGTTGCGTGCTCACACGACCGGGCTCCACGGCCGTCGGCTCCACGCCCAGGTCGGCCATGAAGGGCGCCGAGCGGAAGAAGCCGCGCAGCGTGTCGAGGTCGACCTGCATGTCAGCCCTCAGCCAGCTTGACGATGGTGCCCTGGGCCACGGCGCAGAGCTTCTCGACGCCGCCCTTGACCGCGAACACGTCGCAGCGGCAGACGGCTTGCGTGCGGCCCGCGTTGACCGCCTCGGCGCGCGCGATCAGCAGCTCGCCGACGGCGGGGCGCAGGTAGTTGATCTTGTACTCGCTGGTCAGCGCGTCGGACGACATGGCCGTGCCGCCAGCAAAGGTCAGCGCGTTGTCGGCCAGGTAGCTGAGCACGCCGCCATGCGCGAAGCCGTGCTGCTGCAGCAGCTCCGGCTTCATCGCCAGCCGCAGCTCGACGCGGCCCGGCGCCACGGCGCCGATCTCCACGCCGAGCAGGCGGCTGAAGGGCTGCGCGGCGAGGATCTCGGCGCCGCGCTTGACGAACTCTTGGGGGCTCACAACACCTCGAACACGCCCGCCGCACCCATGCCGCCGCCGATGCACATCGTCACGCAGACTTTTCTAGCACCGCGGCGCTTGCCCTCGATCAGCGCGTGACCCGTCAGGCGCTGGCCCGACACGCCATAGGGGTGGCCGACGGCGATGGCGCCGCCGTTCACGTTGAGCTTGTCCATCGGGATGCCCAGCGTGTCGGCGCAGTACAGCACCTGCACGGCAAAGGCTTCGTTCAGCTCCCACAGGTCGATGTCGCCGACCGTCAGGCCGAGCTTCTTCAACACCTTCGGGACCGCGAACACGGGGCCGATGCCCATCTCGTCGGGCTCGCAGCCGGCCACGGCAAAGCCAAGGAAGCGGCCGATGGGCTTCAAGTTGTGCGTGGACGCGTACTGCTCGCTGACCAGCGCGCAGGCGCCCGCGCCGTCGCTGAACTGGCTGGCATTGCCGGCGCTGATGACGCCGCCGGGCAGCGCCGTGCGCAGGTCCTTGATGCCGTCATACGTCGTGCCTTCGCGCAGGCCTTCGTCGGCGCTGACGGTGACTTCCTTGCTCATCAGGCCCATGACCTTGTCGGCCACGCCCATGGTCGTCGTCACGGAGACCATCTCGTCGGCGAACTTGCCGGCGGCTTGCGCGGCACAGGCCTTCTGCTGGCTGCCGGCGCCGTACTGGTCCATGCGCTCGCGCGAGATGTTGTAGCGCTTGGCGACGTTCTCGGCCGTCTGCAGCATGCTCCAGTAGATCTCGGGCTTGTTCTTCACGAGCCAGGGGTCCGCGATCATGTGGCGGTTGGCCTCGTTCTGCACGCAGGAGATGCTCTCGACGCCGCCGGCGATGTAGACGTCGCCCTCGCCCGCGATGATGCGCTGCGCGGCCATCGCGATGGTCTGCAGGCCGCTGGAGCAGAAGCGGTTGATGGTGACGCCGGAGACGGTCACCGGCAGGCCGGCGCGCAGCGCGATCTGGCGCGCGATGTTGGAGCCGGTGGCGCCTTCAGGCGTGGCGCAGCCCATCAGCACGTCTTCGATGGCGCCGCCTTCAATGCCGGCGCGCTCGACAGCCGCCTTGACGGCGTGGCCGCCCAGCGTGGCGCCGTGGGTCATGTTGAACGCGCCCTTCCAGCTCTTGGCGAGCGGAGTGCGGGCGGTGGAGACGATCAGTGCGTTGCTCATGTCTTGTCCTTAATCAGTTGGTGCCCGAGCTACTCGCTTCGCTCGGGCGGTCCGGCACGCAAAGTCACGTAAATGACTTGCCTTCGGCCACCAGGCGCGCCAGCAAGGGAGCGGGCGTCCAGAACGCGCCGTCGTCCATCGGGTTCTTGGCAAAGCGCTTCATCGCCTGCACGACGTTGAAGAGGCCGACCGTGTCGGCATAGCACATCGGGCCACCGCGGAAGATCGGGAAGCCGTAACCGGTCAGGTAGACCATGTCCACGTCGGATGCGCGCTGGGCAATGCCCTCTTCCAGCAAGTGCGCGGCCTCGTTGACGAGGGCGAAGACGAGGCGGTGCACGATCTCCTCGTCGCTGATGTCGCGCTTCTGCGCTCGAATAGCTTCGCGGTGCTTTGCCAGCATCTCTTCGACCACCGGCGACGGGATCGCGTCGCGCTTGCCGGGCAGGTAGTCGTCGCACAGCCGGTCGGCGCTGGCCGAGTACTTCATGTTGGCGCGCTCCACGGCGCGGCGCTTGCGGATCGCCCAGCCGATGTCGTTGCCGGCCAGGTCGCCCATGCGGAAGGGGCCCATCGCGAAGCCGAACTTCTCGACGGCCTTGTCGACCTGCTGCGGGCTGCAGCCCTCGTCCAGCAGGAAGCCGGCCTGGCGGCTGTACTGCTCGATCATGCGGTTGCCGATGAAACCGTCGCAGACGCCGGACACGACCGCCGTCTTCTTGATCTTCTTGCCAATGGCCATGACGGTGGCCAGCACGTCCTTGGCGGTGGCCTTGCCGCGCACCACTTCCAGCAGCTTCATCACGTTGGCCGGGCTGAAGAAGTGCATGCCCACCACGTCCTGCGGGCGCTTCGTGAACGAGGCAATCTTGTCGACATCCAGCGTCGAGGTGTTGGACGCCAGGATGGCGCCGGGCTTGGCGACTTCATCCAGTTGCTTGAACACGGCCTCCTTGACGCCGATCTCCTCGAACACCGCCTCGATGATGAGGTCGGCGTCGCCCAGGTCGGCGTAGTTCAGCGTGGTCGACAGCAGCGCCATGCGTTGCGCGTACTTGTCTTCCTTCAGCTTGCCCTTCTTGACCTGGGACTCGTAGTTCTTCTTGATCGTCGCGACGCCGCGGTCCAGGGCTTCCTGCTTGGTCTCCAGGATGGTGACCGGGATGCCCGCGTTCAGGAAGTTCATCGAGATGCCGCCGCCCATCGTGCCGGCACCGATGACGCCGACTCGTCTGATGTCGCGCAGCGGCGTGTCCTCGGGCACGTCGGAGATCTTGCTGGCCACGCGCTCGGCGAAGAACAGGTGACGCAGCGCCTTGGACTCGGGCGTCAGCATCAGCGCCATGAAGCCTTCGCGCTCGACGCGCATGCCGTCGTCGAACTTCATGTTGACGGCACTGGCCACGGTCTCCAGGCAGCGCAGCGGCGCGGGGAAGTTCTTGCTCATCCCACCCACCATGTTGCGGGCGAACTGGAAGTAGGCCTCGGCGTTGGGGTGGCGCGCCTTCAGTTCCCGCACCTTCGGCAGTGGGCGCTTCTCGGAGACCTCTTCGGCGAACTTGACCGCCGCGTCCACCACGTCGGCATCAACGATCTTGTCGAACAGCTTCTGGCCCGGGACCATGGCCAGCATCTGCGCTTCCACCGGCTCGCCGCTGACGATCATGTTCAGCGCGGGCTCCACGCCCAAGGCGCGCGGCAGGCGCTGCGTGCCGCCGGCGCCGGGCAGCAGGCCCAGCTTCACTTCCGGCAGCGCGACCTTGGTGCCCGTTTGCGCCACGCGGTAGTGGCAACCCAGCGACAGCTCCAGGCCACCGCCCATGCAGACGCTGTGGACGGCGGCGACGACCGGCTTGCTGCAGTTCTCGACGACCGAGATCAGGCTCAGCAGGTTGGGTTCGGCCAGCGCCTTCGGGCTGCCGAATTCCTTGATGTCCGCGCCACCGGAGAACGCCTTGCCGGCGCCGGTGATGACGACGGCCGTGACCGCCGGATCGGCTTCGGCGCGTTCCACGCCCGCGGCCGTGGCGGCGCGGGTGGCGAAACCCAGGCCGTTGACGGGCGGGTTGTCGAGCGTGATCACGGCAACTGCGCCGCGAACTTCGTAATGGGCTGTCATGGGCACGACCTCGGTTGACGGGCCCTGCCGCGTCTCCTGCAGCCGGCCCAGAAATAGAACGACCGTTCGATTCTAGGCAGCACCCACGGCGCAGTCTTGTCCCGGCAGTGACAAGGGCCTCAACGCCCTGACGCGGCCCTCACTCCTGGCTGCGGCGCAGCACCACCGTGTCCTTGAAGGCCTGGCGCTCTTCCTTGGGCGCCGGCGGCTGCATCTTGGACTCGGCATACAGCCGCGTCGCCTCGGCCGCGTCCACCGGCACCTCGGGCGCGGGCGCCGCCGCGCGCGGCGCGGGCCGCACGGCCAGGCGCAACTCATGGTTCTCGCGCTGCAGCTGCTCGATCTGCTTGCGCGCCTGCGTCACCTGCTGGGATATCTGCACGCGCGCATGTTCGACGTGCAGCATGCGCTGCTGCTCCTGCTTCATGCGGCTCGACAACCAGACGAACACGCCGCCCGCCGCCAGCAAGGCGCCCAGCACGAAGCTGCCCAGCAACTGCAATGTCTGACTGTTGTCCATGCTCTCTCTCCCCTGACACCGTTGTCCCTGCAAATGTATCGGCGGGGCCCGGCGATGCGGCGACTTCGTCGTGCCGGCCTGACAGGGTTTCCCACAGGTCGCCACAGCGGCCGCAGCGCTGCCGCGCCCTTGGACGCGATGCGGCCGGGGGCTAGAGTGCGGCCATGCTGATTCCGGTCGTCTACCCACCTCGCGAGCCCGCGCCGCCGCCGCAGTTTTCCCCGCCGCCGCCGCCTCCGAAGTCCGAGGACCCCGGCTCACCCCGTCCGCCCGACCCGCCTGAAGCGCCGCCCGCCGCCCACGGTGGCGACGTGCCCTGGGCGCTGTACCTGCTGCGCGTGCTGTGGCTGTGCGCCTTTCCGGTCGGCCTGGTCGTCGTCGGCGTCGGCGTGCTGCTGGGCCTGGACCAGGCGCAGGAGACGCTGCTGTCGCTGGAAGTGGGCAGCGCGCAAACGGCTGTGCTGGTCTTCGCCTTCGGACTGTGGCTGCTGCTGGCCTGGTATGTCAGCCGGCTGCTGCTGGACCGCCGCTTCAAGCCCGATTCGCTGGGCGAGTGCATCCACGCGCGCTTTGCGGGCCGCTTGCGCCGCTGGCTGCCACGCGCGTTGATCGTCGGCGGCGGCCTGCCCATCGCTTGCTTCTTCCTGCTGCAGACGCGCGAACGCTTCATTGGCGTCGGGCTGCTGGCCGTGACAGCCGCGCTCAGCCTCTTCGTGTGGAAGCGCCGCGAATGGCTGCTCAAGCTCGCGCCGGGCTCGCTGCTGGCGCGCTGGCTGGTCCTGGACGGCCGACGCGAAGCCATCGCGCTGATGGAGCGCGAAGACCGCATGGCCACGCCGTCGCGCGTGCTCGTGGTCCTCGTGCTGCTGCTGCAATGGGGCATCTTCGCGGCGCTGCTGGCCTGGCCCGAAGCCACGGCGCGGGCCATCGGCTCGCCGGCCCTGGTGCTGTTCGCGATGGGCAGTTGGATCGTCTTCGGCGGCATCGTGCTGACCTATGCGCCCAAGGCCCTCATCGGACTGCCGCTGACGCCGCTGCCGCTGCTGCTCTTCCTCGCCTTCGCGCCGCTGAACGACAACCACCGCGTGGCCGACCCCGAACGCAGCGCGATCCACGCCATCGGCAACCGCCAACCCGCCGACGCCTGGGTGCAGACCTGGCTGCGCACCGTCGGCGGCGATGGCAAGCGGCCGCTCGTGCTCGTTGCCGTCGCCGGCGGGGCGTCACGGGCGGCCTACTGGGGCAGCGCGTCGCTGGCGCGGCTGCAGGAGCTCGGCGAGCAGCAAGGCGTCAACTTCGCTGACTCCGTCTTCGCCATCAGCGGCACCTCGGGCGGCGCCCTGGGCGCCACCACCTTCGTCGCCGCCGTGGACGCGCGCCGCCAGGCCATCGATTCCGCCAACTGCACGCCGTGGAAGCTGGTGCGCGACTTCACCGGCCGCGACCACCTCGCCACGCCGGTGGGCGACATGCTCTACCCCGACCTGATGCAGCGCTTCCTGCCGATGGCCATCGCCGGCGCGGACCGCTCGCTGGGCCTGGAACAGGTCTGGATCCACGACTGGCCGAAGAGCCTGGCGCGCCAATGCCCGCTGCGCCCCACCGCGCACCCCAACCCCTGGCGCGAGCCGCTGACGGCGCTGCATGCCCGCGCCACCGATGCCGAATGGCTGCCGCTGCTGGCGCTGAACACCTCGGCCCTGTCGCGCGGCCAGCGCGTCTACCAGGCCGACTTCCTGCTGCCCAGCGGCGACGGCCTGGACCTGCTCGATCCCTCGCTCGGCCTGGACGTCGAGCACCTGTCGCTGGCCCAGGCCGTGCACAACAGCGCGCGCTTCCCCTACATCAGCCCGGCCGCGGCCGTCGTCTTCAAGGAAGCACACCAGGACCGGGAGACCGGCGACGTCGGCCGCGTGTGGGACCGCCTGGGCGACGGCGGCTATGTAGAGGCGAGCGCGACGCTGACGCTGTCCGACCTGCTGCGCGACCTGGAGGCCAGCGGCCGGCTGCGCAACTGCAAGCCCGAGTACGACTGCGCCCGCCAGGGCATCCTGGACCGCTCGCGGCTGCGCCTGCTGCTGCTGGTCAACAACCCGGCCCAGGTCGACGACTGGCTGTGCCGCGACGCGCCCCAGGCCGCCGACGCGATGCCGCTGGACGGCCGCCGCTACCGCGCCACCCGCATCGGACTGAACGAGGTGCTGGCACCGCCGGTCGGCATCCTGAACAGCAACGGCGCGCGTGGCAAGGACTCGGCGGTCGAGCTCATCAAGCGCATCGGCGGCTGCGGCCAGGTGGCCGAGCTGCGCCTGCCCGCCATCCAGGGCCAGCGCCCGCCGTCGATGAACTGGATGCTGAACTCGACGTCGCGTGACTTCATCGACGCCGCGCTGCAGGAAAAGCTGCCCGTCACCGACCCGACCATCGGCCCGGCCCAGGCCCAGCTGTCGGCGCACCTGCGCCAGGCCAAGGGCTGGATGCTGCAGATGAAGTAAGGGACACCGGCGGGTACGGACCGACTCAGGGCCACGCCACAATGCGGCCCGCCATGCCCAGCCTCATCGTCAATTTCTGCACCGCTCCCGAGCGCCGCATCCTGTGGCGCGTGCTGCTCGCCGTCCTGCTCGTCGTCATCACCACCCTGGCGTTGATCCCGGCGCCGCCCAAGGTCATCACGACGGGCTGGGACAAGTCCAACCACGCCCTCGCCTTTGCGTCCCTGGCCTTCAGCGGCGTCTGGGCGCTGTGGCAGCGGCCGCGCCAGTGGATCTGGCTGGTGCTGGCGCTGGTCGCCTACGGCATCGGCATCGAGATCGCGCAGAGCTTCCTGCCGCCGCGCGAGGCCGATGCGAAGGACGTGCTGGCGGACAGCGTGGGCATCGCCATCGGCCTGCTGCTGGCCTGGCCCATCACAGCCAGCGCAGCACGCCGACGCTGACGGCGGGAACAAAGAGCAGCAGCAGCAACCGCAACGCGTCGCTGAGCAGGAAGGGCATCACGCCCTTGTAGGTCTCGTTCATCGGCACGTCGCGCGCCATGCCGTTGACGACGTAGACATTCAGCCCCACCGGCGGCGCGAGCATGCCGATGCCCACCGTCATCAGCACCAGCACGCCGAACCAGATCGCCTTGGGCTCGGCGGCCAGGCCGAACAGGTCCAGCCCCATGATGGTCGGGAAGATGACCGGGATGGTCAGCAGCAGCATGGACAGCTCGTCCATCACGCAGCCGAGCACGATGTAGAAGGCCAGCACGCCGGCCACGATGGCCAGCGGCGGCACGGCCAGGCCGCCCACCCAGCCGGCCAGGTGTGTGGGCATCTGCGTCAGCGCCAGAGCCGAATTCATCATGTCGGCACCGAGGAAGATCATGAAGACCATGGCCGTGGTCTCGGCCGTGCCCAGCAGCGCGCGCTTCAGGCCGGCCAGGCGCAGCTCGCCCGACACCAGGCCGCTCGAGAGCGTGGCCAGCGCGCCGATGGACGCGCCCTCGGTCGGGCTGAACCAGCCGCCGTAGATGCCGCCGAACACCACCGTGAAGATGACCAGCAGCGGCCACACACCCAGCAGCGCGCGCCAGCGCTCGCCCCAGCTGTGGCGCCGCCCGGGCACGGCCAGCTCAGGCCGCAGCCGGCAGGTGATGGCGATGACGATGAGATAACCCACCGTCGCGATCAGGCCCGGGATGAAGGCCGCGGCGAACAGCTTGGCGATGTTCTGCTCGGTCAGGATGGCGTAGACGATCAGCGGTACCGACGGCGGGATCAGGATGCCCAGCGTGCCGCCGGTGGCCAGCACGGCGGTGGACAGCCGCCCGTGATAGCCGGCCGCCTTCATCTCGCCGTAGGCGACCTGCGTGATGGTCGCGCAGGTGGCCACCGACGAGCCGCAAACCGAGCCGAAGGCCGCGGCCGCGAGGATGGCCGCCATCGCCAGGCCACCACGCAGATGCCCGACCCAGGCCGAAGCCGCGCGGAACAAGGCCTTGGACAGGCCGCCCTGGGTCGCGAACTGGCCCATCAGCAGGAAGAGCGGAATGACGGACAGCTCGTAGACCGTCAGGCGCGCAACGGCGGAGCCCTTGATGAGGTTGAGCAGCGCGGCGTCGTTGCTCATCCAGGCGTAGCCGATGGCGCCGGGGACGAACATGGCCGCGGCGATGGGCACGCGCAGCGCCATCAGCGCGAGCATCAGCGCGAAGATGGTCAGGCCGACGCTCACTTCTTCACCGCCTGCACGACGGCGATGAGCGCCGTCAGCGCCAGGCCCGGCGCCAGGATGGCGTAGGCCCACCACATCGGCAGGCCGAGGATCATGGTCTGCTCGCCGGCCTCGTCCACCGCCAGCGCGCCTGCGCCGGCGCGCCAGGCCAGCAGGCCCAGCATGACCGCCAGCAGCAGCGCGCCGAAGCGGTCCAACGCGCCGTTGACACGCTCGGGCGCGGCCTGGGTGAAGAAGTCCACGATGATGTTGCCGCGCTGCAGCTGGCACCAGGGCAAGCACAGCGCGATGGCCAGCGCAATGCCGATCTGGCTCAGCTCGACGTCACCGCGCAGCGGGCTCGCCCAGAGATTGCGGCCGATGACGCTCCACAGCGTCATGCCGGCCACGGCCAGCGCGCAGACGCCGCCCAGCAGCGCGAAGGCGGCCGCCAGTTTTTCCAGCGACTTCACTTCCTGTACTTGGCCAGCAGCGCCTGCGCGTCGCTCAGCATCTGCCGGCCGGGCAGGCCGCGCTTGTCCATGTCGGCCACCCAGTCGTCGTAGAGCGGGTGGCTGGCCTTGATCCAGTTGTCCACTTCGGCGGGTGGCACCGTGTAGAAGACGTTGCCGCGGTCCACCGCGAACTTGCGCGCCGGCGCCTGGCTGGCATCCCAGGTGCGGCCGGCGGCCTCCGACAGCACGGCGCCGGAGTTCTTGTCGATGACCGCCTTCAGGTCCGCCGGCAGGCTGTCGTAGCGCGCCGGGTTCATGGCCAGGATGAAGACCGCGCTGTACAGCGCCGGCCGGCTGCGGTCGGTCTCGGTGTGGTACTTGACCATCTCGTGCAACTTCACCGACGGGATGACCTCCCAGGGCAGCGCGAAGCCGTCGATGGTGCCCTTGCTGACCGCATCGGCCACGGCCGGCAGCGGCATGCCCACGGGCGAGGCGCCCAGGCTCGCCAGCAGCTTGTTGGTCTGGCGCGTGGGGGCGCGCAGCTTCAGGCCCTTGAAGTCGGCCAGGGTCTTGATCTGCCTGTCGCGCGTGTGCAGATAGCCCTCGTCATGCGTCGCGAACATCAGCGGCTTGACGCTGGCGAACTCCTTGGTCGCGTACTTGCCGTAGAAGTCCCAGGCGGCGCGGGAGGCGGCCTCGGCGGAGTTGGTCATGAAGGGCAGCTCGAACACCTCCATGACCGGGAAGCGCCCCGCCGTGTAGCCCGGCAGCGTGAAGGCGATGTCGACGACGCCGTCCTTGACCTGGTCGATCAGCTGGGCCGGCGTGCCGCCCAGCTGCATGGCCGGGTAGACCTGGCATTTCAGGCGCTGGCCGGAGTCCGCGGCGATCTTGTCGCACCAGGGCGCCAGGATCTGCGTCGGCGGCATCGCCCCCGGTGGCCAGAAGTGATGCACCTTCAAGACGATGGGTTCGGCGGCCTGCGCCGCGGTGGCGGCCAGCAAGGCGGCGATGAAGGCGATTGCTTTCATGCCCGGTCTCCTTTTTGTGTGCCGCGATCCTAGGGGACACCAAGGCCCCGGGGGCTCCTCGTGCACCCTAGGGGGCCGTCGGCCTCGTCCTACAGCCAGAAACCCTGCACTGACATACCGTTGGCAGCAGTTTGCGCTACGGTTCCACCCCATGTCGACCGCCACGCTATCGGATCTGCTCCGCGCCACCCGTGCCCATTCGCTGAACCTGGCCGCCCCGCTGACGAGCGAGGACGCCCAGCTCCAGTCCATGCCCGACGCCAGCCCGGCGAAATGGCATCTCGCGCACACGACCTGGTTCTTCGAGACCCTGGTGCTGGAGCCTCACCTGCCCGACTACTGCGTCTTCGACGAGCGCTGGCCGCGGCTCTTCAACTCCTATTACGAGAGCCTGGGCCCGCGCCACGCCCGCCCGCAGCGCGGTCTACTGAGCCGGCCCGGCCTCGCCGAGGTCAAGGCCTATCGGGCCCATGTCGACGCCGCGCTGGCCGACCTGCTGCCGCACGCGCCAGACCATGCGCGTGCCCTGGTCGAGCTGGGCTGCCATCATGAGCAGCAGCACCAGGAACTGCTGCTGACCGACATCCTGCACGCCTTCTCATGCAATCCCCTGCTGCCCGCCTACGACGCCACCGCGCCTGCGAAGGCCGACGCACCGATCCAGGCTTGGCTGCGACATGACGGCGGCATCGTCGACATCGGCCACGGCGGGGGCGGCTTCGCCTTCGACAACGAAGGCCCGCGCCACCAGGCCCTGCTCGCGCCCTTCGAGATCAGCAACCGCCTCGTCACCTGCGGCGAATACGCTGATTTCATCGACGCCGGCGGCTACCGCGAACCCTTGCTGTGGCTGTCCGACGGCTGGGCCGCCGTGCAAGCCCAGGGCTGGCAGCGGCCGGCCTACTGGCTGGAGGACGGCAGCGTGTTCGGACTGCACGGCGTGCAGCCGCTGGACCCGAACGCCCCCGTACAGCAGCTCAGCTTCTACGAGGCCTGCGCCTTTGCCGAATGGGCCGGCGCGCGGCTGCCCACCGAGTTCGAGTGGGAGGCGGCATGCCAATTGCCGGGCTTCGCGAATGCCGCCGACCAGGCCTGGCAGTGGACACGCTCCAGCTACGCGCCCTACCCCGGCTTCCGGCCGGCAGCGGGCGCAGTCGGCGAATACAACGGCAAGTTCATGGTGGGGCAGCAGGTGCTGCGCGGCGGCAGCCTCGCGACACCGCCCGGCCATGTTCGGCCGAGTTACCGCAATTTTTTCCCGCCAGCCGCGCGCTGGCAGTTCAGTGGAGTGAGGCTCGCAAGATGAAACCAGGAATCGAATGGCGCCAGCCCCGCGCCTCAGCAGACCACGAAGAATTCGCGGCCGACCTGCATGCGGCGCTGAACCGCGCGCCCAAGGCGATCTCGCCGAAATACTTCTACGACGAGGCGGGCTCCAAGCTGTTCGAACAGATTTGCGAGCTGCCCGAGTACTACCCGACGCGCACTGAGTTGTCGCTGCTGCAGACGCATGCCGACGACATGGCCGCACAGATGGGTGGCCAGGTGCAACTCGTCGAATACGGCGCCGGCGCGCTGCGCAAGGTGCGCCTGCTGCTGGACGCCATCCCGCGCGACAGCGTGCAGTTCGTGCCGGTGGACATTTCCGGCCCGCACCTGCTGGCGGCCTGCGACGGCCTGGCGGGCGACTACCCGGGCCTGGCCATCCAGCCGCTGGTGGCCGACTTCACCCGCCCGCACACGCTGCCGCCCTGCCCCGAAGGCAGCCGCCGCGTCGGCTTCTTCCCGGGCTCCAGCATCGGCAACTTCACGCCCGCCGAGGCCGACGCCTTCCTGCGCCTGGCCGCGAGCGAGCTGGCTGGCGGCGGCCTGTTGATCGGCATCGACCTGGAGAAGGACCCGGCGACGCTGCACGCGGCCTACAACGACGCCGCTGGCGTGACGGCGGCCTTCAACCTGAACCTCCTGCAGCGGGCGCGCAAGGAACTCGGCGCCGAGTTCCCGCACGACGGTTTCGAGCACCTGGCCTTCTACAACCCGGCCTACCGCCGCATCGAGATGCACCTGCGCGCCAGGCGTGCACTGGACCTGCAGCTCGGTGGCGAGATCTACGAGTTCCGCGCGGGCGAAACGCTGCACACCGAGCACTCGCACAAGTACACCGTCGAAGGCTTCCAGGCGCTGGCCGCGCGGGCGGGGTTCAAGCCAGGCAAGGTGTGGACGGACGCGAACGGGTGGTTTGCCGTGCTGTGGCTGGAGGCAGCGGGCGACTGAAGCGGCCGCTCAACGTTCGAGGCGGGGCCGGCTGGACCGGCTTGCGCCTTGGCTTTCAGCGCCTCTCGGCCTGATGGGCTTGGTAAACATGACATGCCTCTAGGCACTTGCCTTGGGCCATCCAACGCATGCGGCGCGACGAAGACTGGCCTTCACAACCTGGCGATGGAAGGGGGCAATGATCGACAGGTAGGTTCGGCCCAGAAGGTTGTGGCAGTGAACGACGGTTGACAGGGTCAGCTGGCCACCGGCACTTGGCGGTGAGCCCGGCGTACAAAGAATCGACACCCGGAAGTCGAGATGCTTGTCGTTCTCGCCCAAGACGACCTCGGTATCGCTGATGCCAAAGACCCTGAAGATGCTGATGCGAGGAGCTGTCGCGTCACCGGAGAGCGTGGCGAGGTGCTTGGCGGTCTTCAAACCGAATCCCGCAACGATTGCATCGCGGACGTTGGTGAGCGCTCCGATCCAAGATGGCTGCACCGAGAAGATGAATCGGGCCAGAACATCTGGATTCATAGAGGCGTCAGAAGGAAGTTGAATCGAAAACGCGTCTGCGAGATTGACCGTCTTGAATGCCGTCGCGACGGCAGACTGCGACGGGATGGCAACCTGCGTTATTGGCGTGAGTTCGCTTGACATGGATGGGCCTACCGAGGCCTGGACAAGATGGCTTCACGATCAGAGAGGGTCCGCCTCCGACGATGCCATCTCAAGGTGGGAACCAGAAGGTTTTGACGGCATCTGGCACGGCGGAGAGACCACGCTCCAGGGCCGCCGGCTCCACGCAGACTCGGAGCGCCGCTACGACAGCTTCAACGGCGTTTGGCGGAGAGAAGTTGTGCTCATGCCTGATGCTGCGCACTTCCTCAAGGATCTCCTCGCGTGTGGCCAACGGCGCGGGGCTGGGTTGCGGATGCCAGTCTTCAACGAAGAGCGCGCGGAGCACGGGAGGAAGGCAGTCGGCGAACCGAAGTGCCTGCTCAACAGTCAGGCGGCGCCGGAATGCACGAAGAACACCATCGACCATGTTCCAGGCCTGGTTGGTTGTCTGCAGCCCAGCAGCGTCGCGCGCGGCGACCATGAACCGCTCGAATTCGATGGATGCGCGCTGATACTGGGATGGCCAAGTCATGACCTGTGCTGCCGTGGGTTGTGGTGTGGCTTGCCGTTTGACTCAAGCGGGCTGCCGAAGGCGGGCCTTTGCAGGAACATGAGGGGACCTCCACACCTTCTGGCCCACGGCGTCGAGGCGCCAAGATTGATGGTGCGAATCGTCAATCTGCAAGCCCGTGAAAGGGAAGCCCCTGAACGAGATTACCCGAGTCGGGTCGATCTGGCCAAGCGCGTCATTCAGATCCTTCAAGCAGTCAAGAACGACGCGCAGTTCGCTCGTGGCTGGGCGGGGTGCTCCGGCAAAACTCCGGCGGCGGCAAGACGGTGCTGGGATGCATCACCAAACGCGGCGACGACCAAGGCCGCCTGTAGATGTGCAGTCTGCGGATGCCCAAGGTAGGTCGCCGCGTCGGCCAGCCCGCCACTTCCGTACGTCGAGCTTGCGGTTCGCGGGACCGGCGCAGTGGCGCTATTCGATGACGAGCAGCGTCACGCCCTGCCGCGGCAGCGTGAAGCTCAGCGTGGCGGCGCCGTCGGCCACTGCAAGCGCCGGCAGCGCGGCTGGCGCCATCAGGGAGGCGGCTTCCAGCTGGGCGTACTGTCTCGCGTCCGGCGCCTGGGGTGAGCCCATCGCCTGCCAGGCCGTGAAGGCGTTGGCATGGGACTTGTCCACACGCCACTGCGTCACCGTGCGCGTCGCCTGCCGGCCCAGGCCCGCCAGCTTCAGGCTGACGGCCGCATCGGGGCCGCTGGCATCGTCGTCGTGATAGTGCCAGGTCATGACCGCGACCTTGCCGTCCGGCGCGCGCGTGGCGAGCACGCCCACGTCGGGCCGGCCGCGAACGCCGTTCGTGATGATGTCGTCAAGCGCCACCTCGGCATCGCTGGCGGCATGCAGCTGCGTCGGCCCGAGCTTGGCGAACATGCGGAACACGTTGAGCACGGGCAGGTCGACACCGTTCGTCGCCAGCTGGCGGTAGCCCGCGAACCAGGGCTGGTCCTCGAAGGTGAAGGCCCAGGTCAGCGCGCCTTCCAGGTTCACCTGGTGCCGCTCGGCCAGCTGCCAGATGCGCTTGTAGCTGGCCGCCGTGTAGCTGGAGTACATGGTGCCGTTGCGGTAGGCATTCTGCGGGCCGGGGCAGGCGGCGCAGCCCTCGGGGTCGTTCTCACCGATGACGATGGGCTTGTCCTTCAGCTCTGGCACCGCGGCGATCTTCTGGAAGCCCTTGTCGATGCCGCTCAACTGCGGTGACATGCTCATGCGCACGCGCCCATCGACGAAGCGCGGGCTGCCCTTGGCATGGAAGGCCAGGAAGTCGGTCGGCGTGCCGGTCTGCCCGGTCGCGTGGTTCTTGCCGTGCACGACATGCTGCAGGAAGGCGTCCATGAAGGCGCCGCCCGAGCCGGCGACGTCCGGCCCGCCCACGCGTGCCCCAGGCAAGGCCCGGCGCACGGCGGCTATGGCGTGGTCATGCAGCTTGTTGAACTCGTCCTGCGTGCCGGTCCAGTAGGCTGGGCCATTGGGCTCGTTCCAGACCTCGAAGTACCAGCGTAGCACCTCCTCGCGGCCGTAGCGCTCCACGCAGTGCTGGGTCCACTGGAAGACCAGCTCGGCCCACTTGGCGTAGTCCTTGGGCGGGGCGTTCCAGCCGCCGGCGATCAAGTCGTAGGCGAAGCCCGGGCGCCAGCTGTGCTGGTAGGGCGTGCCCGGCTTGGCGCTCGACAAGGCCTGCGGCATGAAGCCGATCTGCAGGTAGGGCCTCACGCCGCGTTCGAGGTAGGTGTCGATGATGCGGTCGGTGACCGTCCAGTCGTAGACGGGCTTGCCGTCACGGTCCTCGGTGTAGGCATTGGTGCTGCCCCACTTGAACGCCGGCGTGCCGTCGCCCGTGTTCAGCAGGTTGTGCGCGCGGAAGTACACATTCCCCGGCCGCAGGTCGCCCAGGTGCTTCATCAGCTTGCGGCCGTCCTTCATGGTCGCGTAGTTGGGCTCGTCGGCGCCGAAGAAGCGCCAGATGGGCTTGAGCTCGCCCATGGTGCGGCTGGCGTCCACCTCAACCTGCACCGGGAAGGACTCGGCCGGTTGCGCCTGCGCCTGTGCAGCGGCGACCACCAGGCCGACCATGAAGAGGGTGAGGATCCGGGGCAGTGGCTGGAGCTTCATGGCATGAGAAGAGGTGAACGAGCGGCCAAAAGGGCGTGGACCGCGAGCGTCGACATCCGCTGCCTGCGCCGCTCGTAGTGGGCGCAGTGTAGGAAGGGCTTTGGCGTCGTGGCGAGCTGAATGGCCAGACCAAGCCGCCAGTTCATGCGTCATGACCATCGACTCGCAAGCCGCAATCAGGTGATCGGCATCGGCTGCCGATGCGCGGCAGTCGAGGTCACGGATTCAGGGATTAGGCAGCATTTTCGACTAGCGTGCGTACCTCGGTAAGCCAGAGTTCCCGCTGCTGGCTCGAACTGGCTGCCATGGGACCATACATGCGCCGAATGACGCTTGAAACGCCGCACAGGCCGAATACGCAGGCCTTCCAGAGCGCTTCCAGTGGGTCGCCGAACACCTCGCGCTCTCTGTCGGCTGGCGTGTTGGAGGTGTTGAAGATCAGCGCGTGACGCGCTCTAAGCAGGCCAGTCGGCACACCCTCTGGCCCTGCACCCTCGGGATAGGCGTACGCCGTGCCAAGGCGGAATACGCGGTCGATCCAGCCCTTGAGAACCGCGGGCGGTTGACCCCACCAATTCGGATGGAAGACGAGGATGAGATCTGCGCGCCCAAGCTCGGAGCAGTGAAGTTCAACGAGCGCGTCGGACGACGTGGAATTGTCCCGCTCGCTGGCTCGTTGCACAGGGTCAAACCCCTCGTCATACAAGTCGTGGAACGCTATTTCGTAGCCGCGTTCGCGCAACCTACTTGTGGCGACAGCAGCCATCGCGTGAGCGAAGCTGTCACGACTTGGACTTGCAACAACGACGAGTGCGAGCGCCATGCG
>JAEKLF010000152.1 GCA_019509985.1 Burkholderiales bacterium | reverse complement strand
GGCTGGACGGCGTCATGGTCATCGGCGGCTGCGACAAGAACATGCCCGGCGGCATGATGGGCATGCTGCGCGCCAACGTGCCGGCCATCTACATCTACGGCGGCACCATCAAGCCCGGCCACTACAAGGGCCAGGACCTCAACATCGTCAGCGTCTTCGAGGCCGTGGGCCAGTTCAGCGCCGGCAAGATGAGCGAGGAAGACTTCTGCCAGATCGAGAAGCGCGCCATTCCGGGCAGCGGCTCCTGCGGCGGCATGTACACGGCCAACACGATGAGCTCGGCCTTCGAGGCGCTGGGCATGAGCCTGCCCTACTCGTCCAGCATGTCCAACGTCGAGGACGAGGTGGTCGAGAACGTGCGGCTGGCGGCCGACTATCTCGTCGAAGCCGTCAAGGCCGACCTGAAGCCGCGCGACATCGTCACCAAGAAAGCCATCGAGAACGCGGTCGCCGTCATCATGGCCACGGGCGGCTCGACGAATGCGGTGCTGCACTTCCTGGCCATCGCCCACGCGGCCGAGGTGGACTGGACCATCGACGACTTCGAGCGCATGCGCAAGAAGATCCCGGTGCTGTGCAACCTGAAGCCCAGCGGCAAGTACCTGGCCGTGGACCTGCACAAGGCCGGCGGCGTGCCCGCCGTCATGAAGGAACTGCTGACCGCCGGCCTGCTGCACGGTGACTGCATCACCATCACCGGCAAGACCGTGGCGGAGAACCTGGCCGACGTGCCGGTGCTGAGCGCCGAGCAGGACGTCATCCAGCCCGTTGCCAAGCCCATCTACGCGGAAGGCCACCTGGCCATCCTGAGGGGCAACCTGAGCCCCGAAGGCTGCGTGGCCAAGATCACCGGCCTGAAGACCCCGGTGATGACCGGCCCGGCGCGCGTCTTCGACGACGAGCAATCGGCGCTGGCGGCCATCATGGCCAACAAGATCGTCGCGGGTGACGTGATGGTGCTGCGCTACCTCGGCCCCAAGGGCGGCCCCGGCATGCCGGAGATGCTGGCGCCCACCGGCGCGCTGATCGGTCAGGGCCTGGGCGAGAGCGTGGGTCTCATCACCGACGGCCGTTTCTCCGGCGGCACCTGGGGCATGGTGGTCGGCCACGTGGCGCCGGAGGCCTACGAGGGCGGCGTCATCGCGCTGGTGCAGGAAGGCGACTCCATCACCATCGATGCGCACCAGCTGGTGCTGAACCTCAACGTGGCCGACGACGAGCTGGCGAAGCGCCGCGCCGCCTGGGTGCAGCCCAAGCCGCGCTACACGCGGGGGGTGCTGGCCAAGTTCGCGAAGGCGGCGTCCAGCGCCAGCTCGGGCGCGGTGTTGGACAAATTCGAGTGAGCCTGCTTCGGCACCGAAGCCGGCCTGAAGTCGCGCAGCGGCTTCAGATCGAATTGGGTCGCAGGCTCACCGAGCCTGCGACACAAGTTTGCGCAGTAAACAAGTTCAGCGCTTCTTCTTCCCGCCAGGCCTGGCCTGGCCGAGGGCTTCCATCTGCTGCTCCCGGCGCGCGGCCTTGCGTGCGTCCAACGAGTCCATGGCCTTCTTCTGCGTGAAGCCGCTGGCATCCGCCCAGGCCCACCAGACCACGGCCAGCGCGAACGGCGACAGCACGATGACCCAGGCCATGAAATCGGACTCCGAGAACTTCACCCAGCCGCCCAGCCGCAACACCAGGAAGACCACGCCGATCAATACAAATGCCATGCGGCATCTCCTTCAGGTATCTTTGCAACCACTGTAGTCCAACGTCCCCCGAAAGGTTCGCATGAAAGCACTCATCCTCGGTCTCGCCCTCATCGCCCCCGCCGCCTTCGCCAACCAGGAGCTGGCGCAGAAGAAGAACTGCATGGCCTGCCATGCGCTGGACAAGAAGGTCGTCGGTCCGGCCTACAAGGACGTGGCCGCCAAGTACGCCAAGGACAAAGACGCCTACAAGAAGCTGGCCGAAAAGATCCAGAAGGGCGGCTCCGGCGTCTGGGGCCCCGTGCCCATGCCGGCCAACACCCAGGTCAGCCCGGCCGAGGCCGAGACGCTGGCCAAGTGGGTGTTGACGATCAAGTGACCCGGCTTCGCGCCTGAGCACGACGGGCCCTGCGGGGCCCGCGCCCTAACGGCATCGCCCCATGACCCTCATCCGTTTCCCGAAACGTGCCGCCTTCGCGGCGACTGTCGCTGCCCTGTCCATGGGCGCGCCGCTGGCCCAGGCCGCCTCGGCGTCGCTGGAAGGCTGGGCCCTGATGCCGGCCAATACCTTCTCCGACGGCCCGACGACCGGCCAGTTCGCCAGCGGCGCCGGTGGCAACCCGCTGCCGCTTGTGAACATGCAGTCCGTGCAGGGCTTCTCCGCGGTGCTGGCAGGCCCGACGGCGGGCAGCTACCTCTTCATGCCCGACAACGGTTTCGGCACCCAGGGCAACTCGGCCGACGCGCTGCTGCGCATGTACGCCGTCACACCCAACTTCAAGACCGCCACCGGCGGGAGCGGCACCGTCTCGGCCGCCAACTTCAACACCGGCGCGACCATGCCCGGCTTCAACGCCGGCAGCTACGTCAACCTGTCCGACCCGAACAACCTGCTGACCGTCAAGGTCCAGGCCGACTACCAGCGTTACTACAACAGCGCCGCCAACCCGCTGGTCGACGCAAGCATCCGTTCCAACCGCCTGCTGACCGGCGCCGACTTCGACGTCGAGTCGGTGCGCAAGGACAAGAACGGCAACTACTGGTTCGGCGATGAGTTCGGCCCCTACCTGATCAAGACCAACGCCAAGGGCGAGGTGCAGCGCCGCGAGATTGGCATGCTGGGCGTGTACTCGCCGCAGAACCCGGCCGTCGTGAACGGCAGCGTCACCGCGACGCTGGGCAGCTCGCGCGGCTTCGAGGGCATGGCCTCCAACCAGGCGGGCGACAAGCTCTACACGCTGCTCGAAGGCACGGTCGCGGGCGACGCCGCCGGCACGCTGCGCATCAATGCCTTCGACGTCAACACGGAGAGCTACACCGGCCAGCAATGGCACTACAAGCTCGATGCCGCGGGCACCAACATCGGCGACATGACGGCCATCAACGACCACGAATTCGTCGTCATCGAGCGCAACGGCGCCACGGCCACCGGCGGCGGCACGCCGTTCAAGAAGCTCTTCAAGATCGACCTGAACCAGCTGGACGCGAGCGGCAACGTCAGCAAGACGGAGCTGGTCGACCTGATGAACATTGCCGACCCGCACGATCTGAACGGCGACGGCAGCACCACCTTCACCTTCCCCTTCGTGACCATCGAAAACGTGCTGGTGCTGGACGCCCACACGCTGCTTGTGGCCAACGACAACAACTACCCCGGCACCGGCGGCCGCAACTTGGGCTCGGACAACACCGAGTTCCTGAAGATCCATCTGGACCAGGCGCTCAACGTGTCGGCCGTGCCCGAACCGGGCAGCCTGGCATTGCTGCTGGCCGGCCTTGGCATGGTGGGCCTGAAGCTGCGCAGCCGTCAGCGCAGCTGAAGCAGTACGGCCCTGAGATCCAAGGCCGCCCGCTTGGCGGCCTTTTTTCTAGCAGTAGGTCCGGCGCGGCAGCAACAGGGTCGGGGCCAGGCCGGTGGCGCGCTGCATCTCGCGCACGAAATGGGACTGGTCGTAATAGCCCGCGCCTACCGCGACATCCGTGAGCGTCATGTCCGCGGCATAACTGAGCACCGCGGCGCGCAGGCGCACGGCCCGGGCAAAGCGCTTGGGGCTGACGCCCACGGCGGCCGTGAAACGCCGCTCCAGCGTGTCGACGCTGACGCCCAGCAGCTGCGCCAGGGGCGCGATCCGGATGTCCGCGGGGTTGCCGCGGATGTGGTTCACGGCCGCGACGGCCATGGCATCCACGGCCGGGCAAGCGGCGATGCGGTCCGCCACGCCGGCCTCCAGCAGGCCCAGGCGCGCCGCATCGTCCGGCGCGCCGGCAAGGCGCTCGCCGAGTGCCTGCAGGGCCTGCTCGGGCCACAAGGCCGACAGGTCACAGCTGCGTTCGGCGATCTGGCGCGCTTCGACGCCCAGGGCCGCGGCGGCGGCCGGATGCAGGTGGGCCAGCACCAGCACGCCACCCGCCGACGTGCGGATGGTGCGGGAGCCGCAATGCACGCCCGTCAGCGTGAAGCGCGGCAGCGTCTCCCAGCCGCCATGTCGCCACTGCTGCGCCGAGCCGGCGATGCGCAGGCCGACGCTGAGCCGGCTCTCGGCCACCAACGTGCGCTGCAGGGGCTCGGTCATGCGCAGCACCACCAGGCCTTCGATCAGGCCGCCGGGGGTGGAGACCTCGGACGGAATCAGTTGCATGTCAAGCGCGGGAGGGCTTGCGGGAATTGTCCAATCCCGCAAAAGGCCTTGCCGGCATGCTGCCAGCACCTCAACGCACGCCACACGCCATGCCAGTTTTCGCCTTCCTCTACCGCCCGACCCGCTCGCTGAACGCAGATGAACTCACGGACCGCACCCAGCGCATCCGCGAATGGGTGCTGGCCCGGCGCGAGGCCGGCCAGGTGCTGGCGGTGTCCGTCTTCGACAAGGCCAGCAGCCTGCTCAGACATGACCAAGACGAAGCCGAGGACGAGGCCTCGTCGCTGGCCGGCTGCACGCTGGTGAACGCCGCTGATCTGCCCGAGGCGCTGGCCCTGGCCCAGGCCTTCCCGGGGCGCCATTTCGGCACCGACATCGAGGTGCGCCCGGTCATCACCTTCCTGCCACCACCCGCCGCTGTGACTGCTCAGTAAGCCTGCCCCAACTGTTCGAGGATGGCCGGGTTCTGGTGCTCGCTCACATCGCAAGCGATATGAGCAAGCTCCAAATCCCGCTGTCGGCTTCGCCTCTCCGCACTTCGTGCGGCTTGAGCCGCCGGGTCAGTAAGCCTGACCCAACTGCTCAAGGATCGCGGGATTTTCCAAGGTCGACGTGTCCTGCGTCACCGACTCGCCCTTCGCAACCGACCTCAACAGCCGCCGCATGATCTTGCCCGAACGCGTCTTGGGCAGGTTGTCGCCGAAGCGGATGTCCTTGGGCTTGGCGATGGGTCCGATCTCCTTGGCCACATGGTCGCGCAGCTGCTTGGCAATCGCCTTGGCCTCGTCGCCGCTCGGGCGCGGACGCTTCAGCACGACGAAGGCACAAATGGCCTCGCCGGTGGTGTCGTCCGGGCGGCCGACGACGGCAGCTTCCGCCACCAGGTCGGTGCAGCTGACCAGGGCCGACTCGATCTCCATCGTGCCCATGCGATGGCCGGACACGTTCAGCACGTCGTCGATGCGGCCGGTGATGGTGAAGTAGCCGGTCTCGGCGTCGCGGATGGCGCCGTCGCCCGCCAGGTAGTAGCCCTTGAGCTCCGGCGGGTAGTAGCTCTTCTTGAAGCGCTCGGGGTCGCCCCAGATCGTGCGGATCATGCTGGGCCAGGGCTTCTTGATGACCAGGATGCCGCCCTGGCCGTTGGGCACGTCGTTGCCGGTCTCGTCGACGATGGCGGCGGTGATACCCGGGAAGGGCAGCGTGCAGGAGCCGGGCACCAGCGTCGTCACGCCCGGCAGCGGCGTGATCATGTGGCCGCCGGTCTCGGTCTGCCAGAAGGTGTCGACGATCGGGCAGCGCTTGCCGCCGACGTGCTCGTAGTACCACTCCCAGGCGGCCGGGTTGATGGGCTCGCCCACCGAACCGAGCAGGCGCAGGCTGCTCAGGTCGGAGCGGTCCGGGTGCACCGCCGGGTTGCTCTCGGCCGCCTTGATCAACGAGCGGATGGCCGTGGGAGCCGTGTAGAAGATCGTGACCTTGTGCTTCTCGATCATCTGCCAGAAGCGGCCGGCGTCCGGGTAGGTGGGCACGCCCTCGAAGACGATCTCGGTGCCGCCCAGGGCCAGCGGGCCGTAGGTGATGTAGGTGTGGCCGGTGACCCAGCCGATGTCGGCCGTGCACCAGAAGATGTCGTCGTCCTTCAGGTCGAAGGTCCACTTGGTGGTGAGCGCCGCGTGCAGCAGATAGCCGCCGGTGCTGTGCTGCACGCCCTTGGGCTTGCCGGTAGAGCCCGAGGTGTAAAGCAGGAAGAGCGGGTGCTCGGCCTCGACCCACTCGGGCGGGCAGTTCGTCGATTCGGCCGACATCAGATCGTGCAGCCAGACGTCGCGGCCGTCGACCCAGGCGATCTTGCCGCCGGTGCGCTGGTAGACGATGACGTCCTTCAGCGTCGGGCAGGAACCGCCGTCCAGCGCCTCGTCGACGATGGCCTTCAGCGGCAGCGCCTTGCCGCCACGCGCCTGCTCGTCGGCGCAGATGATGGCCACGGCGCCGGCGTCCTGCACGCGGTCGCGCAGCGACTGGGCCGAAAAGCCGCCGAACACGACCGAATGCGTCGCGCCGATGCGCGCGCAGGCCTGCATGGCCACCACGCCTTCGACCGACATGGGCATGTAGATGACGACGCGGTCGCCCTTCTTGATGCCGCGGCCCTTGAGCGCATTGGCCAGCTGGCTGACGCGCGCCAGCAGGTCGGCGTAGGTGACCTTGGTGACGGTGCCGTCATCGGCCTCGAAAATCAGCGCCGTCTTCTCGCCCTTGCCCGCCTCGACATGGCGGTCCAGGCAGTTGTAGGAGACGTTGAGCCTGCCGTCCTCGAACCACTTGAAGAAGGGCGCGTCGCTGTCGTTGAGCGTCTTCGTGAACGGCGTCTGCCAGCTCAGCAGCTCGCGGGCCTGGCGGGCCCAGAAGCCCGCGTAATCGGCCTCCGCCTCGGCCACCAGCGCGGCGTAGCCGGCCTCGCCCTTCACGTGCGCATTGGCGACCCAGTCGGGACTGGGGGCATAGGTATTGAGCGTACTCATCAACGTCTCCTGGTTCAGCTTGCTTGGCGCGCACTGTGCGAGGAGTCACTGACGAAGTGCTTACTCTGGACCGTCCACCCGGGTGCGAGCCCGCCGGCGCCATGCCGCCAGGGCCAGCATAGCGGTCCGCGGCTGGCCCTGGCCGGCTCAGGGTGCAGGCCGCTGCACGACACGCACTGCCGCCGCAAAGGGCTTGAAGCCCATCGCTTCGTAAAGCTCGGCCGGCGCATAGGCCACCTGGCCCTGGATGACGAGGCTGGCATGGCGCAGCTGGCCGATGTCGGTGGACGGGTCACCGTCCACCAGCACCAGGTCCGCCACATAGCCGCGCGCGATGCGACCGCGCTGGCCGCTCGCCCCCACCACCTGGGCGCCGTTCCAGGTCGCGATGCGCAGTACCTCGGGCGCCGGGATGCCGGCCTTCACGTAAAGCTCGAGCTCGCGGTGCAGGCCCAGCCCCGCCGTGCCATCCGTGCCCGATACCAGCGGCACGCCCGCGCGGTGCATGTCGCGCGTCAGCGCCAGCAGCTTGGCGTAGGAGCGGCGGTAGGTGTCGAGCTTGGCGCCCTCCAGATCCATGGGCGCGGCGCGCAGCTGGCGCTGCCACAGCACCGGCAAGTGTTCGGCGACACCGGCCAGCGTCGGATCGGGCTCACCCTGGGCCTGGGTGAACATGGCCTCGAAGGTCATCAGTGTCGGGTCGACGACGACATGGCGCTCGCGCAGCAGCGCGATGAAGCGGTGCACGGCCGGGCTGCCCAGGTCCACCGCCTGCGCGTCGCTGCCCACGCGCTCAAAGCGCATCAGCGTGCGGCTGTCGTCACCCGGGCGGCTGACGAAGTTCAGCATGACCTGGTTGATGTGGGTCAACTCCTCGTAGCCGGCGCGCACGGCCTGCTCGGCCAGCATGAAGGCCGGCACATGGCCGTTGACGTGCAGGCCCAGGCTGCGCGCCCTGGCCGTCAGCGGCTTGACCCACTCGGGCTTGATGGAGTTGTAAAGCTTGATGCCGACATAGCCATGGCAGGCGTACCAGTTCACCGCGTCCAGCGCGTCGTCAAGCGACTCGGCGACGATGCCGTCGCGTGCCGAGAAGGGGCTCTTGCCCTCGATGAAGCCTGCCGCGTAGACATTGGGCCCGATGACCTCGCCGCGTTCGATGCGGCCGCGCAGGCGCAGCAGTTCGTCGTTGTTGTTGCCCGGGTCGCGGATGCTGGTGACGCCGCCGGCCAGGTGGGCGAGACCGTCCTCGCTCCAGAGGTGGGCGTGCATGTCCCACAGGCCCGGCAGCAGGCTGCGGCCGCGGCCGTCGATGGCGCGCTCGGGCAGGTTGCGCAGCACGCCGGGCTCGGTCACGGCGTCGATGCGGCCATGGGATATCCACACGTCGCTGGGCCCGCGCATGCGCGCCGCCGGGGCGTCGAACCAGCGCACGTTGCGGATCAGCGTCACGCCGTCCAGCGGCCGGGCCAGGCGCTGGCGCAGCGAAGCCAGGCGCTCGTTGGCAGCCTGCTGCTGGCGCGCGAGCAGCACCGGCACCAGCGCCTCGGCGCCCTGCTCTGCAATCGCCCAGCCCGGCCAGGTGATGGCGAACAGCGCATGCTCGGCGTCGTCACGCACCCAGTAGTACCAGGGCTGGGTATCGGCGCCCGTGACGGCCACCAGGGCCAGCGGGCCGGTCGCGGCATCAGGCGTCAGCCGGGCCAGGATCTCGGCACGGATCTTCAACCCACCGAGGGTGCCGGCGCTGCCCTCGGGCTGGGCCAGCAGCATGCGCACCAGCGCGCCGTAATAGCCCGGCGAGGCCTCGAGCGGGATGAAGACGAAGTCCTCGCCCGCGGGCGTCTCACCGCTGTCGGCCCGCGATCTCCAATGCGCCCGCGCGTCGGTGACGTCGAAGTCCTCCGCAATCTCCGCTCCCATCGTGCTGCGGCCCCGGCCGCGGTAGTCGCGCGGCACGCCGTTGGCGGCGATGCGAAAACTCTCCTTCAGGTCCGGGCCACGGCCGTTGTCGCGGTAGCTGTAGTCGGTCTCGACGCGGCCGTCCGCCAGCGTGTCCACCCGCAGATGCCCCGCCACCTGCGCCTGAACCAGCACGTTGTAGTCGGTGGCCTGGGCGCTGCCCAGCGCGAGCAGCAGGCCCGTCGCGCACAGCGCCGTCTTGGCCCGTTGACGCAGGCTAAGCGCCGGCGTGATTCGCTCATTCATGATGGGTCTCCCTGTCTGGTGGTGGGGCGTCAGGTCTTGGCCTGGTGCCGGCGTCGCGCGCAGCCCGCCAGGCCGAGCAAGCCCGCGAGCAGCAGGCCGGCCGAGGCGGGCTCGGGCACCGCGGCGGCGGTCTGCAGGTTGTCGATCATCAAAGCGTGGTCGACGGAGTCGGTGCGGATCCGCAGCTCGTCGAAGACGATGCCGGTGAAGCCGTAGAAGTTGACCGGGCTGCTGATCCCGGACGGCGCCTGATGCGCCTCGACCAGCGTGCCGTGGAAATAGGCCTCGAAGGTCGATTGACCGCCGTCGGCCGTGGCCAGCGCGAACGCCGCCGCCGACACCGGCGCCTGGAAGTGGATTGCGAAGCCGGTCCTGGCCGTCACCCCGCTCTGGAAGTTACCGATGCGGTTGCCGCTGACGTGCGCAACCGCGGAGGTCGTGTCGGCGTTGGCGAACGCTGACTCGAAGCTCAGGCCCAGCGATGCGAATTCGTTGCTGACGGGCTGGTTGTGGCCCAGCACGACCGACTCGAAATCGATGCTGTGATCAGGGTTGAGCAAGCCCGTGTCGTCGTGCAGGAAGTCGGCCTGGGCCGAGCTGCCGAAGGCCAGAGCTGCGGCGCTGGCCGCGGCCAAAGTCTTCATCAGAGGTTTCTGGTTCATCAAGGGCTCCCGAAGGTTTGAGGTCGAGGCGATGGGCTTCATCACTCCGGACGCAGCGAGCGCCGCGTTCCGGACGGCGGCGCATGTCCCCTGCTCAGGCTTCAAGCCGACGGCGCGCGCGAAACAGGCAGGCCGCCAAGCCGGCCAGCAGCAGCTGCCAGGCGGCTGGCTCGGGCACGGCGGCCGTCGTTGCGGCGCTGGACACGCTGAAGAACAGCCGCACGTCACGCCCCGCCGGCAGCGTGATCAGGTCGTCGAAGGCGCCGCTGCCGGCCGCCGTGTCGCTGAGCAGCGCGCCCTGGCCGACGGACAACGACTGCATCCGCGTGTCGTCGAACAGCACCTGGCCTGAGCCCGGGTCGTAGAGCCGCACATTGGCGAACGAGTTGCCGAAGGCCGACTCGCTGGCCGAGCCGACGGCGGCGCTGAAGCTCAACAGGTAGTGGCCGGTGACGTGGATCTGCCCGCCCGCGTCGGAATGCAGCAGCAGCATCCAGCTCGACAGCGCGGCGTCGAAGCCGGTGCCGCCGCCGTTGACGCGGCTGTACTGGCTGGCGAGCTTCTGGCCCGCGCCCAGGTCCACCTGGCCCATCAGCAGCCGGCCGAGCGACGGCGTCAGCCAGTCGCCCTGCAGCTGGGGGGCATCGTCGACGGTGTCACTGGCCACCTGCACGTAGGGCGTGCCGCTGCCAATTTTGGGGATCACGTTGTCCGCGAACAGCACGCTGGCCTCGTGACCGAGCACCGTGTACTGCGCGCCGGCCACGGCGGCGATGCCGACCGACGCCCAGTCGATCTGCGCGAAGCCCGAGGCGGCGCTGGCGGCCTGCGCGCCCGGCGCGGCCAATGCACCCGCCAGCAGTAGGCCGGCAACCGAAATGAACCGCTTGTCCATGAGAAGTCCTCCCTGAGCAGATGAGGCGGACATTCCCGCCACCCCTGACCGGACGGACCTTTCACGTCAAAGCGGACACCTCACTGCCGTTCGAGCAGCACGCCGAGCAACAGCCTGGCCTTGTCCCAGTCGCGCCGCACGGTGCGGTCGGTGACCTGCAGCGCCTCGGCGATCTCGGCCTCGCTGTAGCCGCCGAAGTAGCGCATCTCGACGACCTTGGCCAGGCGCGGTTCGGCGGCGGCCAGCGCTTCGAGGGCCTCGTGCACGTCCAGCACCTCGTCCTCGCCGGCTGGCGTGCCGTCGGCGGTCAGCGTGTCCAGCGTCACTCGGGTCAGGTCGCCGCCGCGGCGCTGGGCCTGGCGCTCGCGCACCGCGTCGATGATGACGGAGCGCATCACCTGCGAGGCATAGGCAAAGAAGGCGCGCCGGTTGTCGGGCCGCAACCGACCGCTGCCGAGAAAGCGCAGATAGCTCTCGTGCACCAGCACCGTTGTGTCCATCACGGTGTTGCGGCCACCGTCGCGCAGGCGCGAGCGGGCGAGCTTGCGCAGTTCGGCGTAGGCGGCAGCGAAGAGCCGGTCCTGGGCACCGGCGCTACCGGCATTGACCTGTTCGATCAGGGTTTCGATGGCATCGTTGGGCACGGGCGCATGCTGCCAGCACGTGGCTCCATCAACATCATCGAGAGTGGGGATGTCCGCTCCGATCACCGCCTTGCGTCTGGCCCCTGTATCGATCCCGATGGCGAGAATGAACCCATGCTGACCCCGCAGGACATGCGCATGCTGAGCCACCTGCTCGATGAAGCGCTGGCGCTGGCGGCTGAGCGCCGCGAGGCCTGGCTTGCGGCGTTGCCGCCGCCGCAGGCGCATCTGGCGGCACCGCTGCGCGAGATGCTGGCGCGCGCCGCCGACCCCGCCCCCTTGACGCTGCCCCGCCTTGGCGCCTGGGAGGGCGAAGACCCGGCCGCCGTCCACGCGGGCGACCGCATCGGCCCCTACCGGCTGCTGGAGGAGATCGGCCACGGCGGCATGGGCAGCGTCTGGCGCGCAGAGCGGGCGGACGGCAGCTACCAGCGCGAAGTGGCCCTCAAGCTGCCACGCCTCACCTGGGGCGCTGGCCTGGCGCGGCTGATGGCGCAGGAGCGGGACATCGGCGCGATGCTGGAGCACCCCAACATCGCCCGGCTCTACGACGCCGGCATCGACGCGCGCGGCTGGCCCTATCTGGCGCTGGAGCTGGTCGCCGGCCAGCCCATCGACGCCTGGTGCCACAGCCAGAAGCTGGGCGTCGGCGAGCGCCTGGCGCTGCTGCTGCAGGTGCTGCGTGCAGTGGGCTATGCCCATGGCCGGCTGGTGGTGCACCGCGACATCAAGCCCTCCAACGTGCTCGTCACGCCGGATGGCCAAGCCCATCTGCTGGACTTCGGCATCGCCAAGCTGCTGTCCGAGGCCAATGCGGGGGTCGCCCTCACCCAGGAGTCCGAGCGCCGGCTGACGCCGCACTACGCGTCGCCCGAGCAGTTGCGCGACGAACCCGTCACCGTCGCCACCGACGTCTACAGCCTGGGCGTGCTGGCCTTCGAACTGCTGACGGGCCACACACCCTACCGCCTGGGCAGCGTGGGCCGCTCCAGCCGCGCGGCCTGGGAGGCCGCCGTGCTCGCCGGCGAGCCCGAGCGCGCCAGCAGCCGTTGCGACGACCCCGCGATGGCACGCGCGGTCCGTGGCGACCTCGACGCCATCCTCGCCAAGGCGCTGCGGCGCGATCCGGCCGAGCGCTATGCCAGCGTTGAGGCCTTTGCCCAGGACCTGGAGCGCCATCAACGCGGCGAGCCCGTGTTGGCCCAGCCCGACAGCCCCTGGTATCGCCTGGGCCGCACGCTGCGCCGCCACCGGCTGGCGCTGGCGGCGACGACCACCGTGCTCGCCGCGCTGGCCGTCGGCGGCGGGCTGGCGCTGCGCCAGGCCCAGCGCGCCGAGCTGGCTGCGCAGCGCCAGAGTGTCGCCACCAGCTTTGCGGCCGCGCTGCTGCGCGCCGACCAGACCGCCTTCTTTGCCCGCACGGACGCTCGCCGCCCGACGCCCGAGCTGACGCTGGCCGACAGCGCCGCGCTGATCCAGCAGCGTTTCTCCGCCGAACCTGAACTGCAGGCCGACCTGATGGGTGCCGTGGCGCGACTCTTCCTCGAGATGGACCGCCCCGAGCAAGCCGCCGAGCACGCAAAGCGCCAGCACGATGCGCTGCAGCGCGCCGGTGCAGGCTCCGAGGCCCTGGCCGCGGCGCAGTTGCTGGCCGCTCAAGCCTGGCTCGCCGCCTACCGCTGGCCCGAGGCCGATGCCGCCGCGCAGCAGGCGCTGAAGCTGGCCGGCAAGGACGCGCCGCTGCGTGCCGAGGCGCTGGCGTCGATCGCCCAGGCGGCCTGGGCCGTTGGCCGTGCCGATGCGGCGCAGGCCGCGCTGCAGCAGGCGGAGGCCCAGCTGCCTGCCCAGCCGGCCCGCTCGACGGTGGCGGCCCGCACGCAGGCCCTGCGCGCCGAGATGGCCGAGTCAGTCCACCAGTACGCCGCGGCGGACGAGCATTTCGGCCGCAGCGTCGCGCTGGCACTCGCCGCACAGGGCGAGACATCGCCGCTGCTGCATGGGCTGCGCCAGCTCGCCGCGCAGAGCCTGATCGACCACGGCCGGGCCGACGCGGCGGCACCGTTGATCGACGCCGTCGTCCACACCCTGAATGCGCGCGGTGGCCCGGGCGTCATCGAGGCACGCATCATGCAGGCCGAATACGCGCTGGCGCGCTATCAGGCGGGCCTGCTCCCCCACCTCGAGGCCGAACAGACCGCCGACTCCGCAGCGGCCTTGATCGACGCCCAACCGGACCCGCCACAGGCCCAGCGCCTGCGCTTGAACCTGTTGCGCAGCCGCCTGGCCTTCGCGCACGGCGACATGGACCGGGCATGGGACGTCCTGCACGAAAGCTTTCCTTCCGCCTGGGAAGGGCCACGCTCGTCGCAGAAGCATTGGCAGCGCCTGCATTGGACCGCCATGGACATCGCGTCATCCGTAGGCCCCACGTACGGCCACACGCACGAGACGGGGAGCTACTGGAACAAGCTCATCCAGGATGCGCAGATGCGTCCCCCGAACGAGGCTGGCGATCTGGCGCGCCAGAGCCTCGCGATGGCCGCCTCTGGCGATGCCGAGCATGGCTTGCTGACGCTGGACGTCACGGCACTGGTGCCGACGGCACGGGCCATGTTGGCGTGGGTCAAGGCTCAGGTCTTGCTCGACCTGGATCGCCCAGCCGACGCGGCGGCGAGCGTGAAAGGGCTCACCCCCGGCCCCACGCCGGACCTGCCGGCCGAGCGCTTCACGACTGAAGCCGTCGCCGCGCAGCTCGACTGCGCCCAGGGCCGCCCGGCTGTCGGGCGCGACAAGCTCGTCGCGCAAGCCGAGGCACTGCAGCGTGACCGCAACCCTGCCGCGCCCCGCCCGGCCTGGCTGCGCGCCCACGCCGGCCTGTGTGCGCTGGCCGCTGGCGACCGCGCCGGCGCCCTCGCGTTGGCGGCCGAGGCCCGCCAGGTCTTCGCGGCGCAGCCTGGCGTCGCCGCCTACTACAAGCGCCCGCTGCAGAAGCTGGATGCCTCGCTGCACCGCCGCTGACACAGGCCCGTCCCTAGAATCCGCGGGTTATTCGCCGACCTCTGGACTCCATGACCGCCCCGCTGCGCCCCCTGCCCCGCCTGATCTTCGCCAGCCGCTGGCTGCAGCTGCCGCTCTACCTCGGCCTCATCCTGGCGCAGGCCATCTACGTGTTCCAGTTCTGGACCGAACTGGTGCACCTGATCCAGGCCGCCTTCGGCGACGCCGATGCGCTCAACATCCTGATCAAGAGCATCGGCTACAAAGGCGAGGCCCTGGGCAAGCTCAACGAGACCATCCTGATGCTGGTCGTGCTCGGACTGATCGACGTGGTCATGATCTCCAACCTGCTGATCATGGTCATCATCGGTGGCTACGAGACCTTCGTGTCGCGCATGGACCTGGATGGCCACCCCGACCAGCCCGAGTGGCTCAGCCACGTGAACGCGTCGGTGCTCAAGGTCAAGCTGGCGACGGCCATCATCGGCATCAGCTCCATTCACCTGCTGAAGACCTTCATCAACGCCGACAACTACGAGCAGAAGACGCTGATGTGGCAGACCCTCATCCACCTCGCCTTCCTGTTGTCCGCCATGGCCATCGCGCTGACCGACCGGCTGCTGCCGCAGCCCGGCCACTCCGACAAGCACTGAGCCGTCAGCGCCCGACCATCTGGCCGGGCACCACCCAGGCGTCGAATTGCGCAGCCGTCACGTGGCCCGACGCCAGCGCGGCCTCGCGCAGGCTGGTTCCTTCCTTGTGCGCCTTCTTGGCGATCTGCGCGGCCTTGTCGTAGCCGATGTGGGTGTTCAGCGCCGTCACCAGCATCAGCGAGCGTGACACCAGCTCGGCGATGCGCGCCTCGTTGGGCGTGATGCCCACGGCGCAATGCTTGTCGAAGCTGGACATGCCGTCGGCCAGCAGGCGCACGCTCTGCAGGAAGTTGTGGATGACCATGGGTCTGAACACGTTCAGCTCGAAGTTGCCCGACGCGCCGCCGATGTTGATGGCCACGTCGTTGCCCATGACCTGGGCGGCCAGCATCGTCACCGCCTCGCTCTGGGTCGGGTTGACCTTGCCCGGCATGATGGACGAGCCCGGCTCGTTCTCCGGGATGCTGATCTCGCCGATGCCGCTGCGCGGGCCGCTGGCCAGCCAGCGCACGTCATTGGCGATCTTGGTCATGCTGGCGGCGAGGGTCTTCAGCGCGCCGTGGGCGTGGACCAAGGCGTCGCAGGAGGCCATGGCCTCGAACTTGTTCGGCGCCGTGACGAAGGGGTGGCCGGTCAGCCGCGCCAGCTCCGCGGCGACCTGTTCGGCATAGCCCTTGGGCGCGTTCAGGCCGGTGCCGACGGCGGTGCCGCCCAACGCCAGTTCGTACAGATGCGGCAGCGCGGCCAGCACGTGGCGCTCGCCGTGATTGAGCTGCGCCACCCAGCCGGAGATCTCCTGCCCCAGCGTCAGCGGCGTCGCGTCCTGCAGGTGGGTGCGGCCGATCTTGACGATGTCGTCGAAGGCCTCTGCCTTCTGCTGCAGCGTCGTGCGCAGCGCGCGCAGCGGCGGCAGCAGGCGCTCCACCAACGCCTGCACGCCGGCCACGTGCATGGCGGTGGGGAAGACATCGTTGCTGCTCTGGCTGCGGTTCACGTCGTCGTTGGGGTGCACCAGGCGCCCCTCGCCGCGTTCGCCGCCGAGCAGCTCGCTGGCGCGGTTGGCCAGCACCTCGTTGACGTTCATGTTGGTCTGCGTGCCCGAGCCCGTCTGCCAGACGACGAGCGGGAACTCGTCCACATGCAGGCCGCCGATGACCTCGTCGGCCGCCGCCACGATGGCGTCCGCCTTCTTCGCATCCTGCAGGCCCAGCCCGCGGTTGACGACGGCCGACGCGCGCTTGACCTTGGCCAGCGCGCGGATCAGCTCGGGCGCCTGGCGTTCGCCGGAAATGTCGAAGTTCTGCAGCGAGCGCTGTGTCTGCGCGCCCCAGAGCTTGTCGGCCGGCACCTCGATGGGGCCGAAGGTGTCGCGTTCGATGCGGGTGCTGCTCATGACGGTTCTCGCGAAGGTCGGGTTGGGATTCAGCATAGCCAGGATGAGAACCCTTCTCATCTTTGCGGCCACCGATAATTCCGGCCGCCCGTATTCCCACCCACGCACGATCATGACCGTCACGATCCGCCAGCAAGACCTCATCGACAGCGTTGCTGCCGCCCTGCAGTACATCAGCTACTACCACCCGGCCGACTACATC